>DATJWN010000053.1:0-4246 GCA_035501235.1 Reyranella sp.
GATGAACCGCGATTTTGCGCGCCGCGCGCGCGGGCGGCTCAAGCGGCAGCTCCTCGACAAGCTGGCCGCCAACCATGATTTCGGCGTGCCGCAGGGCATGGTCGACATCGAGTTCGACCAGATCTGGAAGAGCATCGAGGAGGCGCGCAAGCGCGGCGACAACGATCCGACGATCAGCGGCAAGAGCGAAGAGGAGATCAAGAAGGAGTTCCGCGAGATCGCCGAGCGCCGCGTCCGGCTGGGGTTGCTGCTGTCCGAAGTCGGACGGCTCAACAACATCGAGGTGACGCAGGAGGAAGTGAACCGCGCCCTGATCGAAGAGGCGCGCCGTTATCCCGGCCAGGAGCGCAAGGTCGTCGATTTCTACCGCAACCACCCCGAAGCCCTGGCCCAGCTGCGCGCCCCGTTGTTCGAGGACAAGGTGGTGGACTTCATCGTCGAGATGGCCAAGGTGACGGAAAAGCCGATCAGCTCGGCCGAGCTGCTGCGCGCGAGCGAAGAGGATGAGGCCCCGGCAGCTTGAGATGACGGCCGACCGAGAGCAGACCCGAGCACGAGTGCACGCGATCCTACCCGAGTTGAGGAGACCACGATGAGCGAGCGCATCGAGACGCAGATGAACACCATGGTACCGATGGTCATCGAGCAGACGGCCCGGGGCGAGCGCGCGTTCGACATCTACTCGCGCCTCCTCAAGGAGCGGATCATTTTCCTGGTCGGGCCCGTGAACGACGCCGTGGCCAGCCTCGTGTGCGCCCAGCTGTTGTTCCTCGAATCCGAGAATCCGAAGAAGGACATCTCGTTCTACATCAATTCTCCGGGAGGCATCGTCAGCTCCGGCCTCGCGATCTACGACACGATGCAGTACATCCGCCCCGACGTGGCGACCGTGTGCATCGGCCAGGCGGCGTCCATGGGCTCGCTGCTGCTGACCGCAGGCGCCAAAGGAAAGCGGTTCTCGCTGCCCAACTCGCGCATCATGGTCCATCAGCCGTCCGGCGGGGCGCAGGGCCAGGCCACCGATATCGAGATTCAGGCGCGCGAAATCCTCAATCTTCGCAAGCGCTTGAACGAGATCTACGTGTTCCACACCGGGCAGACCCTGGAGTCGATCGAACGCGCGGTCGAGCGCGACAAGTTCATGTCGCCGGATGAGGCCAAGTCGTTCGGCTTGATCGACGAAGTGGTCACGACCCGGCCGCCGCGGCCGGAGGATGCGAAAGCCGCATAACAGCGGGCGCATTCGCGAATGGCCACGGCGTGATCACCCACGCTTAATCTTTCGTTGACGCTAAGCTGTCACTATATAGACCGAGTGCCCGCTGAATGACCTTTTCGTGGCCCTACAGCCACTACCGCGAGGGGTCCAAGGGCTAGAAAGCCCCCGATATCTGGGGCTTGGCAGGTTTTTAGCGTTGTCTTGACCTAGGACCTGCCGTTAACATGAGTAGAGTCGGGCTGCATCCCTGGTTATCAGGGCCGCGGCGCGGCCGGTAACGGAGCGACTATGACGAAGTCCAGCGGTGGCGACTCAAAAAACACCCTGTACTGTTCATTTTGCGGCAAAAGCCAGCACGAAGTGCGGAAGCTGATCGCCGGTCCGACGGTGTTCATCTGCGATGAATGCGTCGAACTGTGCATGGACATCATCCGCGAAGAGCACAAGACGACCCTCGTCAAATCCCGCGATGGCGTCCCCACGCCGCGCGACATCTGCAATGTCCTCGACGACTACGTGATCGGACAGGACCACGCCAAGCGCGTGCTCTCGGTTGCCGTCCACAACCACTACAAGCGGTTGTCGATGGGCACCAAGAACAACGACATCGAAATTTCGAAGTCGAACATCCTGCTCGTCGGCCCGACCGGCTGCGGCAAGACGCTGCTGGCGCAGACCCTGGCGCGCATCATCGACGTGCCGTTCACCATGGCGGACGCGACGACGTTGACCGAGGCCGGCTATGTCGGCGAGGACGTCGAGAACATCATCCTGCGCCTCCTGCAGGCGGCCGACTACAACGTCGAGCGCGCCCAGCGCGGCATCGTCTACATCGACGAGGTCGACAAGATCAGCCGCAAGTCCGAGAACCCGTCGATCACCCGCGACGTGTCGGGCGAGGGCGTGCAGCAGGCGCTGCTGAAGATCATGGAGGGCACGATCGCCTCCGTGCCGCCGCAGGGCGGCCGCAAGCATCCGCAGCAGGAGTTCCTGCAGGTCGACACGACCAACATCCTGTTCATTTGCGGCGGTGCGTTTGCCGGCCTCGAGAAGATCATCTCCCAGCGCACGCGCGGGACGGCGATCGGCTTCGGCGCCGACGTGCGCGCGGCCGACGAGCGCCAGACCGGCGAGATCCTCAAGGAGGTCGAGCCCGAGGACCTGCTGAAGTTCGGGCTGATCCCGGAGTTCATCGGCCGTCTTCCGGTGGTGGCGACCCTCAACGATCTGTCCGAAGACGCGCTCGTCGAGATCCTCATGAAGCCGAAGAACGCGCTGGTGAAGCAGTACGCGCGGCTGTTCGAGATGGAAGGCATGCGCCTCGGCTTCTCGGACGACGCGCTCCGCTCGGTCGCCAAGCGCGCGATCGCGCGCAAGACAGGGGCCCGCGGCCTGCGCTCGATCATGGAGAGCATCCTCCTCGACACGATGTTCGACCTGCCGAGCATGAACGGCGTCGAAGAAGTGGTTATCAACAAGGAGGTCGTCGAAGGCCGCGCCAAGCCTTTGCAGATCTACGCCGATCGCCGCAGCGATTCGGTCAGCGGAAGCTCCGCCTGACGCCGCTTCCGGCAGGCACGGACCTTGAACGGTCCGTGCCGGAATGCCACATAACCACTGCTTGACGGCAACCCGCCTCAAGAGTCGACAATTATCGGCGGGTTTTGCTCACCCGCCGGCCGGTCGGCCCATCACAGCGGGATCAAAGCCGAAATCGAGGTACCATGACTGAGACACCCCGCGGCACTCTCTATCCGGTCCTTCCTCTTCGCGACATCGTGGTCTTCCCCCACATGATCGTGCCGCTCTTCGTCGGCCGCGAGAAGTCGGTCCGCGCCCTCGAAGACGTCATGAAGGACGACAAGCAGATCCTGCTGGCGACCCAGAAGAACGCGAGCCAGGACGACCCCACCTCCGAGGACATCTTTTCGGTCGGCACGGTCGGCACCGTTCTGCAGCTGCTGAAGCTGCCCGACGGCACGGTCAAGGTGCTGGTCGAGGGCGGGGCGCGCGCCAAGATCATCAAGTACACGGACAACCCGGCCTTCTTCCAGGCGTGGGCCGAGACCGTGCCCGAGAAGGTGGGCGATCAGAGCGAGGTCGAGGCGCTCTCGCGCGCGGTGATCGGCCAGTTCGAGCAGTACATCAAGCTCAACCGCAAGATTCCCCCCGAGGTGCTGGTCTCGATCAACCAGATCGAGGACCCCGGCAAGCTTGCCGATACGGTGGCCTCGCACCTGGCGTTGAAGATCCCCGAGAAGCAGGAGCTCCTGGAGACCGAGACGGTCACCCAGCGCCTTGAGCGCATCTTCGGCTTCATGGAAAGCGAGATCGGCGTCCTCCAGGTCGAGAAGCGCATCCGCAGCCGCGTGAAGCGCCAGATGGAGAAGACGCAGCGCGAGTATTACCTCAACGAACAGCTCAAGGCGATCCAGAAGGAGCTGGGCGAGATCGAGGAGGGCAAGGACGAGTCCTCGGAGATCGAGGAGCGCATCAAGAAGACCAAGCTGTCGAAGGAGGCGCGCGAGAAGGCCATGGCCGAGCTCAAGAAGCTCAAGACCATGAGCCCGATGTCGGCCGAGGCCACGGTCGTGCGCAACTACCTCGACTGGCTGCTGTCGATTCCGTGGAAGAAGCGGACCAAGGTCAAGAACGACATCAAGCTCGCCGAGAAGGTGCTCAACGCCGACCATTACGGCCTCGAGAAGGTCAAGGAGCGGATCCTCGAGTACCTCGCGGTCCAGCAGCGGGTCAGCAAGATCAAGGGGCCGATCCTGTGCCTCGTCGGCCCGCCCGGCGTCGGCAAGACCTCGCTCGGCAAGTCGATCGCCCGGGCCACCGGCCGCAACTTCGTCCGCATGTCGCTGGGCGGCGTGCGCGACGAAGCGGAGATCCGCGGTCATCGCCGGACCTATATCGGCTCCATGCCGGGCAAGGTCATCCAGGGCATGAAGAAGGCCAAGAGCGCCAATCCGCTCTTCCTGCTGGACGAGATCGACAAGCTTGGCGCGGACTGGCGCGGCGATC
>DATJWN010000054.1:0-22314 GCA_035501235.1 Reyranella sp.
AAGCTGCGCTCGGCCAAGGATCGCGCGGAGTTCGACCAGTTCATGAACGAGCGGCGCAACCGCCCGCCCGCGACGGAACCGCCGCCGGCCGCGCCGACCGCCGGCGCCTGATATCTTCACCTGCCGAGGTGTGAAATTGAACCGCCCGCGACGACCTCGCGGGCGGTTTCATTTTCAGGTGTCGAGCTTCATCGGCAGGCGATGATCGACGGCCGCTCTTGCGAGCGCCGAGAGGATCGAGAAGGCATAGCGCGCCAGGATCTCGAGCGGCGCATCGGTGAGCGGCGCGCGGCGACTCCAGGCCGCGACCTCGTCGTCATCGACCTTCCAGGTGGCGTTGTTGAGATCGGCGAGCTGGCGCTGCAGCGTCTCGGCCGAGCCGACGACGACGCGCCTGCCGTCGATATCCTCCGCCTCGAAGGTGAAGGGAAAGGCCGCCGGCAGCCAGAGCTCGACCTTGCGCACGAGATGGGAGTAGCGCGAGCGGAAGCCCTCGGCGTTGGAGCGCATCAGCGCGGCATCGTAGTCCCACTGCTCGGGCAAGGTCGGGGGACGGCGCAGCGCCGGATGCTCGGTATAGGCGGCCCACAGGACCAGCGAGCCGAAGCCGTCCCAGCCCGGCCGGCCGGCGAAATGCGGCGTGTCGAGGGATTCGTTCCAGTCGAAAGCGGCGGGCGCATTCGCGCCCAGCGACTGGTTGAGGGCGTCGCGCCAGGCAAGTACGCGGGGGCGCAGTCGCTCGGCTTCCTTGAGACGGTCTTGTGCGCCAGACCGGCCCGTCCGATCGCTGGCCACTCTCTCTGCTGTACCTTCCCAGTCCCCGGCGTAGTAGCGCGACAGCGACCCAACGTAGACATCCAGAGCCATCGACGAGAAGCCCTCTCAAGATCCCTTGCATGCAATGGGTGTTGCAGCGTTGCCAGGTACGCCACTTGAAGTTGCTCTACACCTCCGCCCATCGCGTGAAAACATTCGTAAGCAAATACCTGAGAACCCCAAACTTGAGCCCTCTGCGATAATCCCGGCCTATACTGCAATCATGTTCGACTCTTCTCCGCGCCTGTCACGGCGCGAATTGGCGCGGCTTCTTCCGGCGCTGTCCTTGCTCGCCACGGCCGCGCGTCCGGCCCGCGCCGAGAACGCCGTCTGGTCGATGGCGACGGAATACCCGTCCACGACGGTTTCGGGCGAAGGCATTTCCTATTTCGCGTCGCGTCTTGCCTCGGAGACCGCCGCACACATTGTCGTGACTCCGTCCTACGACGCGATGGCGGGCATGAAGTCCTCGGAGATCGTGGCGGCCGTGCGCGACGGCAGGCTTTCCGCGGGCTGCGCCTTCGCCGGCGCCCTGGGCGGCATCGATCCCCTGTTCCTGCTGTCGTCGCTGCCCTTCGTGGCGGCGAGCGAAGCCGACGCGCGACGCCTGTTCGACCGCGCGCGTACGCTCTATGCGCTGCGCTTCCAGCGCGAGAACCAGGGCCTGCTCTATGCCGCGCCGTGGCCGGCAAGCGGCCTGTGGTCGCGCAAGCCGATCGCCACGCCGGCCGATCTCGCGGGCCTCCGGATCCGCGTCTACGATGCGACGAGCCTCGACGTCTTCACGACGGCCGGCGCGCGTCCGGTCAACCTGTCGTTCAGCGAGACCATGCCGCGCCTCGGCGACGGCAGCCTCGATGCCGTGCTCTCCTCGGGCGACGGCGGCGCGGGCCAGAAACTGTGGCAGCACCTGCCGCACTTCGCCGAGATCGGCTACGCCGTGCCGCTTTCCTTCGCCACGCTGAACTACAACGCCTATCAACGCCTGTCGCCGAACCTGCGCGGCGCCGTCGATCGCGCCGCGCTGGCGACCCAGTACGATCGCTGGACCTCGTGGCAGAAGCGCGTCGAGGACAATCGCAATCGCCTGCGCGCGAACAACGTCGTGCTGACAGCGGCCGCGGAGATCAATCCCGACCTCAAGGCGGCGCTGGCCAAGGCCGCCTCGGGTGCGATCGCCAAATGGAAGCAGAGCGTCAGCCCGGAGGCGGCGGCGCTGATCTGAGGCGCGACGGCTTTCGCCCTATCCGACGGCCCCGCTCCCGCGGCTTGCCGCCGCCGTGCGCCGGGCGATCATCCCGCCGCCTTCGTCGCGCCCGATTTCAGCATGGCGTCGATCTCCGCGCGGCTGAACCCCGCCTCCTCCAGGACCTCGACACTGTGCTCGCCGAGCCTGGGCTGCAGGCGCTTGATCTCCGGCGGCGTCCGGGAGAAGCGCGGCGCGATGCCCGGCATGCGCAGCTTGCCCTCGGTCGGATGCTCGACCTCCTGCCAGTAGCCCGTGGCGTTGAGCTGCGGATCGACGAACAGGTCCTCGAGCGTGTTCACCGGCCCGTGCGGCACGTTGGAGTTCTTGAGCAGCTCGACCCATTCGGCGTTGGTGCGCTCGGCGCAGAGGCCGGCCAGCGTGGCGTAGTACTGCTCGACGTTCTTGAGGCGATTGGCCATGCCCTGGAAGCGCGGATCGGCGGCGAGATCGGGCCGGCCGACCAGGGTGCAGAACTCCTTCCAGTGGCCGTCGGTGTAGGGCAGCAGGGCGAAGTAGCCGTCCTTCGACGGATAGGGACGGCGCTCCTTGTTCAAGACGCGCTTGTAGCCCGCCGTCTCGAGCGCGGGCTTGAAGCTCTCGCCGTAGAGATGCTCGACCATGACGAAGGAGACCAGCGTCTCGAACATCGGCACCTCGACCGCCTGGCCATGGCCCGTGCGCTCGCGCGCGAACAGGGCCGCGAGCAGCGCGGAGACCACGCCGTTGGAGCTCGTCTTGTCGGCGACGATGGTCGGCAGGAATCGCGGCTGGCCGGCGACCACCCGCTGCAGCGAGGCGAGGCCGGACGCCGCCTGGATGATGTCGTCGTAGGCCGCCTTCGGTCCCAGCGGGCCGGCGGCGCGATAGCCGTAGGTCGCGAGGTAGACGAGGCGCGGATTGATCTTCTCGAACTTCTCGTACTCGACGCCCAGCCGCCTGGCGGGCTCCGGCCGGTAGTTGTGCATCAGCACGTCGGCCGTCTCAGCGAGCTTGAACAGCGCCTTGCGTCCGCTCTCCTGCTTGAGGTCGAGCACGATCGAGCGCTTGGAGCGATTGCAGCCGAGATAGAAGGCGGCCATGCCCGGATGGCGCGCGGGTCCCAGCTGGCGCGTCGTGTCGCCCTCCGGCGGCTCGATCTTGATCACGTCGGCGCCGAGATCGCCCAGCTGCTGCGCCGCCCACGGCCCCAGCACCACCGTCGTGCAATCGAGAATGCGTACGCCGCTCAGCGGTCCCGCCATGTTGTTCCCTTCCCTCTACTTTTCGTGATCTTAGTCCTTACCGGAAGCTGAGCGAAACATGGCCGGAAGCGGCTGCGAAATTCCCCGCAGGCGTCACATTCGCTGCCCATCTCCCCGGTGTCGGAAGACGTTATCCGATTGTCTGTCAAAGGAGGTTGCCATGCGCACCAACTTGATGAGTCGATTGGGTCGAGCTTCTGCGGTGATCGCTATCGCAGGCTTGGCCGTCGCGGCCGTCGGCACGAGCGCCGAGGCCCGCGAGTGGAACCATGGGTGGCACGGTGAGGGCTGGAACCATGGTTGGCACCGCCCCTACTACAATCACTGGGCCGGCAGCTACTGGGGCCCGCGCTACTGGGCTCCGCCGCCGGTGGTCTACGCGCCGCCCGTCTATTACGGCTATGGCTACGGCGCACCGGGCATCAACCTGAACATCCCGCTGCCGTAACGACCTGACGACAAGCTTACGACCGACGGCCGGCCCCGAATCGACGACGGGGGCCGGCCGTTCGAATCGTGGCAAAAGCGCGACTCACATTTCTCGACAATGCCTCAATTGGCCGGGGAGATGTCGGCGGGGTCCCTGCGTACTGGATGATGTCAACGGAGGTTCATCGCCCAATGCGTCTCACCAAGCTCTTCTCTCTCGGCGCCGCTGTCGCCGTCTCCACCACCATCCTCGCCTTCTCGGTCGGCGCCCAGGCCGAAGACCACTGGGATCATCGCTGGGATCGCGATCACTACTATCACCACGAGCGCGTCGTGGAGCGCCCGGTCTATGTCGCTCCCCGCCCGGTCTACGTGGCGCCCCCGCCGGTCGTCTATGCCGCTCCGCCGGCGCCGTCGGGTCTGAACCTGAACTTCAACATCCCGCTTCAGTAAGCGTTTCCCAAGCGTCCTTCTCCTCGTCCAGCCCGCCGGAAGAGCTTCCCCCCTCTTCCGGCGGGTTTTTAGTGACCGTTGACAGCGGCCCCGAGCGCCCTATTGTGGCGCCCGCAATGCTTCGACTGACCGCGCTTCGACTTATTCGCTGACCCGCCTCCCGGCTTGCCGGGGACCTTGCGGGTCGCTGTCGTCGTCCGTGTCATTCCTTCAGAAGTCGTAAGCGAGCCATGTCACCTCAAAAACCCATGATGCCCACCGCGGGCGAGAAATACGTCCCGTTCAAGCCGATCCCGATCAAGGACCGGCAATGGCCCAACGCCGTCATCACCAAGCCGCCGATCTGGTGCGCCGTCGACCTGCGCGACGGCAACCAGGCGCTCATCGAGCCGATGGACTCCGACCGCAAGACGCGGATGTTCAAGCTGCTCTGCGACATGGGCTTCAAGGAGATCGAGGTCGGCTTCCCGGCCGCTTCCGAGACCGATTTCGACTTCGTGCGCGAGCTCATCGAGAAGAAGATGATCCCGCACGACGTCACCATCCAGGTGCTGACGCAATCCAGGCCGGAGCTGATCGAGCGCACCTTCGAGGCCTGCCGCGGCGCCAAGCGGGTCATCGTCCATCTCTACAATTCGACCTCGACGCTCCAGCGCCGCGTGGTGTTCAACACCGACTTCGCCGGCATCATCGAGATCGCGGTGACGGGCGCCAGGCTGGTCAAGAAGCTGGCCGATGCCGATCCCAACACCGAATGGGTCTACGAGTATTCGCCGGAGAGCTTCACCGGCACCGAGCTCGAGTTCGCGCGCGATATCTGCGCGGCGGTCTGTGACGTCTATCAGCCGACGCCGCAGAAGAAGATCATCATCAACCTGCCGGCGACGGTCGAGATGGCCTCGGCCAACATCTACGCCGACCAGATCGAATGGTGCCATCGCAACTTCAAGTACCGCGATTCGATGATCCTGAGCCTGCACCCGCACAACGACCGCGGCACGGGCGTCGCGGCGGCGGAGCTGGGCTACATGGCCGGTGCCGATCGCATCGAGGGCTGCCTGTTCGGCAACGGCGAGCGCACCGGCAATGTCGATCTCGTGACCTTGGGCCTCAACATGTTCACCCAGGGCGTCGATCCGGAGATCGACTACTCGAACATCAACGAGATCCGCCAGACCGTCGAATACTGCAACCAGCTGCCGGTGCATCCGCGCCATCCCTATGGCGGCGATCTCGTCTTCACCGCCTTCTCCGGCTCGCACCAGGATGCGATCAACAAGGGCTTCAAGGCGCTCGAGGCCTCGAACAGCAAGGTCTGGGAAGTCCCCTACCTGCCGATCGATCCGGCCGATCTCGGGCGTTCGTACGAGGCGATCATCCGCATCAACAGCCAGTCGGGCAAAGGCGGCATCGCCTACATCCTGAAGACCGACTACGGCATCGACATGCCGCGTCTTCTCCAGGTCGAGTTCTCCAAGGTGATCCAGCAGATCGCCGACGAGACCGGCAAGGAGATCCAGCCGGCGCTGATCTGGGACACGTTCCGCAAGGAGTATCTCGAGAACACCAGGCCGATCGCCTTCGAGGGCCACACGACCCTGCCGCAGCCCGGCCATCCCGAGCTTCGCCTGATCGACGCCAAGGTCACGGTGAACGGCAAGCCCAAGGCGATCAGCGGCCACGGCAACGGCCCGATCGCGGGCTATGTCGAGGCACTGGCCAAGGATTGCGGCGTCAAGATCAAGGTGCGCGACTATCACCAGCACGCCACCGGCGCGGGTGAAGATGCACAGGCTGTGAGCTACATCGAGGCCGAGACCGGCGATGGTCGCGTCCTTTGGGGCGTCGGCATGGACTCGAACATCGTGACCGCCTCGCTGAAGGCGGTGACCTGCGCCGCCAACAGATCGGTCGCCGCGAAATAGCGATTCCGACCGACCTGGACCTGACCTAGCATGGAGTGTGCGGGAAGAGTCCCGCACATTTCATGTTGGGAGAACGTCCATGTCTCGTCTTGGTGTGAAGTCCGTTGCCCTGCTGCTGGTCGGCGTCGCGATCGGCGCGTCCGTCGCCTATGCCGCGCAGCCGCACATGGTGAGCGCGCTCGAGTCGCTGCAAGCGGCCCGCGCCGAACTCGTCCGGTCCGAAGCCAACAAGGGCGGCCATCGCGAGCGTGCCATTGCCGCGACCGACAACGCCATCGCCGAAACGAGGGCCGGTATCGCCTACGCCCGCTAGGCGGGCTTGCGGACCACGACCGGTCCGCTGCGCACGCTGAAGCGTTTCCAGAATGTCGGGTGGGATGGCGTCTGCCATCCCCGTGCGCGGAAATAGGCGATCGCGGCGTGCGCATCCATCGAGATGAAGGCGTCATCGTCGGCGCCGCGATCGTAGCGGTACCAGAGCGTCGTGTCGGGCGTGAGCGGCGTGTAGTCGAGCGGCACCGCGGCGCCGAACAGCAATCGCAATTCGCGCAAGGCGCGTCCCGGCAGGTTGCACAGGAGCCGGAAGGCGATGTGATCCCTCAAGGGAATGAGGAACTTGCCGATCTTCTCCGACGGGGTCAGCTCGGCATAGGGCCGCATCTGGAGCTTCTTCACCGTCCATGACCGGCAGTTCCAGGCCGGCACCAGCATCGCGATGCCGCCCGGCTTCATGATGCGCTCGATCTCGGCGAATGCCTGCTCGACGTTGGGAATGTGCTCGAGCGCGTCGAAGGTGAACAGGAAGTCGACCGAGTTTGGCTCGAGCGGCAGGTTGCGGGCGTCGGCCTCGACGATGTTCAGGGTCTCGCCGTAGGTCGTCTTGCCCAGCGCAACGGCCGTGTCGGCGTATTCGAAGCCCTGCCAGTTCGGATGGCAGGTGTGGAGATGCCCCAGCCCGCAGCCGATCTCGACCACCTTGGCCTCCGGCGCGATCCGCCAGGCGGCGAGCTCCCGCCTGACGCTCGCCAGCTCGCCCGGCCGGAGCTCGTTCTTGTAGGCATCGATGCCGTGCGAATGGTAGTCCGCGACGATCCGATAGGCCTCGGAGAAGATGTGCTTGGTCTCGACGTCCTGGCCGGGTCCGGTCATCGGCCGATTGTTACCGGCGGTTCCCTGCCCTGCCAAACCTAATTTTCCGTGAGCCAACTCGACGGCACGGCCCCGGACCGCGTACAACCGCCGCCATGTCCAAGGCAAAGAAGAAGACCGCGCCCGCCAAGCCGCGTCCCGCGGCTCCCGACGCCAACCTGCTGTCCGATCTGCTGAAATGGGCGAAGACCGCCGGCGCCGACGCGGCCGACGCTCTCTACGTCAACGGCGAATCGATCTCCGTTGCCCAGCGTCTGGGCAAGCGCGAGAAGCTCGAGGGCAGCGAAGGCCGCGATCTTCGGCTGCGCGTCTTCATCGGCAAGCGCCAGGCCACCGTTTCCTCCACCGACTTCGCGCCCGCGGCGCTGCGCGCGCTGGTCGAGCGCGTCGTCGCCATGGCGCGCGTCGTGCCGGAGGATCCCGATTGCGGCGTGGCACCCGAGGAACTGCTGGCGCGGCGCTGGCCCGATCTCGATCTCGACGACAAGCGCCGCCCGCCCTCGGCGAAAACGCTGCTCGCGCTCGCGGCCGAGGCCGAGGAGGCCGCGCGCGCCGTCAAGGGCGTCACCAATTCCGAAGGCGCCGAGGCCGCGTGGGGCCGCAACACGATCATGCTGGCGATCAGCAACGGCTTCAGCGGCGGCTATCGAAGGAGCGGCTACTCGCTCTCCTGCGCGGTGCTGGCCGGCGAAGGCACCGGCATGGAGCGCGACTACGAATGGTCGAGCGCCGTCCATTTCGAGGACCTGATGGCGGCGCGGACCGTGGGCCGCAATGCCGGCAAGTTCGCCGTCGCGCGGCTCAATCCGAAGAAGGTCGCGAACGCGCGGCTGCCCGTGATCTACGATCCGCGCATCTCGGGCGGGCTGCTCAGCCATCTTGCCGGCGCCATCAACGGCCGCGCCGTGGCGCGCGGGACGTCCTTCCTCAAGGACAAGATGGGCCAGCAGATCTTCGCCAAGGGCATCCGGATCGTCGACAACCCGCATCGCAAGCGCGGCCTCGGCAGCCGTCCGTTCGACGGCGAAGGCCTGCCGACCAAACGCTATTCGGTGATCGACGACGGCGTTCTCACGACCTGGCTGCTCGATCTGGCCTCGGCGCGCCAGCTCAAGCTCGAGCCGACCGGCCACGGCGCCTCGACGTCCAACTTCTACCTCGAAAAAGGCAAGCTTTCGCCCGACGCGCTGATCGCCGACATCAAGAGCGGCCTCTACGTCACCGACCTGATCGGCATGGGCGTGAACGGCGTCACCGGCGACTACAGCCGCGGCGCCTCGGGTTTCTGGATCGAGAACGGCAAGAAGGCCTGGCCCGTGAGCGGCCTCACGATCGCGGGCAACCTCAAGGACATGTTCCTCAACATGACTCCGGCCAGCGATCTCAGGTTCAAGAGTTCGACCAACGCGCCGACGGTGCGAATCGAGGGGATGACAATCGCCGGCTCGTGACGACTCGTGATAAAGTGGGGAGATGACCCCCTCAATCAAGATCACGTTCATCGCCGCAACGACGGCGCTCTTCGCGGTCCCCGCCGCGGCGCAGACCGAGTTCAGGGACTGCTTGCAAACCATCAAGGCCGAGGCCGTGCGCCAGGGTGTGCCGGCGGCGATCGCCGACCGCGCCCTCCAGAACCTGACGCCCGACCAGAAGGTGCTCGATCTCGATCAGCGCCAGCCCGAGTTCACGCTGACCTACGGCAAGTATATCGGCAGTTCCGTCACGCCCGACCGCATCGCCACGGGCCAGAAGAAGCTCGCGCAGTGGCGCGGGCTGCTCAACGCGTTGCAGCAGGAATATGGCGTGCGCCCGGAATACCTCATCTCCTTCTGGGGCATGGAGACCAACTACGGCACCTACATGGGCGACTTCCAGGCGCTGCGTTCGGTGGCGACGCTCGCCTGCATGACCAAGCGCCTCGCCTTCTTCTCCAACGAGACCATCCAGGCGCTGCACATCCTCGCCTCCAACCACATGACCAGCGCGCAGATGAAGGGGTCGTGGGCGGGCGCCATGGGCAACATGCAGTTCATGCCGTCCACCTTCACCAAGTACGCCATCGACCGCGACGGCGACGGCAGGATCGACATCTGGAACTCTATGCCCGACGCCTTCGCCTCGGCCGCCAATTTCCTGCGCGGCATCGGCTTTCGGCCCGGCCTGCCGGCCGCCGAGGAGGTGACGCTGTCGCAGAACTTCCCGCTCGAGCAGGCCGATGCCTCGATCGAGAAGCCGATCAAGGAGTGGGCGGCGATGGGTGTGAGGCGCGCCGGCGGCATGCCGGTGTCGAGCGAGCCGGCATCGATCATCCTGCCCGCCGGCTGGCGCGGCCCGGCCTTCATCCTCTATCCCAACTTCAAGGCGGTCATGAACTGGAACCGTTCGACGCTCTATGCGCTCGCGGTCTCGATCCTGGCCCAGCAGATCGCGGGCGGCCCGCCGGTCATGCAGCAAGCGCCCGACGACGACCAGCCGCTCAGCCACGACACGGTGGTCGACATGCAGATGCGCCTGGCACGCCTCGGCTTCTACACCGACGAGGCCGACGGCCTGCTCGGACCCAAGACGCGCTCGGCCGTGCGCATGTTCCAGAAGCAGGCCGGCTTGCCGGCCGACGGCCATCCGACGCCGGAGGTCGTGGCGCGGCTGCAGAAGGCCGTGCGATGAGCCGCTTCACGCCCTGGGCCTATGTGCTCGCGGTCCAGGATCTCGACGCCAGCGCCGCCTGGTTCCGCGACGTGCTGGGCTTCCGCATCGACTGGACCGACGGGCAGGACTGGCGTCTCGCCCAACGCGGCGATGTCCGGCTGATGATCGGCCACTGTCCCGACGACAAGCGCGCCGCGGAGATCGGCTCGCATAGCTGGTTCGGCTATGTCGAGGTCGACGATGTCGACGCCCTGCACTCAGAACTGACCGGCCGCGGCGCCACCTGTACGCCGCCGCGCGATCAGCCCTACGGCATGCGCGAGATCGTCGTCACGTCGCCGGAAGGCCATCGCATCGTCTTTGCCCACGACAAGGCGAAGCGTTAGGCCGGCTGCAGCAGCCGCACGCTTCCCGCGGCGAGGGCGATCGAGACCGGGAGCGTGAGCGCATCGTCGCCATCTATCTGCACCGGCTGGCGGCCGAGCTCGCCGGCGTCGCTCAGCACCGAGATCTTCACGTCGTGGCCTGCGATCACGCGATAGCCGCCGGTCTTGGGCAGCCGGCCGAGCAGGAGCGCGAGGCCGAAGCGCAGGGTCTGTGTGCGGCCCCAGCGCTCGAACAGGCAGACATGCAGCAGCGGCTCGCTCAGCATGGCCTTCGGCGCCACGACGAAGGGACCGGCATAGTGCCGGCTGCGTGTGACGATGACCGAGGCCGCCTCGTGGCGCGCGCCGTCGACCTCGACGGCGTAGCGCACCGGCCGGTAGCGCCCGGTCTCGATCAGCGAGCGCCAGACATAGGCCGCCTTGCCGAAGCGGCGCTTCAGCGGCGCGCTCACCCCCGCCACGACCTTGGCGTCGAAGCCCGCGCCCGCCATCAGCGAGAAGCAGCGCGGATCGCCGCCTTCCGGAGACTTCCCGCTGCATGCCTCGCCTGGCCGGACCAGCATGGCGCGCCCCGACATCATCGTCTCTGCGATGGCCTTGGCCTTGAAGTCGAGGCCGAGTTCATGCGCCAGCACGTTGGCGGTGCCGAGCGGCACGATCGCCAGCGCCGGCGCCGCCTCACCGCGGCGTGCCAGGCCGTTCACCACCTCGTTGATCGTGCCGTCGCCGCCCGCCACGGCGATCACCGAGTAGCGGCGTGCATCGCAGGTCTCAGCCAGATGACGCGCGTCGCCCATGGCGGCCGTGTCGACGAGGTCGATCGTCCAGCCGGCGTCACGGACATGACGCATCACGGCCGCGACCAGGCCGCGGCGGCGCCGGCCGGCGGTCGGATTGCGGATGAGCAGGACGGATCTGGGCGGCTCGAATGTCATCTAACTGTCACAACCGATTCACGACTGCGCAACGGCTGACATACACAATCCGCTGAGGTTCGTGCAATCGCGCACGACAGATTTTGTGTCGGCGACCTCTTATCCACATGGCCGTCTCCCGATGACCGTTATCGAGCGCAACCAGCCCGCCCGCCATCGGGCGATCTTCCTGTCCGACATCCACCTCGGAACCCGAGGGTGCCAGGCCGAGATGCTGCTCGACTTCCTGAAGCAGAACGAGAGCGACTATCTCTACCTCGTGGGCGACATCGTCGACGGCTGGCGGCTGAAGCGCTGGTGGTACTGGCCGCAGGCCCACAACGACGTCGTCCAGAAGGTGATGCGCAAGGCGCGCAAGGGCACGCACGTCATCTACATCCCCGGCAACCACGACGAGGCGGCGCGGCAATACTGCCAGCTCACCTTCGGCGACGTGCGGGTCGAGGAAGAGGCGATCCACGAGACGCCGGACGGCAAGAAGCTGCTGGTGATCCATGGCGACCAGTTCGACGGCATCGTGCGCTACGCCAAGTGGCTCGCGATCCTGGGCGACTGGGCCTACAACACCGCGCTCCGGCTCAACACGCTCTTCAACTGGGGCCGCCGCAAGCTCGGCCTGCCCTACTGGTCGCTCTCGGCCTACCTGAAGCACCGCGTCAAGAACGCCGTCCAGTTCATCGGCAACTACGAGCGCGCGGTCGCCGGCGAAGCGCGCCGCCGCGGCGTCGACGGCGTGGTCTGCGGCCACATCCACCACGCCGAGATCCGCGAGATCGACGGCGTGCTCTATTGCAACGACGGCGACTGGGTCGAGAGCTGCACCGCCCTCGTCGAGGACTTCAACGGCCGGCTGCGCATCGTGCACTGGGCCGCCGAGATCACCCGCCAGCAATCCCTGCTGCCGGGTTTTGCGCCTACTCAAATGGCGGCGGAGTGAACCAGAACGGAGTGAACAAGAATTGCGCATAGCAATCGTTTCGGACGCCTGGCGTCCGCAGATCAACGGCGTCGTTCGCACCATCGAGACCATCGTCAAACTGCTTCAGGCCGAAGGCCATGAGGTCGAGGTCTTCGGCCCCGATCGGTTCCGGACGCTGCCCTGCCCGACCTACCCCGAGATCCGCCTGTCGCTGTTTCCCAAGGCGCGGCTCAATCACATGCTGAAGATCTTCGCGCCCGACGCGATCCATCTCGTCACGGAGGGCCCGCTGGGCTGGGCCGCGCGGGCCTTTTGCCTGAAGCGCGACATCCCCTTCACCACCGCCTATCACACGCGCTTTCCCGAATATGTCCACGCGCGCACGCGCATCCCGGTCGGCTGGAGCTATGCGCTGGTCCGGCGCTTCCATGCGCCGTCCTCGGCGGTGCTGGTGGTGGCGCAATCGATCCGCGACGAGCTCGCCCAGCGCGGCTTCAAGAACCTCGTGCCGTGGTCGCGCGGCGTCGACATCGCCGCGTTCCGGCCGCAGCCGCGCGAGGAGCTGGCCGATGCGCGGCCGATCTGGCTGTACGCCGGCCGTCTCGCCATCGAGAAGAACATCAAGGCCTTCCTCGATCTCGACCTGCCGGGCACCAAGTGGGTCGTGGGCGGCGGGCCGCAGTACAAGGAGCTGAAGCGCCGCTACAACGACGCGCGCTTCTTCGGCTCGGTCGACACCGAGGAGCTGGCGCGCCGCTACGCCCAGGCGGATTGCTTCGTCTTCCCGAGCCGCACCGACACGTTCGGCCTGGTCATGGTCGAGGCGCTGGCGGCAGGCATCCCCGTGGCGGGCTATCCGGTGCCCGGCCCGCTCGACGTCGTGACCAACGACAAGGTCGGCGCCCTGAACGAGGACCTGCGTTCCGCTTGCCTCGCGGCGATCGGCTGCGAGCCGGCCGACTGCCGCGCCCATGCCGAGACCTTCACCTGGGAACAATGTGCGCGGCAGTTCCGCGACACGCTGCGGACGATCCCGCGCAGCACCTGGCAGCCGCTCAAGAACCGCGTCATCCCGAACGCCGCGGCTTGATCCGGCCGCAGGCCTTCCCACGTATTGGCAAAGGCGAAGGGAGTCCGCCGATGCCAGCGCTCAATCATCTGATCATCCCGGCCAAGGACAAGGATGCCTCGGCCAAGTTCCTGGCGAACGTGCTGGGCGTCGAGGTCGGCCAGCCATGGGGGCCGTTCCGCCCGGTGCGCACCAGCAACGGCGTGACGCTCGACTTCGTCACCTCCCAGGACGTGCGCACCCAGCACTACGCCTTCCTGGTCGACGACAAGGAATTCGACTCGGGGCTGGCCAAGCTCCAGAAGGCGGGCGTCGCCTATTGGGCCAATCACGACAAGACCGGCCCCAACGAGGTCAACCGCAACTGGGGCGGCCGCGGCTTCTATTTCGAGGATCCCAACGGCCACTGGATGGAGCTGATCACCAAGCCCTACGGCGATCTCTAGGGGGCTTGCCAGATCCTATTTATCATAATAAATATGATTTATGGAGAAAACGAGCCTGCGGTCGCCCAAGCGGGGCGACCTCGTCGTCGATGAGATCAAGCGCTGGATCGCCGAGCGGCGGCTCGCGCCCGGCGACAAGCTGCCCAAGGAAGGCGAGCTGCAGTCCCTGTTCGGCGTCAGCAAGGGCACGGCCCGCGAGGCGCTGAAGTCGCTCGAGGTGCAGGGCCTCGTGACGGTGAGCACGGGCCCTGCGGGCGGCGCCACCATCGCCGCCGTGCCGCTCGAGCGCACCTTCCAGCTCGTGCAGAACTATCTCTTCTTCCATGAGCTCGATGTGGCGCAGATCTACGCCGTGCGCCGCCTGCTCGAGCCCGAGCTCGCGGCCGGCGCCGTGCCCCATCTCACCGAGCGCGACTTCGAGGCGCTGGAGCGCAGCATCGAGACCTGCGCGCCCCTCCCGCAAAGCCACGACCACGCGCGTGAGCAGCGCACGGAGGACCTGCACTTCCACGACGTGCTGGCCGCCGCCAACCCCAACGTGCTGCTGCGCTTCATGTGCGAGCTGATCAACCGCCAGCTCCGTCATCTCGTGGGCATGGGCGACCAGCCGGCGCATCCCGCCTACCAGAAGCTGGGCGACGCCAATGTCGCGGCCCATCGCAAGCTCCTCGCCGCGGCGCGCAAGCGCGACGCCAACGCCGTGCGCCGATTGATGGCGGCGCACATCGACGAGGCGGGCGGCATCGTCGCCACGCTCGACGCCGCCGTGCGCCAGCGCTTCGTCACCGACGCCGAACTCCAGGGCCGCATCGCGCCGCACAAGCGCGGCCAAGGGAAGGAAACACGATGACCCTCGATCGCCGCGCTCTTCTTCTTGCCAGCGGAGCCGCCACCATGACCCTCCCCGCCCAACGTGCCTTCGCGACGCCGCCGGCCGCGGACATCGAGCGTCGCCTCGCGGCCGTGATGGAACAGGAGAAGATCTCCGGCCTGCACGCGCTCCTGGTCTCGCAGCACGGCAAGACGATCTTCGAGCACTACCAGCCCGGCGACGACCAGGACCGCGCCGGCACCCCGCTGCCCGACGTCCAGTTCGGCCCCGACGTGCCGCACGATCTGCGCTCGGTCTCCAAGAGCGTGATCGGCCTGCTCTACGGCATCGCTCTGGCCGACGGCAAGGTGCCGCCGCCCGAGGCCAAGCTCTACGCGCAGTTCCCGGAATATGCCGATCTCGCGGGCCAGCCCGGCCGCGACAAGCTCACGATGGCGCATGTCCTCAGCATGACCCTGGGCCTCCAGTGGGACGAGCTCACGATCCCCTACGGCACGGCGGGCAACAGCGAAAACGCCATGGACGATGCGCCGGATCGCTTCCGCTACATCCTCTCGCTGCCCATCGTGATGGAACCGGGGACGAAGTGGGTCTATTGCGGCGCCGCGACGGCGATCCTCGGCCACCTGATCGAGCGCGGCACGGGCATGAAGATGATCGACTATGCGCGCGAGAAGCTCTTCACGCCGATGGGCTTCGGCCACACCGAATGGGCGCTCGACCTGAAGGGCGAGCTGATCGCGGCGTCGGGCCTGCGCCTCCGGCCGCGCGATTTGCTGAAGATCGCCGAGCTGACGCTGGCCGGCGGCAAATGGCAGGACAAGCAGCTCGTGCCGGCCGACTGGGTCAAGACGATCACGGCGGCCAAGATCAGGATCGATGAGCGCCGGAGCTACGGCTACCAGTGGTACCTGGGCGAGCTGAAGGCGCCGGGCCAGAGCCAAACGCATCCCTGGATCGCCGGCATCGGCTGGGGCGGCCAATGGATCTTCGTGCTGCCCGATCACCAGGCGGCGGTCGCCATCAACTGCGGCAACTACGCCAAGCCGGGCCCCGAGCAGGGCCGTACCGTGTTCACGATCCTGGTCGCCGTGGTGCTGCCCCTGCTTGCCGCTTAGCCGATCGGATTGCTGAGGCGGCCGATCCCGTCGACCTCCATGGCGACGACATCGCCCTTCTTCAGGAACTTGGGCGGCTTGAAGCCGATGCCGACACCCGCCGGCGTGCCGGTCGCGATGATGTCGCCCGGCATCAGGGTGATGCCGGCCGAAATCGTCTCGATCAGGGTCGGGATGTCGAAAATGAGATCGGCGATCTTCGCATTCTGACGCAGCTCGCCGTTCACCCAGCAGCGGATGCCGGCCGTCGCGAGATCGACCTCGTCGGCCGTCACCGCCCACGGCCCCATGGGCGCGAACGTGTCCATCGACTTGCCGAGGAACCACTGCTTGTGGCGGCCCTGGATGTCGCGCGCGGTCACATCGTTCACGATCGTGTAGCCCCAGACGTGCTTCAGCGCGTCGGCCTTCGAAATGCCGCGCCCACCCGTGCCGATGATCACCGTGAGCTCGGCCTCGTAGTCGAGCTGGTCGCTGACGCCCGCGGGATAGCGCACCGTCTCGTCCGGCCCGATCACCGACTGCGGCACCTTGGTGAAGATAATGGGCGCGGTCGGGATCGCATCGACGGCGCTCGTCGAGCTCGAATCGAAGCCCGAGGCGCTGAATTCCTTGGCATGCTCGTGATAGTTCTTGCCGACGCACATGATGTTGCGCAGCGGCAAGGGCACGGGCGCCTTGAGCTTCACGGCCGACAGCGCGATCGGCGCGCCGTTCGGCTCGGCGCGCTCGCCGCGGAACAGCGCATTCATGTCGGTCACCGAGAGCGGTGTCGCCTTCTCTCCCGCCTTGTCGACGGAGGCGACGAAGGTCCTGCCCTGATGCTCGACGGTCGCGTAACGCATTCTCTGTCCTCTCCTACTTCGGCCAATCGGCCGGTTCGCCGGCCTCGATCCAGGCGGCATAGTCCTTCTTGGTCTGGTCGTTGGGCGGATAGACGCCCGGGATCTCGCGGCCCTGGCCGATGCGGATGGCGACGAACTTCTCCAGCCGCTCCTGCTCGAAGGAATCGCGCGCGACCTCGTCGGCGAGGTGCCGCGGCACCACGATGGCGCCGTCCTCGTCGGCCACGATCACGTCGCCCGGATAGACCGGCACGCCGCAGATGCCGACCGGCGTCTGCACCTCCACCGGATGCAGGTTCGCCATGCTGGGCGGCGCCGCGGCGGCGGTGCAGTAGACCGGCCAGTCCATCTTGCCGATCACCGGCGTGTCGCGCATGGCGCCGTCGGAGAGCACGCCCGCGACGCCGCGCACCCTGAGGCGCAGCGCGAGAATATCGCCCAGGGTGCCCGAACGCGTGTTGCCCTCGGTGCCGATCACCAGCACGTGGCCCGCCGGCGTCTCCTCGATCGCCGCGCGCTGTGCCGAAGGCGGATCGGCCGGTGTCGGCGGCTTGTCGAGATCCTCGCGGCCCGGGATGTAGCGCAGCGTGTAGGCCGGACCGACCAGCCGGGCGGCCTTCGGGTTGAGCGGCTTCACGCCGCCGATGGCGCAGTTGCGGAAGCCCCGCTTCATCATCTGCATCGAGACCGTGGCGGTGCTCGCATACAGAAAATTCCTGATCGTCTCGGCGGACAGGGCGCTGGTCACGATTTTCCTCCCATTTCCCGAAGGCACCTTAGCGGCACCATTTTGTCGTCACAAATCACACCCAAGACAGCACTGCGTCCCCACGCCCCACGAATCGAGAGGGACGCCACTGCCGCACCTCCCGTATCCATCACGACCCTTCAATCGAAGACAGGAAAATCGATGCGTAGTTTGTTGTTCGGCGTTGTCTCCTTCGGCGCGATGATCGCCGCGTTCGTGATGCCCGCCGTCTCCGCGGCGCCCAAGACCGATCCGGTCGATCTGGTCCGCACCGTGGCGGTCGACCTCACCGAGGCGGTGAAGGCTGCTCCCGGCGCTCCGCGCGAGGCTGCCATGCGCAGCGTGCTCCAGCGCGAGTTCGACCTGCCCTATATCGCCAGCGCCACGATGGGGACACATTGGAACGAGGCCAGTCTCGACCAGCAGGCGCGCATCCTGGCCGCCGTCGAGACCACCGAAGCCCGTTCCTACGCCCAGCGTCTCGGCACCTATCCGGGCGCCACCATCACGGTCGGCACGGCGACGGTCGGCGCCAACGGCTCCTGGATCGTCGCCAGCAGCCTCAACCTGCCGAGCGGCCAGTCAGTCCGTCTCGCCTGGGAGGTCCATGTGGCGCCGCAGGGACTGCGTGTCGCCGACGTGAAGGTCGAGGGCGTGAGCCTGTTCACGACCAAGCGCACCGCCTACGACTCCTACATCAGGAGCCACGGCGGCACGGTCGAGCCGCTGGTCCAGGTGCTGGAAGCGCACGCTTCGCGTTAGAGCAGCGAGCCCTGATTGCCGCCGCCTTCTCGCTTGCGAGGCGCGGTGGGTTTCGGCGACGGACGCGCCCCTGTCGCGCCGTCCGTCACCTTGGCGCCGATGCGGCCATCGGCGAATTCGATGCCGATCGTGTCGCCCGCAGCGACCCCTGCGGCTGCCAGCACGGGATGGCCGTCCTGATCGCGCACCAGCGCGAAGCCGCGATTGAGCACGGAGTGGAACGAGTAGCTCTCGAGCAGCTTGCCGAGCTGATCGACCTGCCGCAGCCCGTGCCGCAGCAGATCGTCCGAATGACGCTTCAGCCGATCGCCGAACTGCTCCAGCCGGTCGAAGGCGCGGGCGTACTTCTGTAGCGCGTCGCTCTTGAAGCGCTCACCGGCACTGCGAAGCGCACGGCCTTCGCCCGCGATGAGCTGCTGCTTGACTTCGATGACGCGTCGCGGCCCCAGCAGCAGCCGCTCGCCCGCCACGTCGAGCCGCTGCTGGCGTTCCTCGATCATCTGGCGCGGATCGCCCAGCCCGCGTGCGAGACCCGCCAGCTCGGTGCCGGCCTCGCGCAACATCCTGTTCACCGAGCCGACCGTGCGCTTGCCGTAGTCGAGCACCTCTGCCACCAGGTCGGCGCGCACCGGCACCGCCATCTCGGCCGCCGCCGTCGGCGTCGGCGCTCGGCGATCCGAGGCGAAGTCGATCAGGGTCGTGTCGGTCTCGTGGCCCACCGCCGAAATGAGCGGAATGGTCGAGGCTGCGGCGGCACGCACCACGATCTCCTCGTTGAAGGCCCAGAGATCCTCCAGGCTGCCGCCGCCGCGCGCCACGATCAGCACGTCGGGCCGCGGCACGGCACCTTTCTCCGGCAGCTTGTTGAAGCCCGCGATCGCCTTGGCGACTTCGCCCGCCGCCTTCTCGCCCTGCACCGCGACCGGCCAGACCAGCACATGGCAGGGGAAGCGGTCGGACAGGCGATGCAGGATGTCGCGGATCACCGCGCCCGAGGGCGAGGTCACGACGCCGATCGTCTCGGGCAGGAAGGGCAGCTCGCGTTTGCGGTCCTGGTCGAACAGGCCTTCGGCCGCGAGCTTCTTGCGCCGGTCTTCCAGCAGCTTCAGCAGCGCACCTTCGCCCGCGAGCTCGAGCCGGTCGACGATGATCTGGTAGCGCGAGGAGCCGGCATAGGTCGTGAGCTTGCCGGTGGCGATGACTTCCAGCCCCTCCTCGATCTTGATGCCGAGCCGCGGGATCGTGCCCTTCCAGGCGACGCCGTCGATCACGGCGTTCTCGTCCTTCAGCCGGAAATAGCAGTGGCCCGAGCGCGGGAAGCTCGGCTGGCTGATCTCGCCGCGCACGCGCACGCGCGGGAAGGCCGTCTCGATCTCGCGCTTCAGGGCGAAGGAGAGCTCGGAGACCGAGAATTCCGGGACGTTGCTCGCGACAGTTTCGGGCGCAGCAGATTCCATCGCGCGACGCTACACCCGAGCATTGATGCAGGCGAGCGGACCCTTCCAAGCAAGCAACTTGGCGTCGGATGTGACGAGCGCAGCACCAAGGCCCAGCGCCGTTGCAACGATCAGTCGATCGGCGGGGTCCCTGTGCAAATTCACGAGATCGTTGGCGGCGATACCGATCGCACCATCCACGGGGACTTCATGCACGCCCATGCGCAGGACATCGGTGCGCCAATCCTTGATCGCCATGCCCAATCGAAATCTGCCTTGGCTGATCTTCAATGCCAGCTCCCAGAACGAGATTGCCGACACATAGGCCTCTCCGCCTGTCACTGCCGCGTCGATGGTGACGGCCGCCTGCTTGCCCAAGGTCGCGGCATTCTCCACCGACCAGACCAGCGCATTGGTATCGAGAACGACGCTCATTCCTTGAGCGCCTCCCAATCCTCGTCCGTCGGCTCATCCAGATCGCCCATATAAAGGACTGAGCCCTTGAGCGCGCCGATGATTGACTTTGGCTTGTCCACGAAGGGCACGATCTCGGCGACCGGCTTGCCGTTCTTGGTCACGATGACGCGCTCGCGCGTAGAGGCCACTTCATCCAGCACGCCCAAAAACTTCGCTTTGCACTCCGAGGCTTTCATGGTTTTTGTCATGAAGACACCGTGAATATGACCATGGTCATTGACTATGGTCATATAGTGTAAAAGAAAGCCATTCTCAAGGGCTTAGAAGAATGCGAATCTTGGTGGTGGGCGGCGGCGGCCGCGAACATGCGCTCTGCTGGGCCATTTCGGCCTCGCCCTTGTGCACAAAATTGTTCTGCGCCCCCGGCAATGCCGGCATCGCCCAGGTCGCCGAATGCCACGAGGTGGGCGCCGAGGATATCCCCGGCCAAGTGGCTCTGGCGCAGAAGCTCAAGATCGATTTCGTCGTGATCGCGCCCGACGCGCCGCTGGTGGCCGGTATGGCCGACGCCATGGCCGCGGCCGGCATCAGGCATTTCGGCCCTTCGAAGAAGGCGGCCCAGCTCGAGGGCTCGAAGAGCTTCACCAAGGAGCTGTGCAAGCGGCACAACATCCCGACCGCTGCCTACGAGCGCTTCGACGATGTCGCCAAGGCCGAGGCCTATGTGAAGACGCAAGTGCCGCCGATCGTCGTGAAGGCGGACGGCCTCGCCGCCGGCAAGGGCGTGATCATCGCCGAGACGGTGGACCAGGCGGTCGAGGCCGTGCGCGACATGCTGAGCGGCAACAAGTTCGGCGCTGCAGGGTCCTCCGTCGTGATCGAGGAGTTCATGCAGGGCGAGGAAGTGAGCTTCTTCGCGCTCTGCGACGGCACCGACGTGCTGCCGCTGATCGCCGCGCAGGATCACAAGCGCGCCTTCGACGGCGACAAGGGACCCAACACCGGCGGCATGGGCGCCTATTCGCCGGTGCCTCTGTTCGACGAGGCGCTGCACAAGCGCACCATGGAGGAGATCATCCTGCCGACGGTGCGCGGCATGAAGGAGCTCGGCGCGCCGTTCAAAGGCGTCTTCTACGCCGGCCTGATGGTCGACAAGGGCGCGCCGCGCCTCGTCGAATACAACTGCCGCTTCGGCGATCCCGAATGCCAGGTGATCATGATGCGGCTCAAATCCGACATTTTGCCGGCGCTGATCGCCTCCTCGGAGGGCGGCCTGAAACACTTCGACCTGCGCTGGTCCGATCAAGCCGCGCTCACCGTGATCATGGCGACCAAGGGCTATCCCGACAGCTACCCCAAGGGCAGTGCGATCCGGGGCCTCGAGGCCGCAGCCAGGGTGCCGGGCGTCGAGATCTTCCACGCCGGCACCAAGCTCGGTACGGACGGCCAGACCATCACCGCCAACGGCGGACGCGTGCTGAACGTCACGGCGCTCGCGCCCACCATCGAAGCGGCGCGAACGCAGGCCTACAAGGCCATCGAGCTGATCGACTGGCCCGAAGGCTTCTATCGTCGCGATATCGCATGGCGGGCAGTCGTTCCGAAGCGGTGACACGAGCGCTGCGCGGGCGCTAGACTCCGCCCATGCCCGATTCACCCGATCTTTCGCAGCGCCTTCTGGCGCAGCTTCGCTTTCCCTGCGGCGACGTTCCAGAGCCCGGCACGATCAAGAACGTCGCGCCCGGCATCTACTGGCTGCGCATGCCGCTGCCCTTCCAGCTCAACCACATCAACCTGTGGCTGGTCGAGGAAACCGGCGGCTGGACGATCGTCGACACGGGCATCAACACCGAGGCGACGCGCGAACTCTGGGAGCAGATCTTCGGCAGGCATCTCGCCGGCAAGCCGGTCACGCGCGTGATCGCCACGCACCTGCATCCCGACCATGTCGGTCTCGCCGGCTGGCTGTGCGAGCGCTGGCAGGCGCCGCTCTACATGACTCTCGGCGAGTACATGAGCGCCGTCGCCGCGCGCAACGACTTCATCGACGCCGAGGATACGCGCGCGAAGCATGTCCTGCGCAACGGCGTGCCGGCCGACAAGGTGCCGCTGTTCCATCGTCACAAGGGCGGCTACGCCAAGGGCGTGGCGCCGCTGCCTGTTTCCTTCCAGCGGCTCATTCATGCCCACCCCATCACCTTGGGCGGCCATCGCTGGGACGTGATCGTGGGCCGCGGCCACGCGCCGGAGCATGCTTCGCTGTGGTGCCCCGAGCTCAACGTGCTGATCGCGGGCGACCAGGTGCTGCCCAAGATCAGCACGAATGTCGGCGTGTGGCCCAACGAGCCTCTGGCCGATGCGCTGACCTGGTTCCTCGACGGCTTCTCGCGCTTCCGCCGCCTGCCGGCCGACGCGCTGGTGCTGCCGAGCCACGGCTTTCCCTTCATCGGCCTGCACACGCGCCTCGACCAGCTCGTCGCCCACCACGAT
>DATJWN010000055.1:0-5013 GCA_035501235.1 Reyranella sp.
CTGGCCTACCTCAAGGGTGTGCGCGACTACTTCAACGCCATGAAGGGCGGTCCCAAGCGGCCCGAGGTGGTCGAGATCTGCGCCAAGTACACCAGCCTCAAGGACAAGGCGATGTACGACAAGATCCAGTGGAGCTTCATGGACGCCAACGCCGAGATCTCCATCGACGGGCTGAAGGACCAGCAGGACTGGTACGCCAAGCAAGGCTTCGTGGCGCAGAAGGCCAACATCGAGGCCATGATCGATCGTCGCTTCCTCGACTACGCGCTCGGGAAGCTCGGCCGCGTCGACGACAAGTAGGGCGGAGGACCCGATGGCCCAGCCTGCCTCCATCGTCCGTCTCGCCCACCGCAGCGAGGATTGCCTGCGCACCGGCCCCGGCACGCCCGCCGGCCGCTATCTCCGCCAGTTCTGGCAACCGGTCTACCACTCGGTGGACCTTGCGCCCGGCCGCGCCGTCACCATCCGCATCATGAGCGAGGACTTCACGCTCTACAGGGGCCAGTCGGGCGCGCCGCATCTCGTGAGCGCGCGCTGCCCCCACCGCGGCACGCGGCTTTCCTCCGGCTGGATCGAGGGCGAGGAGCTGCGCTGCTTCTATCACGGCTGGAAGTTCGCCGCGGACGGCAGCTGCATCGAGCAGCCGGCGGAAGAGAATGCCTTCTGCCAGAAGGTCTCGATCGCCGCTTATCCAGTGCGCGAGTATCTCGGCCTGATCTTCGCTTTCCTGGGCGACGGCGCGCCGCCGGAATTCCAGACGCATCCGGAGTTCGAGCAGTTCGACGGCATGGTCGAGATCGACTCCTACAGCCGCGATTGCAACTACTTCCAGAACCTCGAGAACGCGCTCGACATGAGCCATATCGGCTTCGTGCACGGCGACAACGCCGCCATCTTCAAGGGCATCGGCCTCGGCCGCGCCCTCGATGCCGAGGAGTCGATGTGGGGCGTGACCTACGGCTTCACGCGCCCCGATGGCCAGCGCCGGGTGCAGCAGTTCGGCATGCCCAACATCTTCTATCTCACGGCGCTGCCGACCGATCCCGAGATCGGCTGGCAGGAATCGATGTTCTGGTGGGTGCCGATCGACGACGTCCGGCACATGCAGTTCAGCATCCATCGCGTGCCCGCGCAGGGCGATGTCGCTGCTCGCCTGCATGCCCGCCGCCAGGCGCGGCGCGATGAGATCGAGATCCCGCATCAGCAGCTCGCGCTCGACGTGCTCGAAGGCCGCGCCTCGATGCGCGACATCGACAAGAAGAAGGTCGATCTGGTGCGCCTGCAGGACGACGTGGCACAGGTCGGCCAGGGGCTGATCACGCAACGTGAGGGCGAGCGACTGGGCCGCGCCGATATCGGCGTGATCGCGATCCGCCGCCTGTGGGAGCGCGAGCTTGCGGCCTTCGTCGAGGGCCGGCCGCTCAAGACCTGGAAGCGTGACGCCTCGATCGTGCCGCGCGCCTGGGGCCTCGCCGGCAATCCCGCGCGCATCGGCGGCGAAGGGACCGGCGCGGGCAAGGTCGCCGAGGTGATCGACGTGCGCCCGCATGTCGAGATCGCCGTCCAGCTCAAGGCGTTGCACGCCCCTCTCGACTGATGTTTGGCGACTGATGCGCCCCGGCGAACGCGCGCCCGAGAGAGGGCCGCAACTCACATTGGCCGAACGCGACCGCCGCTATGCCGGCCTGCGCGCGCTCATGGAGGCCCAAGGCTTCGACGCCATCGTCGTCGGCAGCTTCCAGGGCCGCGAGCGGCTCGAAAGCTACCTGATCGACGACTTCCTCGACGCCGTGGTCGTGCTGCCGCTCAGAAGCGATCCCGTCCTGCTGGCCTTCGGCGGCAGCCGCATCAGCCGCATCTTCGAGAGCCGGCGTCGCGGCTACGATGTCTGGGTGCCGGACGTGCGCCTGACCGCGGGTGGCGCCGCGGTCGCCGGCGTGCTGAAGGAACGCGGACTGACCAGGGGCCGCATCGGGCTGGTGGGCTTCGGCCCGACCGCGCCGGGCGAGGCGGAAGGCCTGCTGCCGCTCGGCTTCCACACCAACTTCGTGAAGGCGCTGCCCGAGGCGACCATCGGCGACTTCACGCTCGCCTTCACCGACTTCATGCTCGTGAAGAGCGCGCAGGAGATCGAATTGCTGCGCTTCTCCGCCAAGGTGAGCGAGGAAGCCTGCAAAGTTATGATGACCGTCGCTCGCCCCGGCGTCAGCGAAGCCGAGGTCTATGCCGAGACGGTGCGCGAGGTCCATCGCTGGGGCTGCGATCTCCGCTATCCCTTCTTCAGCCTGCAATCGGGCAGGGACAACATCGGCTGGGGTGTGCCGCGCTGGAGCCTGCGCGCCGAGCCGCCGCGCCTGCTCGAGGTCGGCGACCTGGTGCAAGCCGAGATCCACACGATCTACGGCGGCGTCGAAGGCCAGGTGAACTTCTCGGTCGCGCTCGATCCGGTCGACGACATCGTGCGCCGCCTGGAAGATGTGGCACGCGCCTCCTATGAGGCGGGCGTCGCCGCCGTGAAGCCGGGCGTCACCTTTGCCTCCGTCGTGCAGGCGATGGAGAAGCCGATCGCCGCGTCTGGCTGCTGGAGCAAGACGCCGCTGCTTCACACTCTAACGTTCGGCTCGACGGGCTTCACGCCGGTCAATCGCGAACAATTGAAGGGCACGCGCGAAGAGTCGATCGAAGGCGCCGTGCGTCCCGGCATCCGTCGCGGCGAGTTGGTGCTGAAGGAAGGCATGGGGCTGGAGATCGAGCCCAACGCCTGCCTCGGCATGGTGCGGGTCAACATCGGCGCCGGCGTGCTGGTCACGTCGCGCGGTGCGGAAGAGCTCAATTCGCTCGCGACCCGGGTCCAGCACGTGAGGTAGCGATGGGTCTACCCTTCGCAGGCGGAATATTCACGCGGACTTTGATGTGCCTGCTCGGTGGGCTCGCCTTCATCGTCGCGATGACGCCATCCGTTCGTGCCGACGATTGCGGGATTGACCACGTCGAGCGAACGCATACCGGGGTGAAGGTGTTCTTTTCCAAGCCGACCCTGGTGACGGTGGTACGGCCGGAAAAGCGACCGCTCCGGATCATGGTCGATACCGCAGCGACGAGCGAAGACATGGACTCGGCAGGGCAAAAGCCCATCCGCGCAGTTTCAGCTCGTCTCGGCGACCAAATGTTTTTGACGTGGAGCGCCCACTCGGGCTGCGAGATGGTGGTGGCGACGCTCGGCGATCAAATCGGAATTTACGAAACCCTGGGAATAAGCGCTCCAGGATTGCCGCGTTGGCAGAAGTCGAACTTCACCCCGGCAAAGTAGCAGGTCGACGCTGCGTTCCATTGTTCAAAATAGGTAAGCAAGGCATGCGGACGTAAACTTCCCGCTGTTCACGTTGCGTAGCGGGAGTTCGCCATGTCCATGTCGGCGATTGGTATCGAGAAAACCGTTTTTGAACCGTTTAGGCACCGTTTCGACTGTTTACCGGCGGGCGCGACGACGGGAAAATGCAGTAGCGACGGGCTTTTTTCCGCGTCGGCGCTCGCGAACACCGTTTAAAAACGGCGAAAACGGTCAAAACGGCGGCGGCGGCGAAGTGAAGCTATGGAGCACGATCAGAAGGCAGAGAGCACTGTGCCGACTGTCGAAGCCATTCGATCGGTACGCTTGCGATCAAGTGGCATCCCCTCGCCTGCTGCTCTAGGGTTCCCCACTCGGTTTGGGGAGGATGCGTGAAAAGCAAAGCGGCAGTCTGCTTCGAGGCCGGCAAGGAACTCGTGATCGAGACCGTCGATCTCGAAGGACCGAAATTCGGCGAGGTGCTGGTCGAGATCAAGGCGTCCGGCGTCTGCCATACCGACGAGTTCACGCGCTCCGGTGGTGATCCCGAAGGCCTCTTCCCGGTGATCTTCGGCCACGAGGGCGCGGGCGTGGTGGTCGACGTCGGCCCCGGCATCGTGTCGCTCAAGAAGGGCGATCACGTGATCCCGCTCTACACACCCGAATGCCGCGCCTGCAAAAGTTGTCTCAGCGGCAAGACCAACCTCTGTACCGCGATCCGCGGCACGCAGGGCCAGGGCGTGATGCCGGACGGCACGTCGCGCTTCTCCTTGGGCGGCAACAAGGTCCATCACTACATGGGCTGCTCGACCTTCTCGAACTACACGGTGCTGCCGGAGATCGCGCTGGCCAAGATCCGGCCTGACGCGCCGTTCGACAAGGTCTGCTATATCGGCTGCGGCGTGACGACCGGCATCGGCGCGGTGATCAATACCGCCAAGGTCGAGCCCGGAGCGAACGTCGTGGTGTTCGGCCTGGGCGGCATCGGCCTCAACGTCGTGCAGGGTGCGCGCATGGTGGGCGCCAACATGATCGTGGGAGTCGATCTCAATCCGGCGCGCGAGGCGCTGGGCCGCAAGTTCGGCATGACGCATTTCGTCAACCCGAAGGATCTCGGGGACAAGGACCTCGTCGCCCATCTCGTCGAGCTGACCGATGGCGGCGCAGACTATTCCTTCGAGTGCGTCGGCAACACCAAGCTGATGCGCCAGGCGCTGGAATGCTGCCATCGCGGCTGGGGCAAGTCGGTGATCATCGGCGTCGCAGGCGCGGGCCAGGAGATCGCCACGCGTCCCTTCCAGCTCGTCACCGGCCGGCAGTGGATGGGGACGGCCTTCGGCGGCGCCAAGGGCCGGCGCGACGTGCCCAAGATCGTCGACTGGTACATGGACAAGAAGATCGACATCGATTCCCTCATCACCCATGTGATGCCGGTCGAGAAGATCAACGACGCCTTCCACCTGATGCACGAGGGCAAGTCGATCCGCAGCGTGGTGACCTTCTGATGCGCACCCTGGGCGGCACGACCATCCAGAAGGTCGAGGAGATCTGCGGCGCGGGCTTCAAGCCCGGCCGCATGTTCCCCAAGTTCAACCAGGAAGCCTTCGACGCGCAAAAGCACTGGATGATGCCTGACCATATCGAGCCGGGCAGCGACCGGCTCGTGGGCTCGGTGCACACCTGGG
>DATJWN010000056.1:0-27666 GCA_035501235.1 Reyranella sp.
CATGGCGTCGACATAATCGCGAACGCCCTTGAGGTAGGCGACAGTGAAGGCCTTGGCCTCGTCCGGCCTCTTGTCCATCCAGGTCTTGCTGTAGAGCATGACCGAGACTTCGAGCGGCGGCTTTTTCATGAAGTCCGCGGCGCGGCGGAAGGGAAAGGAAATGTTCCTTTGCGTGAACTCCGCGGCGAAGGGTTCGACCACCATGCCGGCGTCGATGGCATAGGTCTCCATGCCGGGGCCCATGTTCGGCCAGGCCATGTTGACGGTCTGGACGTCATCGATGGTGAGGCCCTCGGACTCCATGAACCGGCCCAGCATGAAGTGCAGCACCGAGGCGGGCGCGTTGATGCCCACGATCTTGCCCTTCAGCGTCTTGGCCGAGGTCACGGTGGACTTGAGATTGTTGCGTAGCACGATCGTGTCGCTGGAGAAGCCCGGCCAGTCGCGGGTGCGGGCCATGACGATGCGTATGGGCCAATCGCGCGCAAAGGCGTTGTAGAGGCCGGCGCTGACGCCGCCGCCCGCCACCTGGATGTCGTTGGTCGAGAGGGGGGCCGTTGCCTGGGCGGCGGAGCTGAGCCGCTCCAGCTTCACGTCCAGCTTCTCGGCGGCGAAATAGCCCTTCTCGATGCCGATATAGAAGGGGGCGTCGGCGACGATGCCGAGCTCGCCCACCTTGATCGTTTCGGCGGCGGCCGTGGCGGTCCAGAAGGCGATGAGCAGGGCCGGCAGCAGTCGGAGCATGAAATCCCCTTCAGTCGTAGCGCCAAGGTACCAGACGCCGCTCCACTTCGCGCAGCAGAAACGTCGTCACGACGCCCAGAATCGTGATTACGATGATGCCGACGAACATCTTCTCCACGACCAGCGTTTCCCATGAGGTCCAGATCAGGTAGCCGATGCCCGAACGTGACGTGGAGTTCACGAATTCGGCGCCGACCAGCACGACCAGCGAGACGCCGAGGCTGATCCGCAGGCCCGCGAAGATCGAGGGCAGGGCGCCCGGCAGGATCACCCGGCCGAACAGCCTGTGCCAGGGCGTACCGTAGTTGCGGGCCACGTCGAAGTAGATACGGTCGATTTCCATCACGCCCACCGAGGTGTTGATGATGGTCAGAAACAAAACCGACATGGCGACGACCGCGACCTTCGAGCCGTCGCCCAGTCCGAAGGCCAGCATCAGGAGCGGCAGGATGGCGATCTTGGGAATCGGATAGAGGGCCGCCACCAGGGGATCGACGATCGCGCGGACCCAGCGATTGAGGCCCATGACGATGCCGATCGCCATGCCGGGCACCGCCCCCAGCGCGAAGCCGAGGAAGAGCCGTCGCAGGCTGGCGGCGATGTGCCGGCCGAGCTCGCCGGAGACGGCAAGCGACCAGCCCGCCTCGGCAATGGTCACGGGCGAGGGCACGTAGCGCTGGTTGACCAGTCCCATGTTCGAGGCGAGCTGCCACACGGCCAGCACGGCCAGCGGCGAGAGGATGGTGAGCGCGCGTTCCTTGTTGACCTGCTTCATGGCGTCACGACTTCGCCTGCAGGCGTTGCGTGCGCACCTCGTCCTCCAGCATGCGCCAGATCTCGAGCTGCAGCGCGCCGAAGCGCGGATCGCCGCGCAGCTCGACGGCCTTGCGCGGGCGCGGGAACTGGTCGACGGGCACGATCGCCTTGATGCGGCCGGGCTGGGCCGTCATCACCACGATACGGTCCCCCAGCGCGATCGCCTCGTCGACCGCGTGGGTGATGAACAGCACCGTCTTGTGCGTGCCCTCCCAGATGCGCAGCAGCTCGTCCTGCATGATGAGCTTGTTCTGCGCATCGAGGGCGGCGAACGGCTCGTCCATCAGCAGGATCTCGGGATCGGCGACGAAGGCGCGCGCGATGCTGACCCGCTGGCGCATGCCGCCGGAGAGCTGCTGCGGGTAGTGATTGCGAAAGCGCGTGAGGCCGATCATCTCGAGGAACGGCTCGGCGCGCTCCTGCCGCTCGCGTTTGCCGATGCCGCGCATCTCGAGCCCATAGGCCACATTGTCGATCACCGTCATCCAGGGAAAGAGGCCCTGCTCCTGGAAGACCATGGCGTTCTGCGGCCGGCCCTTGTCGGCGCCGGGAGCGATCGCGAGCGAGCCGCTGCTCGACTTCTCGAGGCCCGCCACGATGCGCAGCATGGTGGTCTTGCCGCAGCCCGAAGGGCCGACGACGCAGACGAACTCGCCCTCGCCGACGGAAAGGGTGAAGTCCTGCAATGCCGTGGTGCGTCGCTCGTCCTCGCCGAAGACCTTGGCGAGACGATCGATCTTGATCTTGGGAGCGTTCACGCCGCGATCCGCGCCACGGCTCCCTTGGCTTCCTTGTACTGCGCGATCAGCCGGCGGCAGAGCTCGGCGGCGGCCGGCACGTCGCCGATGTTCCCGACGCCGTGGCCCGCCGTGTAGATGTCCTTCCAGCGCTTCTTGTTCTCCTGGCTGGACACGATCTTGCTGGGCGGCGTCGTGCGCAGCACGTCGAGGTCGATGCCGGCGGCGAGCAGGCTCGGCGTCAGCCAGTTGGCCGGCGCGCCGTCGATCGAGGAGGTGAGGAAGACGTCGGTCGCGCGCGTGTCGAGGATCATCTGCTTGTGCGCCGCCGCCGCCATCGCCTCTCTGGTCGCGATGAAGCGTGTGCCGATATAGGCGAGATCCGCACCCATCGCCTGCGCCGCCAGCACGTCGCGGCCGGTCGTGATGCTTCCGGCCAGGATGATGGCGAAGTGATCGCCGAGCTGGCGCACCTCGTTCATCAGGGCGAAGGGGTTGATCGTGCCGGTATGTCCGCCGGCGCCGCCGGCGACCGCGATCACGCCGTCGACGCCGGCCTCCAGCGCCTTCTCGGCATGGCGATGATTGGCGATGTCGTGCAGCGCCACCGCGCCCCAGCCATGGATGCGCTTGATCGCATCGCCGGGCGCGCCCTTGGAGGTCAGCACGACCGGCACCTTGTATTTCTCGACCAGCTCGAGATCGCCCGGGTAGCGCGGGTTGGAAGCATGGACGACGAGGTTCACCGCCCAAGGCGCGGGCTTGAGGCCCCGATCCTCCAGCCGCTTGATGCCGTCCTGCATCTCGTCGAGCCAGCCCTGGAACTCCTCGCGGCTTCTCGTTCCGTGCGCGGGGAAGCTCCCCATGACGCCCTCGGCGCAGCAGGCGAGCGTGAGGGCGGGATTGGAGACCAGGAACATGGGCGCCGCGATGATGGGCGCGGCCATGCGGTCGATCAGCTTCTGCACTTCAGCCCGGGCCATGGATCAGACCTCTCCCACTGTCGGCACCGTCGATGTCACACCCGCATCGGCCAGCGCCTTCATCCGTGCATCGTTGTAGCCCAGGATCGAGCGCAGCACCTCCTCGGTATGCTGCCCGAGATCGGGTGCGGCCCGCTCGATGGCGATGCCCTTGCCGTCGAGGCGATAGGGCAGGCCCTTCACCAGGCCGCCGCCGGCCTCGCGCGCCAGGGTGACGCCGGCCAGCGCCATGTCCTTTATGAGGTCGGCGCCGTCATTGCAGGGGGCGGCGGCGATGTTGCGGAACAGAAGTTCGGCCACCGCCTCGGAACTGGTGCGGCCGGCGCAGAAGGCAGCAAGATCGGGGTGTTCGATAGACGCACTGACGGCGATCCATCTTCCATCCTTGCACTTGTAAGTGTCCTGCTGCGCGACGCCATCCTGCGCGTTGCCCTGCCGTGTCCTCGCGCGGCCCGGATCGGCAGAGGCCGCGAGGATTTCCTCGCCCAGCATGAACGAAGCCACCTCGCGCTGGGAGAAATCGAGGAAGCAGCCCTTGCCGGTGCGGCGCGCCTCCATGACGGCGGTGATGACCATGCCTGCGGCGAACAGCGACACGATCTGGTCGGGATAGTTCACGTCCATGCCCGAGATGCGCGGCTCTTCGCCTTCGTAGCCGGTGAGGGACGCGATGCCCGAGGTCGCATCGAGCGTCGAGCCGAACGACATGTTCATGCGCTCGGGGCCCGTGTCGCCCTGGCTCGAGATCGCGGCGAACACGATCCTGGGGTTGACCGCACTCAGCTCCTTGTAGCCGAGGCCCGCGCGGTCGAGCACGCCGCGGCGGAAATTCTCGACCACCACGTCGCAGTGCTGCGCGAGCTCGCGGATCACGCGTTGGCCTTCCTTGTCCTTGAGGTTCAGCGCCACGCCGCGCTTGTTGCGGTTGGTGAAGCGGAATTGCGGCGAGCGATTCCACCAGCCGTCGTTGCTGTCCGGCTTGCCGACGACGCGGAACGGATCGAGATAGGCGCCGGCCTCGATCTTGATCACGTCGGCGCCGAGATCGGCCAGCATCGCCGAGGTGTTGGCGCCCGCCGTCAGCAGCCCGAAGTCGAGGACACGGATGCCGGAGAGAGGGCGCGTCACGACGCGAGCTCCGGCGCCGGCCTCGGAGCGAAGGAGCGGCCGTTCCATTGCACGGGGAGCTGCGGCACGCGCCAGTCGCCGAGCTTCGCCAGGAAGCCGCGCGCGGCGTACTGCTCGGCCTCGAGCAATTCGGCGGGCGAGAAGATCGGACCGAAGGGCACGCCCTTGGCCTGCGCGCTCGACTGGATCTCGGCGCGGGTCTTGTCGGTGAACCACGGCGTGATGATCGCGTAGAGATCGGCGATGTGCTGGCGGCGGCCGGCGCGCGTGGCGAAGCGCGGCTCGTCGAGGCGCGGATCGGCGATCAGCGCGCGCAAGGCGGGCCACTGCGTCACGGTGTAGACCACGGCCACGTGACCGTCGCGGCAGGGCAGGATCTGGAACTCCGACAGCTTGCCCTCGCGGCCGGGCGAGACGCCCGCGGCATCGGCGCCGGACGCCGCCTTCCAGTTCACCCACTGCATGACCTCGACCAGCGACACGCGCACGGACTGCGCCGTGCGGCCGGCATCGCGCGCGGCGAGCGCGGCGGCCAGACCGGTGAAGGCGGTCAGGCCCGCGGCATAGGAGGCCTGATGGCCGCCCAGTCGGAGCGGCTTGCGCTCGGGTTCGCCCACCATGTGCAGCAGCCCCGCCAGCGCCAGCACCGTGAAGCCGCTGACGGGCCGGCGCCGGGCCGCCATTTCTACAGGAAAAGCTGCGATTTCGATCGGCGTCGCACGGGCACCGCGCGCCATCGCGGCGATGGAGGCCGGCTCCTCGAACAGCACGGCATCGGCCTTCGCGAGCAAATCGGAAAGCGCGTTGCGGCCACCATCGCTCGCGAGGTCGAGCGCCAGCGAACGCTTGGACGTGTTGAGGAACTGGAACAGCGCACTTTCGCCAGTCGGGAGAAACGGCGGCGCGCGGCGCACGGGGTCGCCGCCGGGCGGTTCGATCTTGAGCACATCGGCGCCGAGGTCGGCCGCGATCTTGCCCGCGAGCGATGTCGCCAGCCGCAAACAGAGCGGCGCGCTCGTGTCGTTCACCTCGATCACGGTGAAACGCTGGAGCGGCCGGGCGTCTGCGGAGTCCATGGAAGCATCCTGCCTATCCCGTGCTACGTTGGCTGTCCACGGAGGGTTTCATGGCACAGACCGGCAACCATAAGGGGCTGCAGTTCGGCATTTTTCTCGCGCCCTTCCATCGCGTGGGCGAGAATCCGACGCTCGGCATGGCGCGCGACAGGGAGCTGGTCGAGTGGATCGATGAGCTGGGCTACGACGAGGCCTGGATCGGCGAGCATCATTCCGCCGGCTGGGAGACCATTGCCTCGCCCGAGGTCTTCATCGGTGCGCTGATCGAACGCACGCGCTACATCCGCCTCGGCTCGGGCGTGACCAGCCTGCCCTATCACCATCCGCTGATGGTCGCGAACCGCTTCGTGCAGCTCGACCATATGTCGCGTGGCCGGACGATGCTCGGTTGCGGCCCGGGCGCGCTGCCGTCGGACGCCTACATGATGGGCATCGACCCTTCGACGCAGCGCGACCGCATGGAGCAGTCGCTCGCCGCCATCATGGCGCTGCTGAAATGCGAGGAGCCGGTCACGATGAAGACCGACTGGTTCGAGCTCAAGGACGCGCGCCTGCATCTGGCGCCCTACACCTATCCGCATTTCCCGATCGCCTGTGCCAGCACCATCACGCCCTCGGGCATGATCGCGGCGGGCAAGCATGGTGTCGGCGTGCTGTCGATCGGCGCCGGCCTGCCGGGCGGGCCGGAGGCGATGGCCAAGCAGTGGGGCATCTACGAGGAGACCGCGGCCAAGCACGGCAAGACGGCCGATCGCGGCAAGTGGCGCATCGTGGTCAACGCGCATGTTGCGGAGGACGACGAGCAGGCGCTGCGCGAGGTCCATGCCGGCGAGCGGCGCGAGACCGTCACCTATTTCGAGGACACGCTCGGCCGTCCGCCGGGCCGCTCCGACGATCCGCTGCGCGAGGGCGTGAAGCAGGGCACGACCCTGGTCGGCTCGCCCGACACGGTCGCCAAGGGCATCGAACGGCTGCTGGGCTACAGCCAGGGCGGCTTCGGCGGCATCCTGTTCCGCGCGCACGAATGGGCGAACCGCGAGCAGACGATGCGCTCCTACGAGCTCTTCGCGCGCTACGTGATGCCGCGCTTCCAGGGCTCGCTCGACACGATCGTCGGCTCGAACAGCTGGGCGCGCGAGAACCGCAAGGCCGTGTTCGGCCCGACGGTCGCCGCGGTGAAGAAGGCCTTCACCGATGTCGGCCGCGAGGTCCCCGACGAGTTCCGCTCCCGCACCGTCGGCGCGCGGGACGTGAAGGACTAGGGAGTCTCAGACCCGGTGGGCTCCAGTCTCAGGGGCGTGAGACTGGTCCGATGCCGACGGCACAAGGCTTTTGGCCCCCGAGTCTCAGAGTCTCACCCACCCCCTCAGCTAAGTGTTTGAGAATCCACAAAAGACGAAAAAGTGCCGGTTCAAACGGCAGCTTTTTCGTCTCCTATACAATCCGGATCCTGGCCGTCAGAAAGTCTTCTTCGTCCCCGGCACCGCGTCGATCACCTGGATCGAGGTCTGCCCGAGTGCGGCCTTGTATTGGGCTGGCGTGCCCTTGAGGTAGGGGTTGCTGGCATAGTGGATCGGCCACGCCATCTTGGGCTTGATCAGCTCCTTGGTGGCGTAGGCCGCTTCCGACGGGTTCATCACATAGTGGCCGCCGATCGGGATCAGGATCAGGTCGGGCTTGTAGCGCTCGCCGATCAGCTTCATGTCGCCGAACACGCCGGTGTCGCCCATGTGCCAGACCTTGAAGCCGTTCTCGAACTCGATCATGTAGCTGCCCGGCTCGCCGGCGGGATAGCTCACATCCTTGCCCGCATCGTCCTTGAGGATCATCTCGGACGAGTGCTCGGCGTGCAGCATGGTGATCTTGACGCCGGGGAACGGCTCGATCGTGCCGCCCTTGTTCATGCGCGGCGCCAGCTCCGCCGGCAGCTTGCCGAGCGTCACCAGGAACTGGTTCATGCCGGCCGGGCCCCAGAGCGGCGCCTTGTTGGTCTTGGCGATCTCGATTGCGTCGCCGAGATGATCGCCGTGGCCGTGAGTCACCAGGATGAGATCGACATGGCCGAGCTTGCCGAGGTCCTTCAGCTCGGGGGGCGTGAGCGGCGCGCCCATGATCCATGGATCGACCATGATCACCTTGCCCGACGCCGTGGTCATCTTGAATGCCGCCTGACTGTACCACAGCAACTCGACCTTGCCCTGGGCATTGGCGCCCGAGGCGAAGAGCAGGCACGCGGCGAACGCGGCCCCCAGAAAACGAAAGATCATGAGCGTCTCCCCTTTTGCAGTTTTGCCGACCCTAGCACGGTTCCTCCGGGCGAAAGATGTCGCTTTTTTGTGAGCCCCAATCGCCTACGATGCAGCGCAGCATCGAGGGGAGAGCACGCGCCGATGAGCATCAAGGGCAAGGCCTATATTGCCGGAATCTGGGAGCATCCGACGCGGCTCGCCAAGGACATCTCGCTGGCGCAGATCCACGCGCAATGCGCCAAGGGTGCGCTCGAGGATGCCGGTCTCAGCAAGGACGATGTCGACGGCTATTTCTGCGCCGGCGATGCGCCCGGCCTGGGTCCCATGTCGATGGTCGAGTATATGGGGCTGAAGCCGCGCCACGTGGATTCCACGGACACCGGCGGCTCCTCCTACGTGCTGCATGTCGGCCACGCGGCCGAGGCGATCGCGGCGGGCAAGTGCAAGGTGGCACTGATCACGCTCGCGGGACGTCCGCGCGCCGAGGGGATGGCGACGGGCACCGTGCCGCGCTCGCGCGGCGGCACGCCGACGCCGGACGAGCCGTTCGAGTTCCCGTACGGGCCGACGGTCGTGAACATGTACGCGATGTGCGCCATGCGCCACATGTACGAGTTCGGGACGACGGCCGAGCAGCTTGCCTGGATCAAGGTCGCGGCCTCGCATCACGCGCAATACAACCCGCATGCGCTGCTGAAGGACGTGGTCACGGTCGAGGAGGTCGTGAACTCGCCGATGATCTCCGATCCGCTGCATCGTCTCGATTGCTGCGTCATCACCGACGGCGGCGGCGCCATCGTGGTCGTGGCGCCGGAGATCGCAGCCCAGCTCAAGCGGCCCAAGGTCAAGCTGCTGGGCGCCTCGGAGTTCGTGAAGACGCAGATGGGCGGCAAGGTCGACCTGACTTATTCCGGCGCGCGCTTCTCGGGTGCCGCGGCCTTTGCCGAGGCGGGCGTGAAGCCCGCGGACATCAAGTACGCCTCGATCTACGACAGCTTCACCATCACCGTGCTGATGCAGCTCGAGGATCTGGGCTTCTGCGAGAAAGGAAAAGGCGGCGCCTTCGTGGCGGACGGCAACCTGATCGCGGGAACGGGCAAGCTGCCGTTCAACACCGACGGCGGCGGCCTCTGCAGCAACCATCCGGGCAATCGCGGCGGCCTCACCAAGGTGCTGGAGGCCGTGCGCCAGTTGCGCGGCGAGGCGCATCCCAAGGTGCAGGTGAAGAACTGCAATCTCGCGGTCGCGCATGGCACGGGTGGCTCGCTCGGCCTGCGCCACGGCAGCGCCACTGTCATTCTGGAGAGGGAGTAGTCCGATGGCCGATGCAAAGGAACGCAAGCTGCCGGCGCCCGCCGTCTCCGCCGAGACACAGGCCTATTGGGATGCCGCGGCCAAGGGCAAGCTGCTGGTCAGGAAGTGCACCGCCTGCGGCCAGGCACATCACTATCCACGCACGATCTGTCCCTTCTGCTTCTCCGACAAGACCGAATGGATCGAGGCGTCCGGCAAGGGCACGATCTATTCCTACAGCGTGATGCGCCGCGCGCCGGTGCCCTACGCCATGGCCTACGTCACGCTGGCCGAAGGCCCGCGCATGGTGACCAACATCGTCGACTGCGACTTCGACAAGCTGAAGGTCGAGCAGGCGGTGAAGCTGGTCTTCAAGCCGACCGACGGCGGCCCGCCGCTGCCGATGTGGACGCCGGCCTGACATCCGAAGGAGCAACGCATGCTGAAAGTCTGGGGTCGCGCTTCGTCGTCGAACGTGCAGAAGGTGATGTGGGCCATCACCGAGATGAACCTGCCGGCCGAGCGCATCGATATCGGCGGACCGTTCGGCAAGAACCGCGACGCGCCGTATCTCGCGATGAACCCCAACGGCCTGGTGCCGACCATCGAGGAAGAGGACGGCTACACGCTCTGGGAATCGAACACGATCGTCCGCTATCTCGCGGCCAAGCACAGGAGCAGCCTCGAACCGGCCGATCTCCGGCAGCGCGCTCTGGCGCAGAAGTGGATGGACTGGCAGCTCACGGTGATGGCGCCGGCGATCGGTCCCCTGTTCCTGGGCATGGTCCGTACGCCGCCGGCCGAGCGCAACATGAAGGCGATTGAGGACAGCAAGGCCAAGACCGCCGAGGCGGCCCGCATGCTCGACGAGCAGCTCGGCAAGACGCAGTTCCTTGCGGGCGATGCCTTCTCCTACGGCGACATCCCGATCGGCATCATGGCATGGCGCTTCCGCGAACTCGCGCCCGAGCGGCAGAGCTTCAAGAATGTCGACCGCTGGTACGCCGCTATCGCCGCGCGGGCGGGTTTCCAGCAGCACGTGAAGGCGATCCCGCTGACCTAGGGGGCAGAGCCTGCTCTTTCTTCCCCATTCAAATGGGGAAGTGCCCGCGTCTGACTGGCGATTTTCGAGCGGAGCTCGAAAACGCATAGGGCGATGGGGTCATGAGCCGCAAACGAGATCTCATTCGTGACTCATGACCCCTCCGCCGCCTAAGAGGCGGCACCTCCCCCTTTGAAGGGGGAGGATCGCTAAGCGACCTCGGCGATGTAGCGGTCCGGCCGCAGCAGCGCGGCGCGCAAGTTGCGTTCGGCGAGCCAGTCCCGGCCGACGCCGTCCAGTCGCACGGCATCGCGGCCGGGAAAGAGCGAGGTGTCGCCGACGATGGCGAAGCGCTGGCCGATCGCCTCGTCCATCAGCCGGCCGTCGGCGAGGCGCGGCTGCGGGAAGATCGTGCCCACCGGCGGCGTGCCGCCGCCGAGATGGGGCTGCGGGAAGTCGAACATCTCCGCACCCGCCGCGAAGCGTTGGTCGCGCGCCGCGGCCTTCGCGGGATCGGTCTCCTGCAGGATGCCGCCCAGCTTCACCGCGAGCTCGATGAACGCCTGGACGTGCGGACGCCGCTCGCTCTCGTAGGTATCGAGCAGGGCATCGTCGCCGGCGACGAGCTTCCAGGAGAGATTGGCGGCGTCGCGCATGCCGGCGCACATGCCTTGCCCGAGGAAGGGCGGCGTCTGGTGGCAGGCGTCGCCCGCCAGCAACAGGCGGCCCTTGCGCCAGCCTTCGTGCACCACCGAATGGAAGGTGTAGACGGCGGCGCGTTCGAGCACGGCATCCTCGGGGCCCAGCCAGCGCGCCATCATCGGCCAGAAGACATCGGGCTCGGTGAGGCGGGCCGTCTCGTCGCCCGGCATCAGCATGATCTCCCAGCGCCGCCGCGCGCCGCCGACATGGACGACGGTCATCGGCCGCACCGGATCGCAGAGCTGGATCGTGTAGTCGGGCAGGGCGCGCACGCGGGGCGAGTCGGGCTTGCACAGGAGATCGACCACCAGCCACGGCTGATGCAGCCCGAGATCGTGCGCCTTGCTGCCGATCGCTCGCCGCACGGTCGAGCGTGCGCCGTCGCAGCCGACGATGTAACGATGCGGCAGCGCGTCGAGGTCGGTGACTTCGTGACCGAGATGGACGCGCACGTTCGAAAAGCGCGTCACGCCTGCGCGCAGTATGGTTTCGAGCGTGGGCTGGTGGAAATACCAGTTGCCGGCCCAGCCATGCGGGCCGGGCCCGTCGATGCCGCGGCGGATAAGGAGGTCGCGGCCTTCGCCGCTCACGAAATGCATGCCCTTTGACGAAGTGCGTGTGACGGCAGCGATTTGTTCGGCCAGTCCGACGGACTGGAAGATCCGCATGACCTCGCCGTCGAAATGCACGGCACGCGGCAGGTCATACAGCGCGGTGTCGCGCTCGTAGATATCGACGGAGAGGCCCGCGCCGCCCAGCAGGTTGCCGAGCAGAGCACCGACCGGCCCATAGCCGACGATGGCGATATCAGAAGCCCTCTCCGCCCGCGTCATGGCGGGGGGAGAGGGAGGGGACCCGCGCGCAGCGCGGGGAGGGTGAGGTGGGTCATGGGGCGATTAGGGTGATGCACCATCTTGGAGGCGCGCACCACCTCACCTTCCCATCGCTAACGCGATGGGCCCCTTCCTCTCCCCCGCTTCGCGGCGGAGAGGAGACTTAACTGTTGAGCACCTCCCACACGCGCTCGGGCGTGGCGGGCATGTTGATGTGCTTGCCGCCCAAGGCGTCGACGATGGCGTTCATCACCGACGGCAGCGAGCCCGCGCAGCCGGCCTCGCCGCAGCCCTTGGCCCCGAGCACGTTGGTCTTGGCCGGGACCGAGTGGTAGTCCATGGCGAAGAACGGCACGTCGCCGGCGCGCGGCAGAGCGTAGTCGGTGAAGCTGCCGGTCAGCGGCTGGCCCTCTTCGCTGTAGACCACGTGCTCGAACATCGCCTGGCCGATGCCCTGGACCACGCCGCCATGGCTCTGGCCCTCGACCAGCATCGGATTGATGACCGTGCCGAAGTCGCCGACCATCGTGTACTTCACGATGTCGATCGTGCCGGTGTCGGGATCGATCTCGACCTCGCAGACATGCGTGCCGTTGGGGAAGGCCGAGGGCGCTTCCTTGTGCACGTGGCTGACGTTCAGCGTGGTCGGCACTCCCTCGGGCAGCGTCATGCCCTCGCGCAGCTTCTCGGCCAGCTCCATGATGCCGATGCCACGGTCGGTGCCCACGATGTTGAACCGTCCGACCTTGAATTCGATGTCGGCGGCGGAGGCCTCGAGCGCCACGCCCGCGATCTCCTTGCCTTTCTCGATCACCTTGTCGGAGGCTTCGACGATCGCCGCGCCCGACGCCATGATCGACTTCGACCCGCCGGTGCCGCCGCCCGCGATCAGCAGGTCGCTGTCGCCCTGCTTCAGCTTGATCTTGTCGAACGGGATGCCGAGCTTGGTCGTCAGCACCTGCGCGAAGGCCGACCAGTGGCCCTGGCCGTAGTCGAGCGTGCCGGTGATGATCGTGACGTCGCCGTTGGGCTCGAAGCGGATGCCGCCCATCTCGTTCATCGGCGGCGCGGTGACCTCGAGATAGTCGCCGATGCCGAGGCCGCGCAGCAGGCCGCGCTTCCGGCTCTCCTCCTTGCGGGCCGCGAAGCCCCGCACATCGGCGAGCTCGAGCGCCTTCTCCAGCAGCGCGGTGAATTCGCCTGAATCGTAGGTCGTGCCCGAGGCGGTCTTGTAGGGCATCTCCTCGGGCTTGATGTGGTTCAGCTTGCGCATCGCCACCTGGTCGATGCCCATCTCGCGCGATGCCGCATCGATCAGCCGCTCCATGAAGTAGTTGGCCTCGGGCCGGCCGGCGCCGCGATAGGCCCCGATCGGCGAGGTGTGCGTGAAGCAGACCTTGGTCGAGACCTGGATCATCGGCGTGCGGTAGATGGCGGCCAAGTTGCGCGTCACGCCCATCGAGCCCATCAGCGGGCCGACATTGGCGAGATAGCCGCCGACATTGGCGTAGCCGATCAGCCGCACGGCGAGGAAGCGGCCGTCCTTGTCGAGCGCCAGCGCGGCGTCGAAATCGTGGTCGCGTCCGTGCTGGTCTGAGAGGAAGGAGCCCGAGCGCTCGTCGGTCCACTTCACGGGCCGGCCGAGCAGCTTGGAGGCGTGGAAGAGGCCGGCATATTCCGGATAGGGCGAGCCCTTCATGCCGAACGAGCCGCCGACATTGCCGGTCAGCACGCGCATCTGCTCGGGCTTGATGGCGAGCAGCGCCGCCATCTGGTGCTTGAGGCCGAAGGCGCCCTGGTTGCCGCACTGGAGCGTGTAGCGGTCGGTTTCCTTGTCGTAGGTCGCCGTCGCCGAGCGCGGCTCCATGGCACAGACCACGATGCGGTTGCTGACAAGATGCAGGCGCGTCACGTGCGCGGCCTGGGCGAAAGCCTCGTCGATCTTGGCCGTGTCGCCGTGGTGGAAGTCGACGCAGATATTGCCGGGCGCATCGTCGAACACGAGAGGCGCGCCGGGCTGGGCCGCCGCGCGGGCGTCGGTGACGGCAGGGAGCGCGTCGATGTCGACCATCACCGCCTCGGCTGCGTCCTTCGCCTGCGCGTAGGTCTCGGCGACGACGAAGGCCACCGGATCGCCCACGAAGCGCACCTTGTCGGTGGCGAGGCTCATGCGCGTCGGCGTCTTCATCGGCGTGCCGTCGCGATTTGGCACGGGGATCAGCGTCTTGAGCGCCCCGTAGCCTGCGGCGTTCAGATCGGCGCCGGTCCACACGCCCAGCACGCCCGGCATCTTCTTCGCTTCCTCGACGTCGATGCCCTTGATCGTCCCGTGCGCCACCTGGCTGCGCACCATCACGGCATGGGCGACGTTCGCGGGATGAATATCGTCGCTGTAGGAGCCCTGGCCTTGCAGCAGGGTCGGGTCCTCCTGGCGCGGCACCGGCTGGCCGATGCCGAATTTGAGCAAATGGGCGTTCTCCGCGACAACTGGCGCGTTCATACTCGATCCATTGCAAAGGGGTGGGGAATTCGCGGGCGATTATAGCGCATCCACCCTGTGGCTGTGCTAGTCATTGCTGCTATGTCCAATCTCGACCCTGTTACGCTTACGGTCATTCAGAATGGCCTCATACAAGTCTGTAACGAAATGGACTTGGCCTTCGTTCGCTCGGCTTTCTCGCCGGTGATCTCCGAGGGCATGGATCGCTCCGATGGCATCTACGACGCAATAGACGGCTCGCTGATCGCTCAGGGAGAATTGGGGCTGCCGGTCTTCGTCGGCACCATGCAATTCTCGAGCCGCGCCGTGATCGATCGGGTGAAATCCCACTATGCCGGCAAGGTCGATCCGGGCGACGTGTTCATCGTCAACGATCCCTATCTCGGCGGCACGCATTTGATGGACGTGCGCTTCGTGAAGCCGTTCTTCTACAAGGGCGAACTCTTCGCCTGGCTGGCCAATACCGGCCACTGGCCCGACATTGGCGGCATGGTGCCGGGCGGCTTTTCGGCCAGCGCGACCGAGGTCGAGCAGGAAGGGTTGCGCCTGCCGCCTGTGAAATTCTTCAAGAAGGGCGAGATGGACCAGGAGATCCTGTCCATCCTGATGAGCAACATGCGCATCGCCGACCAGCGCATCGGCGACATCAAGGCCCAGGCCGCCGCCCTCACGACGGGCGAGCAGCGGCTGACGGCGCTGATCGACCGCTACGGCGATGGCGTCGTGAAGCAGGCGATCGCCGAGATGCGTCATCGCGCCGAGCGGCAGATGCGGGCCAAGATCGCGGCCATCCCCGACGGCGTCTACGAAGGCACCAGCCAGGTCGACAGCGACGGCGTGGTCGACGAGCCGCTGACCATCAAGATGAGGATCACCAAGAAGGGCGAAGACCTCACCTTCGACATGACGGGCTCCAGCCCGCCCTGCCGCGGTCCGATGAACTCGGTGATCGCCACCACCAAGTCGGCGATCTATCTCGCCATCAAGCACATCTTCCCCGAGGTGCCGATCAATGCCGGTACCTTCGAGCCGCTGCACATCGTCGAGCCCGAGGGCACGTTCCTCTACGCCAGGTATCCGCGGCCGGTGTCGGGCTGCGCGGCCGAGGTCAGCCAGCGCATCGCCGAATCGGTGTTCGCGGCCATGACGCATGCGATCCCGGACCTGCTGTTCGCGGCGCCCGCGGGCACGTCGGGCAATCTCGGCGTCGGCGGCTACGATCCCGAACGCAAGAAGAGCTACATCATGTATCTCTTCACTGGCGGCGGGTATGGCGGCTTCGAAGGCGGTGACGGCCTCTCCAATGGCTGCTCGACCATCGGCATCTCCAAGATGCAGCCGGTCGAGGTGCTGGAGCAGTTCTATCCCATCCTGTTCGAGGAGTTCTCGCTGCGCGAGGGCTCGGGCGGCGCGGGCGAGTTCCGCGGCGGTTTCGGCATCAACTACGCGATCAAGCTGCGCCGCGGCGAGGCGCGCGTGTCGATGGTGATGGACCATGGCCGCACCGGTCCGCAGGGCGCGCGCGGCGGCGAGGCGGGCGGCGTCAACACCGTGGTCGTGACGCGAGGCGATCGCAATTACAAGCCGCCGCATCTCAGCAAGGACCAGGATATCGAGATCGGCGTCGGCGACGTGGTGAGGGTGCAGACGCCGGGCGGCGGCGGCTTCGGCGATCCGGCCAGGCGCCGGCCCGAGGCGATCGCCCGAGACATCGCGCGCGGCTACTACACCGAGGCCGAGGCACGGCGGAAGTTCGGCCGGCAGGCCGCGGAATGATCGGCCGGCGTTTACTGTGCGTGGCGCCGCTGCTGGCGCTGACGCATCCGGTGCGGGCGCAGCAGCAGAAGCGGATCGTCATTCCCCTTCAATGGTACGGCGTGAAGGTGGAGGACAATGCCTTCACCGTCGAGATGCCCGGCGTGCCGGACCATCGCATCCTGAACGACCGCTCGGCGCGCGGCACGCCGTTCGCGCTGCATTCCTACAGCCTCGATGTCGGCGGCTATTCCTATGTCGCCCAGACCGCGCTTTACCCTGCCGACGTCGACACCGCCCAGCCGCGGCGTCTGCTGCAGACCGCGCTGGACGATCGTGCCCAGCCGCTGGTCGGCCGCAAATGGGCCAGGACCGACTGGCGCGAGATCGGAGGCGCGTCGGCCGTCGACTCGATCGGGCTGTTGCCGCGTGACAACGGTCTGCGCCAGCTCGTGCTCTTGAAAGAGCATCGCTTCGTGTCGCTCGCCTTCATGGGCAGCGCGGGCGGGATGACAGGCGTCGAGGCCAACCGCTTCTTCGGCTCGCTGAAGCTCGCCTGATGCCGAAGCCGCGTATCCATATCCTGGCGCTGGGCGGCACCATCGCCACCCGGCCCGACGCCACGGGCGCCATGCAAATGGGCCTGGGTGCCGACGACCTCGTGAAGGCCGTGCCGCTTCTGACCTCGGTCGCCTCGATCACGGCCGAGACGGTGAGCCGCGTCGGCAGCCATTCGCTGAGCTTCGACCAGATCCACGCGCTGGCGGCGAAGATCGCCAAGCTCAAGGCCGACGGATTCGTGATCACGCAGGGCACCGACACCTTGGAAGAGACGTCGTTCCTGCTCGACCTGCTGCTCGATCTCAAGGTGCCGGTCGTGGTGACGGCGGCGATGCGCAACCCCTCGCTCACCTCGGCCGACGGCCCGGGCAATCTCCTGGCGGCGGTGAGGGTGGCGGCCGATCCCTGGGTGAGGAAGCACGCGAGGGCGCTGGGCGTCGTCGTGGTGATGCTGGACGAGGTCTATGCCGCCGCCGACGTCGCGAAGATCCATCCGACCCGCGTCAATGCCTTCGCCTCGACCTATACCGGTCCGCTGATGGCGCTGGTCGAGGATCGCATCGTGCCGCTGTCGCTGCCGGTGCGCGAGGCGATCGTCGCGGCGCGCGCGGAGCTCGGCAAGGCCCGGGGCAAGGCGGCGCCCGTGGCCCTTCTCTGGACGTCGCTGGACGATGGCGGTGCGCTGATCGAGGCCATGCTCGCATCGCCCGATCGGCTCGGCTTCGAGGGCGCGGTGATCGGCGCCATGGGCGGCGGCCATACGCCCGAGCGTGCTGTCGATGCGATCAAGCGTCTCGCCAAGGCCGTGCCCACGGTGATGGCGCCGCGTGCCGGCGGCGGGCCGATGCTACGCCACACCTATGGCGGGCCGAGCTCGGAGATCGGCCTGCGCGAGGCCGGCCTGATCTGGGGCGGACGGCTGCATCCGCTCAAGGCGCGCGTATTGCTCGAGACCTGCCTGCGCAGCGGTCTCAACAAGGCAGCGATCGCGAAACTGTTCGACGCCTTCGGCTAAGTGTTGCGCTTGATCGGGCGGCAGTTGTAGGCGAGCGGCCGGTTGGCGGCATTGTCCCGGAGAGCGGCCAGGTCGTCGCGGCCGGTCCACTGGTTGTTGGTGTCGGCATAGCGGAAGCCCTCGGCCATGGCTTGGTATTCCATGCGCCAGGTCTTGTTGTCGAAGGTCACGCTGGCGCGGTTCTTGGCGTAGACGACCGAGACTTCCTTGTGGTTCTCGCAGAGATAGGTGATGCCCATCGGCACCGGATCGTCGGGCGCGGGCCGCGGGATGGTCTGGAACGCCACGACCGGCTGCTGCGGCACGCACGCGGCCACGACAACGGGCGCGGCGAGGGCCACGGCGACAATCGACAAGCGACGCATTCTGCGGTTCCCTTCGCCTCTTATCATTCGTTGGGGACGAGCTTAGCCAATGCCACATATCACGCTCAAGGACGGGGCCAAGCTCCACTACGACCGCAACGGCAGCGGGCCGCCTTTGTTCCTGGTGTCGGGCCTGGGCGGCGACGGCCGCTTCTGGACGCCGCATGTGGCCGAGCTTGCCAAGCGGTTCACCTTGATCGTGCACGATCATCGCGGCACTGGCCGCAGCGAGATGTCGAAGATCGCCTACAGCGTGCCGCAGATGGCCGACGATGCACTGCAGCTGATCGACGCGCTGGGTTTCGAAAAGGTCCATTGGTGCGGCCATTCCACGGGCGGCGCGATGGGCCAGGTCCTGGCGATCGAGAAGGCCGCGCGCATCGACCGGCTGGTGCTGTCGGCGACCTGGGCCAGGTCCGACGTCTTCTTCCGCCGCCTGTTCGATGCCCGTGCGCAGGTCCTGCGGGAACTGGGCGCCAGAGCCTATACGCGCTCGAGCGCGCTCGCCTTGAACATGCCGTCCTGGGTGCGCGACCACGATGCCGATCTCGACGCCCTGGAGGCCAAGGCGGAGGAGGCGATCCCGTTCCCCGAGATCATGCTGTCGCGCATCGCCGCCATCCAGGCGCACGACCAGAAGGACCGGCTGCAGAAGGTGACGGCGCCGACGCTCGCCATTTGTGCGCGGGACGACATGGTGACGCCTCTCTATTTCACCGAGGAGCTGGTACGCTTGATCCCGAACGCCCGCGCCTGGGTGCTGCCGGATGGCGGGCACTTCTATCCGAACGTGCACGGCGCCGAGTTTCGGCGTGTAATGACCTCTTTCCTGCTGGAGTCCTGAATGTCCAACATCGAGCCCAAGATCGCCGCCGCCGCCGCCGAGCTGACCGCCATCCGCCGCGACATCCATGCGCATCCCGAGCTCGGCTTCGAGGAAGAGCGCACCTCCAAGATCGTCGCCTCCAAGCTCAAGGAATGGGGCGTCGACGTCACCACCGGCATCGGCAAGACGGGCGTCGTCGGCACCATCCGCGTCGGCAACAATCCGCGCGCCATCGGCCTTCGTGCCGACATGGACGCGCTGCCGATGGACGAGCACAACACTTTCGATCATCGCAGCCGCCATCAGGGCCGCATGCACGCCTGCGGCCATGACGGCCACACGACCATGCTGCTGGGCGCGGCCAAGTACCTCTCGGCCACGCGCAACTTCGACGGTACGGTGCACTTCATCTTCCAGCCGGCCGAGGAGGGCCGCGGCGGCGCCGAGGCGATGGTGAAGGACGGGCTGTTCGAGAAGTTCCCCTGCGAACAGATCTTCGGCATGCACAACCGGCCCAAGCTCGATGTTGGCAAGTTCGCCATCAAGCCTGGCCCACAGATGGCGGGTGGCGGCCTGTTCGACATCAAGATCACCGGCAAGGGCGCCCACGGCGCGCGACCGGAGACCGGCATCGATCCGGTGATCATCGCGACGCAGATCATCTCGGCGCTGCAGAGCGTGGTGTCGCGCAACGTGGCGCCGCTCGATTCGGCGGTGATCTCGGTGACCCAGATGCATGCCGGCGACGCCTACAACGTGATCCCGCAGGAGGCCGTGCTGCGCGGCACGATCCGCGCCTTCCGCAAGGAGACGATGGCGCTGATCAAGGAGCGCATCGAGACGATCTCGCGCGGCATCGCCAAGACGTTGGGCGGCTCGGCCGAGCCCGACGTGCGCATCGCCTTCCCGCCTCTCGTGAACGACAAGGACTCCGTCGACTTCATTGCCGACGTGGCCGAGAAGATCGTCGGCGCGGAGAACATGAACCGCAACGGGCCCTACGTCATGGCCTCGGAGGATTTCTCCTACATGCTGGAGAAGGTGCCGGGCGCCTTCATCAACATCGGCAATGGTGGCGGCGAGGGCGGCTGCGAGGTCCACAATCCGGGCTACGACTTCAACGACGAGATCATCACGCTCGGCGCCACGCTGTGGGCGCGCGTGGTGGAGACGAAGTTGGCGAAGCAGTAGCGTTGCCGACGGTCGTCCTCTGGACAGACTATGTGAGCCCCTACGCCTTCGTCGCGAAGGCGTGGGCTTATGAGCTCGAGCGCGACTACGACATTGCGCTCGACTGGCGGCCCTATTCGCTCGACATCGCCAATGTGCAGCAGCCGGTCGAGTCGCGCGATGCACACCACCAGCGGCGCGTGCGCTATGCCTTCATGGATGCGCGGCGGTTCGCGGCCAGGCAGGGGCTGACCCTGATGAGCCCGAGGAAGATCTACGACGCGCGGCCGATCAACACCGGCATGCTGTGGGCCAAACGGCACGGTGTGCTGCGGCGCTACAGCGATCTCGCCTTCGAGCGGTTCTTCCGCCGCGAGATCGATCCCAGCGACGTCGCTGCGGTCGAGGCGTTGCTCGGTGAAGCGGGCGCGCTCCTCGGCTTCCCGGATTTCCTGGCAGGCGAGGGCGGGGCCGAGCACGATCGGCTGCGCGGCGAGGCCGAGGCTGCCGGCGTGTTTGGCGTGCCGACCTTCGTGTTCGACGGCGAGCTGTTCTGGGGCGGCGACCGGATCGGCCTGTTGCGCGAACGGCTCGACGAGAAGGGCGTCGTTCGCCGCTCGCCGTGCGCTTAGCTCTCGGGCCGGTCGAGCGTGCGGTCGAGCCTCTCGTGCAGGGTCTTCACGTCGCCGCGCCGCTTCTGCGCCCGATCTTTCAGCACGCGCTTGGCGCGGCGGAAGGCGTCGTTCACGGCGAATTGCGGATCGAAGAAGCGGTCGTCGGCGGTGGGCGTGTGATCGGCGGTGACGTCCATGCCGCCGGGCAGGGTCAGGTGGACGTGGACCGCGAACGGCCCGTTCAGCCTGTCCGGCGCCTGCACGGTGACCTGGCAGGCGGTCATGCGGCCGTAGACCTTTTCCAGGGATAGCACGTGCTCATTGATCAGGGCGCTCAACGCCGCGCTGGTATCGCCTCCGGTGAAGCTGATCTTGAGCGGGGTCTCCATCGCGCCCTCCTTGTTCGTTCGCTGTCTCCTTGAACGTGGGGCGGAAGGAGAGAGTTGCAAGGAGGGGTCAGAGCGGTTTCGCGGGCAACCCGCGCGCGGCGAGATAGGCCTCGAGCGTCGCGGTCCACAGTGACGGAACGGTGTTGATGAAATGGCCGTTCATGCCGGCGGGCGGCGTGAAGATGTCGTAGGAGCCCTTGCCGCCGGCCGCCTGGAAGGCCTGGAAGCTCGCGCGGGTGGCGCTGACCGGATAGTAGGAGTCGTTCTCGCCGTAGAGCCACTGCATGGGCAGCGGATAGGCCGTACCCCGCGCGAACAGCGGGCCGTTGATCGCCGTCGCCGACGGGCACGACGTGCTCATCCAGCCGCCGACGAAATTGATCGCGGCCTTGGGCTCGCCGGGATGCCGCCCCGCCCAGGCCACGGTCAGGATGCCGCCGCGCGACTGGCCCCCGACCGCGAAGCGGCTGCGGTCGACGAACGGCTGGGCGAGCAAGAGCGGCGTGATGGCGTCGATGTCGCGCAGCGCCCGGTCGGCGCCGGGCAGCGACAGGGTCGGCTCGCAGCTATAGCCCTGACTGCGGTCGATCGCGAAGCCCTCGTCGTAGCGGCCTTCCGAGCCGCCGCGGCCGCGCCGCGAGGGCAGGATCACCGCCCAGCCGCGCGCGACGAACCAGTCGGAGAGTTGCTTGGGATCGTACGGGCGGGCGAACAGGCTGGTGTCGGTGCCGCGCCCGGTCGAGCCGTGATGGAAGACCAGGGTCGGGAAGGGCCCGTTGCCGGCGGGCTTGTGGGTGATGACCGCGAGCTTGACGGTTTCGCCGTCGACGGTGACCGGCACCATCGAGCGTTCCTGCGCCACGGCCGGCAGGCCCGCGACGAGGAGAAGAAGCGCTAGTCCGCCGCGGCGATGACGGGCGAGGTGTCGGGCGACGGCCGAACCACGCGATGCGATACCATGCGGTGGTGCAGGCCGCGGATCGTGTCGCTTCCCCGGGTGAGGCAGAGCCATGGGAAGAGACCATGCACGAAGCAGGCGAGGCTGCCCAGCAGCATGCGGCCGCCGAAGCCGAAAGCCATGCCCATGTGCTGGAAGTAGGTCTCGTTGACCGAGGCGGGATGATCGGTGAAGCGACGCAACATGATGCCAAGCGTACGCCTTCTGGCAGGAAACGGGTTGCTCGCTTTGCCCGGAATGCGGCAATCTTGAGCATTCCATTCCAGGAAAGGCCGAATGCCCGCAAAAATATCGCTCGATTCCTTCGACCGGAAGATTCTGGATTGCCTGCAGGACCAGGCCGACATGGCCCTGGCCGAAATAGCGCGCCGGGTCGGACTCTCGACCACGCCCTGCTGGCGGCGCATCAACCGGCTGCAGGAGGCCGGCGTGATCCGGGCGAAGGTGGCGCTGCTCGACCGGCGGGCCGTCAATGCCGGCGTCACGGTGTTCGTGGCTGTGCGCACCGCCCAGCACAGCGCGCAGTGGCTGAACCGCTTCGCCCGGGCGATCGCCTCGTTTCCCGAGGTCATGGATTGCTACCGCATGTCGGGCGAGATCGACTACCTGATCCGCCTCGTGCTGCCCGACATCGACGCCTACGACGCCTTCTACAAGCGCCTGATCGCCAAGGTCGAGCTCTCCGATGTCACCTCGATGTTCGCCATGGAGGAGATCAAGTCCACCACGCGGCTGCCGCTCAGCTACCTGCCGTAGCTGCTCGTCAAGGGAGCAGAGGAAACCAGACGCCGCGTTGTGTGGGGTCTCCCATGTTTGGCCGCACATGATTTGCGTCCAACGTCGAGATGTCGATGTCCTCGATGATCTCCTGGATAGACCGCACTCCCAGGACCGGAAACACCTGCTGCTCGATCAGTTCGCGGGCCTTTCCGCGATCGCGCGTGGTGACGCCGCACCCGAGATTGAGCACCGACGGTTCGGCTGTAGGCTTGAACGTGATCCAGTAGCGGCGAAGGCACAGCAGCAGATCATTGTCGCTGGCGTCGAATACGCCCAGTCCACGCGGATCATCGTCTTCGGAGAATTCCACCAAATATGCTGGCGGTGTTGCATTGAAGATGTGCACCACCGTTCCGCGCGTACCTGCCGGCAAAGGAATTCTGTCTGTTGTGGCCTTGAGGACGACCACGTCGAGCTCTTCGATCATTTGGGTCGCCTCAAATTCCCGCGTGATATGTTTGCGATCGGGCGGTCTGGAGGTTCATGGCGCACCGGGCGGCGGTTCTAGCTAAGTATCGCCGGCCAGTCCATCAACTGTCGATTGTGGGGAAACGCTCATCGTGAGGCAGCTTGGCCCGCGCCCGGGACCGGCCTGCGGACCCGGCCGATTATGATCAATGGACCCACGCCCGGATCGTCGTATGCTCGATGAATCGGGAGGGAATCGTATGTCCACGGGTGCAAACAAGAACCGCAAGAAGGTGTTGATCGTCGGCCGCATGCCGCAGGCCGGCCTCGAGGTGCTGAAGAAGCGCGACGATGTCGATTGGGAGATCCTGACCGACGATTCCGTCCCCTCGCTGCATCCCAAGCTCAAGGATGCCAACGCCGTCACCCTGGGGGGCACGGCCTTCCGCCAGGCCGAGCTCGATGCCGCGCCCGGGATGATGGTCGTGGCTCGCCTGGGCGTCGGCTTCGACGCGGTCGAGGTGCCGGCGCTCAACAAGCGCAAGATCCCGCTCATGACCACGGGCACGGCGAACTCCGTGTCGGTTGCCGAGCACGCCATGTACTTCATGCTGGCGGCTTCGCGGCTCACCAAGAAGTCCGACCGCTGGGTGCGCACGGGCAACTGGCGCGAACGTCTGTCGGACCTGCCATCCGACGTCGCGGGCAAGAAGGTGCTGGTGATCGGCATGGGCCGCATCGGCTCGCGCACGGTGAAGCGCACTGTGGCCTTCGAGATGGAGACCTACGTGCTCGATCCGAACATGTCCCAGGCCGAGATCGAGAAGGCGGGTGCCACCAAGGTCACGGACCTCAAGGCGATCCTGCCCCGGGTCGATTACGTGTCGATCCATTGCCCGAAGTCGCCCGAGACGATCGACATGTTCGATTCGAAGACGTTGGCGCTGATGAAGCCGACGGCGTTCCTCGTGAACACCGCCCGCGGCGGCATCGTGAACGAGGACGCGCTCTACAACGCCCTGAAGAGCGGCAAGCTGCGCGGCGCCGGTCTCGACGTGCTCGACCGCGAGCCGCCGGACCCCAAGAACAAGCTGTTCGAGCTGGAGAACGTGATCTTCAGCCCGCACATGGCGGGCGTCACCGAGGAGGCGAGCAACCGCATGGCCGTCACCGCCGTCGAGAGCATCCTCTCGGTGTTCGACGGCCGGCCGAACGTGCAGTTCTGCGTGAACAAGGAAGTGTTCGGCTAGGTCAAGCCGTCGATCTCCGCATCCGTCGGAAAACGGCCGGTCTTGCTGCGTGTGTATTTCAGGGTGCCGTCGACGGTGACGTCGAACTGGCCGGATTTGCCGGGGCGCAGCTCGATGTCGGCGGCGCCCTTTTTGGCGAGACTATCCCTCACCCGGAGGGCCTGCGGCTTGTAGCCTCAAGCGCCGCAATATTCGATGATGACCTTCATGGTCATAACGTGGTGCCGCAGCGGGCCACCAGCAAGGGGAATTTGGGATGAAGTACGGACCTCTTGGCCGCTCGGGCCTGATCGTGAGCCGCATCTGCCTCGGCGGCAATTCCTGGGGCGCCAAGGGCCGCCGCGGCTGGGGCAAGTTCGACGAGGACGAGGCGCCGGCCTATTTTCGGCGCGCGCTCGACGTCGGCATCACCTTCTTCGACACCGCCGACAACTACAACGCCGGCCGCTCGGAAGAGATCATGGGCGCGACGCTCATGAAGATGGCCAGGCGCGAGGACCTCGTGATCTCGACCAAGGCCGGCGCCCGCATGAGCCCGGCACAGAATGACCAGGGCACCGGCCGCAAGCACCTGATGTCGGCGGTCGACGAGCAGCTCAAGCGCCTGCAGACCGACTATATCGACGTCTACCAGGTCCACCGGCTCGACCCGTACACGCCGATGGAAGAGACGATGTACACGCTCGACCAGATCGTGAAATCCGGAAAGGTGCGCTACATCGGCGGCTCGACCATGCCGGCCTGGAAGTTCGCGCAGATGTGCATGCTCGCGGACTGGAAGGGCTATGCGAAGCCCATCGCGATGCAGAACCTCTACAACCTGATCGCGCGCGAGGAGGAGAAGGAGATGAACGCGCTCTGCCTGGAGCAGGGCGTGGGGCTCATTCCGTATTCGCCGCTCGCCCGCGGCTTCCTCGCCGCCAACCGCGCCAAGGAAGGTGGCGGCGCGACGGAGCGCTCGAAGAACGATGTCAACGTGAAGCCCGATTCCTATCGCGACTGCGACTGGGAGATCGCCGATCGCCTGAAGAAGGTCGCCGCCGGCAAGAACTGCTCGCCCGCGCAGGCGGCGCTGGCCTGGCTGCTCAGCAAGCCCTACATGGCCTCGCCCATCATCGGCGCGACCAGCCTCGACCAGCTGACGTCCGCCGCTCAGGCGACGGAGTTCTCGGTCACCGCCGAGGAGGCGAAGACGCTCGAGGAGCCCTACCAGTTCCGCGTGCCGCCGGCGGCCTGAGCTACCGGCAGAGCGCCCGGAACGCCCACAGGCGGCGCTTGGCGGCGAGGCGTTCGAGCAGGCCCGCCTGGCCCACGCTCGCGCGCTGCTCGACGCTGTCGACGAGCTGGCCGAGCGTTGCGCGCTGGCCCGAGGCGCAATAGGCCTCGCGCGTGAGCTTGCCCGCCGCGACCTGTGCTTCGGCCAGGCCGGCTTCGAGATCGAGCAAGGTCGAGCGGTCGATGTCGCCCGTCCGGTATTTGTTGCGCGCCTCGGCCACCGCTTCCGGTGTCGGCGGCGGCTCGCCCGAGTCGAACAGGAAGGCGTCGATGGCGGCAATGGACTGTTTGCAAAGCTCAGGCGAGCGGGTCATCGCTTCGATCGCCTCCTTACGCTCGATCAGCCCGGCCTTGGTGACCTCGTCGCCCTCGATGGTGCTTGCGATGCGGAGCTCGGCCTGCGCCTGCTCGCAGAATGCCGCCTCCGGCAGCTTGCCCGCGGCCCGTCGCAGCTCCAGCAGGTAGAAGCGCGCGATGGCGAGATCCTGCGGCCACACCTCGCCCACGCTGACACGAATTTGCAGCGTCTTCAGAAGGGTCTCGCCGTCGGCGATTGCCTCGTCGGACTGGGCAAGCGCTGCCGTGCCGAAGCAGAAGCAGGCCGCCAGGACGAAGCTTGATTTCAGGCTCATTGCGACGGCGATTCTACCATCGCGTTGCCCACCCTTCGAGACGCGCTGCGCGCTCCTCAGGCTGAGGTGATGTGTGTCGAGGTGAAGGCCTCATCCTGAGGAGGGTGCGTAGCGCCCGTCTCGAAGGATGGGCACGAGCACTATCTCGTCTTCAGCAGCCTCATCACCGCCTGGTTGAGCGGCGCCAGCGGCACCGGCTTGTTGAGGAAGACCTTGATGCCGCACTGTTCCAGGGTCTTGCGGTCGACATGGCCGATGGCGCCCGACATCAGCAGGATCGAGATGTCGGGCAGCGCCTCGTGCAGCTTTTGGGCGAGCTCCGGACCGGTCGTATCGGGCAGCTCATAGTCGAGCACGGCCACGCGGGGCCGTTCCTTCTCCAGCACTTTCAGGGCAGAGGAGCCGCTATGGACCGCCCGGGTCCGGATGCCGTTGCGGCTGAGCGAGCGGGCGATGGTCTCGCCCAGCATCACATCATCGTCGACCACCAGCACATCGCAGGAATCGGCCATCTCCGAACCCCCTCTGGATCGCACCGGGTATTGCAACGCCTGTGCAATGTAAAAGGTTGCCGAGGGATGATAGAATTACAACCGCCTGCGTTGGAGTGCCGCGGCGAAGGCCCAAGACAGTACGGTCAGGAATACCGCCGCGAACCAGAAGATGGGCGGTGCGCCGTAGCGGTCGACGATGGGCGCGGCGAGCGGCACACCGATGGACTGACCGCCGAACAGGCAGACCGTGAACAGCGCCAGCGCCGAGCCGCGCGCTTCGGGCGCCATTTGCGTCCCGTTGGTCTGCAGCGTGTTGTGCAGCATGTAGAAGGTGACGCCGACCAGGACGATGACGCCGAAAGCCACCCAGGCGTTGGGCGCCAGCGCCAGGGCGGCGAACGAAAGCCCCAACCCCGTGCCGCCCCACAGGACGAGCCCGCGCTCGCCCAGCAGCCGCACGAGCTGCGGCGCCACGGTGACATACGTGAAGCCACCGGCCCCGAATGCCGCCACGGCAAGGCCGACCGCGGCGAAGGAGAGGCCGAAGCGCTGGTGCAGGTCGGCGGCCACGAAGGTGAAGCAGCCCCAGAAGGTGCCGCCTTCGAGCGCCACGACGATCAGCACGGTGAGCGCCCACGGCCGGCGCAGCACGCTCGCCATCTGCGCCAGCATCGAGCCTTGGGAGCGCCGGCCGGGCCGGGCGATCTCGGGCCTGAGCCGCATGGTGGCGAACAGCGCAAGGCCGGCCGCGAGATAGATCGCGGTCAGCAGCCAGAACACGGTGCGCCAGCCCAGCCAGTCGCCGAGCGCGCCGCCCATCGCGGCCCCCGTCATGAGACCGAGCGTCTGGCCGGTGAGGAAACGCGCCAGGGTCGTCTGGCGCTTGTCATAGCTCACATTGTCGCCGAGCCAGGCCATGGCGAGCGGGATGATGGCCGAGCTCGCGGCGCCGGTGAGGAAGCGCAGGCCCGCCAGCACGCCGAGCGATCCCGACAGCGCGCTCGTGGCGCAGAAGATCGCGGCGGCAAGGCAGGCGATGGCGACCACCGGCATCTTGCCGTAGCGATCGCC
>DATJWN010000057.1:0-21773 GCA_035501235.1 Reyranella sp.
AGCTGGCTGGCGTTGCCGGCGGTGATCCACTTGTCTGGACCGCGCACCGGCTCGAGCTTGGCGAGGCCCGCCATGTTCGTGTCGGGACGATTGCCCTCGTCCTTGTTGAGCAGGGTCTTCTTGCGCGAGGTCTCGTTGGTCTTCTTGTCGACGACGACCATCTCGGTCTCCATCGCCACGATCTCGTCGTCGAAGGCGCCTGCCTGCTGGCCGGCCGCGGTGCGCAGCTGGCTTTGCAGTGAATATTCGTCCTGCGCCTCACGGCTGATCTTGTAGCGCTCGGCCACCGTGTCGGCGGTCTGGATCATGGCGTGATAGATACCGGGTACGTGCTCCTGCACCCAGGGATTGACCAGGCGGTTCTTGTTGCCGCCCGGCGGGCCCTGGACCAGCGACACCGACTCGAGGCCGCCCGCCAGCATCACCGGCACCTTGTCGACCAGCACGCGCTGGGCCGCCATCGAGATGGTCTGCAGGCCCGAGGAGCAGAAGCGGTTCACGGTCACGCCCGAGACCGACACCGGCGCACCGGCGCGGATCGCCGAGACGCGGGCGACGTTGGAGCCCGAGGTGCCTTCCGGTGCCGCGCAGCCCATGATCACGTCCTCGATCTCGCCAAGATCGACCTTGGCACGCTCGGCGGCGTGCTTGATCACATGCGCGCCCATGTCGGCGGCATGCGTGTCGTTGAAGATGCCGCGGAACGCCTTGCCGATCGGCGTGCGGGCGGTGGAGACGATTACTGCATCGGCCATTTGAATTCCTCTCTTTTGATTCCTCCCCATTCAGATGGGGAGGTGCCCCGCGGAAGCGGGGCGGAGGGGTCATGAGCATCGGTTGTGCTGCTTATGACCCCTCCGTCTCGCGCTGCGCGCGAGCCACCTCCCCCGATGACGGGGGAGGGTTGTTAACTCACACGCTAGAAAACTTCTTGCCGTCCTGCACCAGCTTCTTGAGCAGGGGCGCGGGCTCCCAGAACGGGTCGCCCGACGCATCGCGGTACTTCATCAGGGCGTCGTGGACGGCCTTGAGGCCCACCACGTTGTCGGCCCACCACATCGGGCCGCCGCGATAGACAGGCCAGCCGTAGCCGTTGACCCAGATCACGTCGATGTCGAGCGAGCGCTGCGCCATCTTCTCTTCGAGGATCTTGGCGCCCTCGTTGACCATCGGATAGAGCGTGCGCTCCAGGATCTCCTGGTCGGAGATGGCGCGGCGGGTGATGCCGAGCTTCCTGGAGTTCTCCTCGATGATCTTCTCGACCTCGGGATCGGGCACCGGCGTGCGGTCGGGGAGGTTGTACTTGTAGTAGCCCGCTCCGGTCTTCTGGCCGAACCGGCCGAGCTCGCAGATCGCGTCGGCGACGTAACCCGAATAGCGCACGTTGCGCTTTTCCTTCTCCTTCTTGCCCTGGCGGATGCGCCAGCCCACGTCGTTGCCGGCGAGGTCGCTCATGGCGAAGGGGCCCATGGGGAAGCCGAAATCGTACAGCACCTTGTCGACCTGCTGCGGCAGGGCGCCTTCCTCCAGCATGTAGGCCGACTGGATACCGCGCTGGCGCAGCATGCGGTTGCCGACAAAGCCTTCGCAGACACCGACCAGGACGGGGATCTTCCCGATCTTCTTGGAGAGCGTCATGACGGTGGCGATCACGTCCTTCTCGGTCGCCTTGCCGCGCACGTTCTCCAAGAGCTTCATGACGTTGGCCGGCGAGAAGAAATGCATGCCGATCACGTCGCCCGGACGCTTGGTGTATTGGGCGATCTGGTTGACGTCGAGGCCCGAGGTGTTTGTTGCCAGGATCGCGCCGGGCTTGGCCACGGCATCGAGCTGCTTGAAGACGCCTTCCTTCACTTCCATGGTCTCGAAGACGGCCTCGATGATCACGTCGGCGTTCTTGAGGCCGTCGTAGGAGAGCGTCGGCGTGATCAGCGCCATGCGCTTCTCGACATCTTCCGCCTTCATGCCGCCGCGCTTGGCCGTGTTCTCGTAGTTGGTGCGGATGGTCTTGAGGCCGCGATCCAACGCCTCCTGCTTCACCTCGAGCAAGGTCACCGGGATGCCGGCATTGGCGAAGTTCATGGCGATGCCGCCGCCCATCGTGCCGGCGCCGATGATGCCCGCAGTCTTGATCGGTCGCTGCGGCGTGTCGGCCGGAACGTCCAGCACCTTGGCCGCCTCGCGTTCGGCGAAGAAGTAGTAGCGCTGCGCCGCCGATTCGGAGGAGACCAGCAGCTCCTGGAAGAGCTCGCCTTCGCGCTTCATGCCTTCGTCGAACGGCAGCTCCACAGCGGCCTGCACGCACTTGATGATGTTCCACGGCGCCTTGAAGCCGCGCGCGCGGCGGGCGATCGCCTTCTCGGTCTCCTTGAAGAGATCGGGCGATTCGAGCGTCGCCTTGAGGTCGCGCACACGGCGGCGCGGCGCCTTCTGGGCCAGCAGCATCTCGGTGTGGGCGATGGCGCCCTTCAGGAGATCGTCGCCTTCGACCAGCGCATCGATGATGCCCTTGCTCTTGGCTTCCGGCGCGGGGATGTGGCGGCCGGAGATGATGGCGTCCAGCGCGTATTTCGCCCCCGTGAGGCGCGGCAGGCGCTGCGTGCCGCCGGCGCCCGGCAGGATGCCGAGATGGACCTCGGGCAGGCCGACGCGCGTCGAGGGCAGTGCCACGCGATAGTGCGCGCCGAGCGCGGTCTCGAGGCCGCCGCCGAGCGGCGTGCCGTGCAGCGCGGCCACGACCAGCTTGGGGCAGTTCTCCATCGAGGCGATGACGTCGTTCAGGTTGGCGCCGGTGCGCGGCTTGCCGAACTCGCGGATGTCGGCGCCGGCGATGAAGGTGCGGCCCGAGCCGATCAAGATGATGGCGTCGACGTTGGGATCGCTGCCGAAGGCCTCGATGCCGGCCTTGATGCCGTCGCGCACGGCGGCGGCGAGCGCGTTCACCGGCGGGTTGTTGACGGTGAGGATGCCGATCCGCCCCTGGGTGGAGCGAAGCACTGCGTCGGACATGAGCGTTTCCCCTGGCTTTGAATGCCGAATTTGGTGGTCCGTCTTAGCAATCCCGGGGCACGCCGCCCAGCGAGCTATTGTTCCGCCGTGCGGAGAATTATTTGCCGCGATGCTTTACGTGAAAGTCGAACAACGGAAAGAGGAAGACCGGCTCATCCGCCAAGGCGGGCAGTGCGGCCATCAGTCCGATCGTCGGTGAGGTCAGGCGCGGCATCTAGGCGGCGACTCGCTTCAGGTTCTCGTGCAGCCAGCGGGCGAGGCCCGCCATGCGCGCATCCTCGTGCTGCTGGCCCATCACCTGCACGCCGACCGGCATGCCGCCGACGCTCATCAACGGCGCGGTGACGACGGGCGCGAACAGCATGGAGGAAGGCGCGTTGAACACGAAGTCGCCGGTCGGCCGCGCCGCCAGCGGCTGGCCCGGCTTGTCGCCCTCCCAGATCGGCGCGGGGCCGGGACAGGCGAGGGTGATCGCGGCGTCGGCGAGCGAGGCCACGGCGGCATGGGCGAGTTGTGCGGCCTGCCGGGCCAGCAGGTTCGTGCGGTACTGGTCGACCGTCATCGCTTCGGCTTTGAACAGTGCCTGCTTGGCGCGCTCGCTGAGGCCGGTGGGCGCGGCGTCGAGCATGCCGCGCTGGTACCAGCGGTTCTCCCAGCTCGTGACGCCGTTACATACGGCGCGGCCGTTGGCGATGGCCTTCTCCAGTGCCTCGACGAACGGATGGTCGGCGCGACGGATCAGGGTGACGCCAGCGGCCTTGAGCTGGTCGAGAAGCTTGGCGAAGCCTGCCTTGGTCGCGGCATCGACCTCGGGCCAGCCTTCGGTCTCGAGCACGATCAGCCGGTTGGGCTTGATCGCGGCGGGCAAGGTGTCCGGTCCCATCAGGCCGAGCGCGCCGCGATCGCCGCCGCAGCGCTTGGCCATCTCGATCGCGACCTGCCACATGTCTTCAAGGCTGTTGGCGTGCGGCCCGTGCGTGCTCATGCTGGTCGCCAGCCGCTCGCCGCGATTGATGCCGCCCTGCGTGGGCTTGAGCGCGAAGTTGCCGCAATAGGCGGCAGGCCGGATGATCGAGCCGCCAACCTGCGTGCCGATCGCCGCCGGCACCATGTTGGCGCCGACCGCCGCCGCCGAGCCCGACGACGATCCGCCTGGCGTGCGCTTGGGATCGAACGGATTGGTCGTGGCGCCGGGCTGCGAGCCGCCGAGCTCCGCCGTGACCGTCTTGCAGAGGATCACCGCGCCCGCCTGGCGCAGCGCCCAGACACCGGCATTGTCGCGCTTGGGGAAGTTCCCCTTCATCGCCTCGCAGCCCATCTCGGTGGGCATGTCCTTGGTCTCGAGCAGGTCCTTGATGGCGATCGGCATGCCGTCGATCGGCGAGAGGGGCTTGCCGGCCTTCCAGCGCTCGGTGCTGGCATCGGCGGCGGTGCGCGCGCCCGTCTCGTTCATCGAGACGATGGCCTTCACCACCGGCTCGCGCGCCGAGATGGTCTCGAGACAGCGTTCGAGATAGGCGCGCGGACTGTCGTTGCCGTCGGTGAAGCGGCGGGCCGCGTCGTGAAAAGTGAGCGGCTGGAATTCGGCGTACGTGGTCATAGGGCGAGCCTAGAGCGGCTTTCGATCGAGTTGAACCGCTGGATGTCGGGGCCCAGCCGTTTCGACCGTTTTCGCCGTTTATTAACGGTGTTTTCGCGCGCCAACGCGCAAAAGGCCAGACGCCATGGGCATTTCTCCGCTTTGGCGTCCGTCGATAAACGGTCGAAAACGGCGCCTAAACGGTGCCTAAACGGTTCAAAAACGGCTCTCTCGATACTTCCCGTCGACATCGACATGACAGGACTCCCGGACGCAACTCGAACGACGGGAAGTCTACACCCGCAGGCCGTGCGCCTCTCATTATGAACAATGGACGCAGGATTCGAGCAGCGACGGGTTCTCGCGCTCCTGTATCCTTCCCGTACAACGGGGAGGACGTCATGACATTCGCCGGCCTGAACCTACTGGCCATCCTGGTGGCCGCCGTCGCGGCCTATGCCTGGGGCGCGGCCTACTACATGACCCTGTCCAAGCAGTGGCTGGCGGCCGTCGGCCGGGTCGAGCCCAACAAGTCGCCGACGCCGTTCATCATCTCCTTCGTCGCGCTGGTGGTGATGAGCTGGGTGCTGGCGGGCCTGGTCGGCCATCTCGGGCCGGGGCAGGTCACGATCAAGAACGGAATCATCTCGGCGCTGTTCGTCTGGGTGGGCTTCATCGTCACGACCGTTTTCGTCAACAACGCCTATCCCGGCCGCAAATACATGCTCTCCATCATCGACAGCATCCATTGGCTGGGGGCGCTCGTTATCCAGGGCGCCGTGATCGGAGCTTTTGGGGTCTGAATGGCGATCGGCCGACCGAAGATCGAGGGATATGCCGTCATCTCCCGCGAGGGGATGATCGCCACGTCGGACGGCAAGTTCCCCGAGGCGATCAAGGTCCCGGCCGACCACAAATTTTACCAGGACGGCGTCGCGGCGGCGTCGGCTGTGGCCAACGGGCGGCACTCGGCCGAGGGCGGCATCGGCGAGCCTCTGCGCAAGCGCATCGTCCTGACTCGCCGGGTGAACGTGCTGACGCCCGATCCGGACAATACCAACGCCATCCTGTGGAACCCCGCGACCGCGCCGTTCGAGGAAGCTTGGGCGCGGCTCGGCATCGATGGCGGCACGCTGGCCGTGGTCGGCGGCACCGACGTCTTCGGCCTGTTCCTGACGATCGGCTACGACACCTTCCATCTCACCCGGACGGACGCCAGCGTGCCCCGGGGCCGCGCCGTCTTCCCGGGCGTCGGCAAGGTGACGACGCCCGAGAAAGTCATGATGCAGAGCGGTCTGGTGCTCAAAGGCACGCGCATGCTCGACGCCTCGGTCAATTGCCGCGTCGAAGAATGGGTGAAGGGCTAGAAGTCGACGGTGAGCCCGTCATGCGCGGCTTCGAGCGCAATCTCCTTCTGACGGCCCAGCAGCTCGGCGCTCATGTGCGTGACGATGGTGCGCTTTGGGGAAATTTCGGCGAGGTGCTTGGTCAAGGTCATGTAGTCGATGTGATATTTCATGACCTTGTCGAAGAAGTAGGCCTCGCAGATGAAGAGGTCGGCGTTCGTGGCCGCGGGGATCAGCTCCTCGACCCATTCGGTGTCGCCGGAATAGGTCAGCACCTTGCCCTCGGTCTCGACGCGCAGCGCATAGGACGGCGCGCCGCTGAAATGCTTCATCAGATAGGGCGTGACGGCGAGGCCGTTCATCTCGACCCGCTCGTGCAGTGCGAGCTCGCGAATCTCGAAGGCATATTTGGGCTCGATCGCGGTCGAGCCGGTGAACATCGCCTCGCGGACGATCTGGAGTCGCCCCTTCAGGCCCGGCGGGCCGGCGATGGTAAGGGGTGTCATGCGGCGGCTGATGAGCTGTGCGTCGAGCAGGAAGAAGGGCAAGCCGCCGAAATGATCGCCGTGCAGGTGGCTGATCAGGATGGTCGAGATGCCGTTGGGATCGACGCCCCATTTGCGGATGGCGACCATGGACGATGCGCCGCAATCGACCAGCACATTGCCGTGCGTCGAGCGCTCGAGGTGAAAGCAGGTGTTGAACCGTCCGCCGCTGCCGAAAGCGTCGCCGGAACCCAGGAACTGAAGGCGCATCGCTACGGCGCCTGCTTGAGGCTCGACACTTCGTTGGTGAGGGTGGTGCGGCGCATGTCGCGCACCTGGGTGTGATCGTAGCGCCGCGCGCGGTGCATGGTGACGCGATTGTCCCACATCACGAGGTCGCCCGGGATCCAGCGATGCGCATAGACATACCTGCGCTGCGTGGCGTGCTCGTTGAGGTCGCGCAGGAAGGCGCGCGCCTCCGGCACCGGCCAGCCCTCGATGCCGCCGGCATGGCTCGAGAGATAAAGCGACAGCCGACCGGTGCGCGGGTGCTTGCGCACCAGACGCTGGCGCACCGGCGCCCACTTCACGCGCTCCTCGTCGGTAAAATCGGTGAAGCCGAGGATGCCGCGGGAAAAGATCTGGCTGTGGCTGCAGATCATGTCGTGGACCTCGCGCTTGGTCTTGTCGTCGAGGTCGTCGTAGGCCGCGCGCATGTCGGCGAACTCGGTATTGCCGTCGGCATCGGGGATCTGGCGCGCCGAGAGCAGCGAGTACTTGGCCGGCACTTCCTTGAAGGAGCTGTCGGAGTGCCAGAGCATGTTGCCCAGCCCGAAAAGCCGGCGGCGATCGTCGCGCGCCAGGATCCTGTTGTTCTTGTCGAGGTTCGAGATGTCGCTCAGGTCCATGCTCATGCGCCGGTCCTGCGGCGCTGCGATGTCGCCCGTCGCCTGCTCGAGGGGACCGAGGGCACGGCTGAACACGAGCTGCTGATCGTCGTCGATCTTCTGGCCGTGGAAGACCAGCACGCCGTACTTGTCCATGCCGGCGTGGACGGCTTCAACCTCGGCGGCGCCGAGCGGCCGGGTGAGATCGATGCCGGAGACTTCACCCGCGAAGAACGCCCGCTTGACCGGGTCGATGGGCTTGATGGTGACGGTCATACGCGAAGTCTATCCCGCCGGCCGCTCCTTGGGGAGGGCGGACCATTCGCGGAACAGTCGTCCACCCTGCTGGTCGAAATGCTCATCCAGCACGCGTGAGGACTGGATGCGCTCGACCCGGAAGTTGCGGTAGTCGGCGCGCAGCTCGCACCAGGCGCCGACCAGGGTCACATCGACATAGTAGGCCATGGCGATCGGCCAGATGATGCGGTTGGTGCGTCGCCCATCGACGTCGGCGTAGCCGATATAGAGCTTGGCGGAGTCGCGGATGGCGGCGCGTATCTCGGCGAGGTCGGCGCCCTGAACCTCGGCCGCCATGCCGGGCGAGACATAGACCGGCGTGTCGGCGATGTGCGGCCGCAGCCGCTCCGGCACGACGACGGTTACCTTGTTGAGCACGGAGTCGGCGGCAGCCTGCAACGCCGGATCCTTCAGCCGGCGCACCAGTCGCGCGCCGACGGCAATCGCCTCGGCCTCGTCTATGGTGAAGTTGAGGGGCGGCAGGTCGAAGCCCTTGCGCAGGACGTAGCCCACTCCCGCCTCGCCCTCGATCGGTACGCGGCGCGCCTGAAGCGTGGCGACATCGCGATAGACGGTACGCGGGGTCACTTCGAGGTCGGCCGCGAGCGCTGCGGCGGTCACCGGCTTGGTCGCGGTGCGCAGACGCTGGATGATGTCGAACAGGCGGTCTGAACGGCGCATTCATGAACCTTTTCAGTGTCTTATCACTACTGACATAGCGTTGTCAGTAAGGGGCGTCCATAACGTCGGCCCCGATCTCATGGAGCTTCGAATGCTGACGAACTGGATCCCCAAGGACAGCCTCGCCGCCCTCAATGAGGGCTTCGTGGTCGCGATCATGCTGGAGGCGAAGGAAGGCGAGGCCGATGCCGTCGTCGCCAACACGCGCACCTTGGCGCCGCTCGCCATGACCGAGCCGAAGATGAAGCTGTTCCTGCCGTATCAGTCGCCGACAAACCCGGCGCTGTTCTTCGTCTTCGAGCTCTATACCGACGAGTCGGGCTGGGCCGAGCACCAGGAGACCGAGCACTTCAAGGTGGCCATCGCCGATCTCCTGCCGCGCCTCAAGCGGCGCGAGCGCATCCCGTTCGTTCCCTTCCTGTAGGGCGACCGTGAACCGGCAGATCTGGCTCGGCACTTCGCTGCTCGTGGCTTCGGCCACGGCCTACAGCACGGCGGGCTTCTTCACGCGGCTGGTAGCGGCCGATGCCTGGACGATGTTGTTCTGGCGCGGAATCTTCGCCGGGCTCTTCCTCGCGGGCATGGTCGTGTGGCGCGAGCGCGGCCGTGTCGCGGCGGCGGTGCGGGCGATCGGCCGGGACGGGGTGCTGATCGCGCTCTGCTCGGCGCTCGCCACGGTCTGCTTCCTCAACGCCTTCCGGCTCTCGAGCGTGGCCGATGTGATGGTGATCGACGCCGCGATCCCGTTCCTCACGGCGGGCCTCGCCTGGCTGATCCTGGGCGAGCGCGAGGACCGCATCACGCTGCTGGCGACGCTCGCGGCCCTGGCGGGCGTCGTGGTGATGGCGCGGGCCGCGGTCTCGGGCGGACGGCTCGCCGGCGATCTCCTCGCGCTCGGCATGGCGCTCCTGATGTCCTTCGTGCTGGTGCTGATCCGGCGCAATCCCGGGGTCAGCATGCTGCCGGCCGTCGGCTTCTCGGCCTTCCTCTGCTCGCTGATCGTACTGCCGTGGGCAAACCCGCTCGCGGTGAGCGGGCGCGACCTCGGTGAGCTCGCGCTGTTCGGCGTCAGCCAGTTCGGCATGGGCCTGCTGCTGCTGGCGCTCGGCACGCCGCTCGTCTCGGCCACGCGCGGCGCGCTGATCGGCACCTTGCAGGCGCCGCTCGGCACGCTCTGGGTCTGGCTCGCCTTCACCGAGACGCCGGCTGCGGCGACACTGATCGGCGGAGGGATCGTGCTGGCCGCCGTGATCGTCGACATCGCGGTGCCGCGCTCGCGGAAGCATATAACGTAACGACAAAACGCCTTGACAGCAGCCCGCCTCGCTACGACATTTGAACAGTTATTCAAATGTCCAAGTCGAAGAAAGCCCTCCTGTCCGACGACCACGCCACGGCGCTGGCCGACCTGTTCCGCCTGCTGGGCGATCCCAGCCGGCTGCGCATCGTCTTCGCCTGCCTGAAGACGCCGCTCGCGGTTTCCGACATCGCCGACAAGCTCGGGCTCTCGGTTTCGCTGGTCAGCCATCACCTCCGGCTCCTGAAGGGCGCGCGGCTGGTGAAGGCGGAGCGGCAGGGCAAGCAGGTCTTCTACGGTGCCGACGACGATCACGTCCGGCGCATGGTCGAGGACATGGTGGTGCATGTGGGAGAGCATTCATGAGCGCTCGTTGCGGTCACAGCCACGATCACGGTGCGGCCAACGCGTCGCCCGCCTATCGCCGCGTCCTGTGGGTAGCGCTGGCGGTCAACCTCACCATGTTTGGCGTCGAAATCGGCGCCGGCCTTGCCGCGCAATCGGTGGCGCTGCTGGCTGACTCGGCTGACTTCCTGGGCGACGCCGCGAATTACGGCATCAGCCTCCTCGTGCTGGGCATGGCCCTGCAATGGCGCGCCCGCGCGGCACTCGTGAAGGCGGCAACGATGGGCGCCTTCGGCCTGTGGGTCGCCTTCACCGCCATCCAGCATGCGATGTCCGGCGTCGTGCCGGCGGCGCCGACCATGGGCATCGTGGGCGTTGTCGCCTTCGCCGCCAACTTCGGCGTGGCGCTGCTGTTGTGGCGCTGGCGTGACGGCGACAGCAACATGCGCTCGGTCTGGATCTGCACGCGTAACGACGCGATCGGCAACCTCGCCGTCATGGCGGCGGCACTGGGCGTGTTCGGCTCAGGGACCGGCTGGCCGGACTATGCCGTCGCGGCTGTGATGTCGGGTCTCGCCCTCTGGGGCGCCGCGCAGGTCGTGCTGCAGGCGCACAGCGAGCTCAAGCCCGCGCATGCCCACGCGCATCACCACTAAGCCCGAAGATCAGGCGGTCGGGAGCTTGTAGTCCTCGAAGTGCTTGCGTAGCGCCGTCTTCAGGATCTTGCCGGTGGCGCCGTGCGGGATGGCGTCGATGAACTGCACGTCGTCGGGCATCCACCACTTGGCGATCTTGCCGTCGAGGAACTTGATCAGGTCGTCCTTGGTGACGCTGGCCTCGGGGCGGCGCACGACGATGAGCAGAGGACGCTCGTCCCACTTGGGATGCGCCACGCCGATTACCGCGGCTTCGGCGACGCCGGGGCAGCCCATGGCGGCGTTCTCCAGGTCGATCGAGGAGATCCATTCGCCGCCCGACTTGATCACGTCCTTGGAGCGGTCGGTGATGACGACCGAGCCGTCCGTCTCGATCTTGCAGACGTCGCCGGTCTGGAACCAGTCCTCGGCCATGAACTGGTTCTTGCCGTCGCCCTTCATGTAGCCCTTCACGATCCACGGACCGCGCACGACCATGTTGCCCGAGACGCTACCGTCTTCGGGCAGGTCGTGGCCGGCATCATCGACGATCTTCATCTCGCAGCCGAACACCGGGCGGCCCTGCTTGGCGGTGATGGCGAAGCGCTCCGCATCCGGCAGGTCGCGCTCGCCCTTGTTGAAGCGGGTGAGCGTGCCGAGCGGGCTCATCTCGGTCATGCCCCAGCCCTGCGCCACCTCGATGCCGTGTTCCTTCCAGAAGCGCTCGATCATCGCATAGGGCACGGCCGAGCCGCCGATCAGGGTGCGGCGCACCGAGGACATCTTGAACTTGTTCTGCTGGCAGTAGTCGAGGAGGGCGAGCCATACGGTGGGCACGCCGGCGCTCAACGTCACCTTCTCCTTGTCGAGCAGCTCGTAGACCGACGCGCCGTCGAGCTTGGGGCCGGGGAAGACGAGCTTGGTGCCGCAGATCGGGCCGGCATAGACCAGGCCCCAGGCATTGGCGTGGAACATCGGCACCACGGGCAGGATCGCGTCGTCCGGCGTCATGCCGAGCACCGGCCCCGAGCACATCATCATCGAGTGGATGACCGTCGAGCGGTGCGAGTAGAGCACGCCCTTCGGATTGCCCGTCGTGCCCGAGGTGTAGCAGAGCGAGGAGGCCGTCTTCTCGTCGAACTCGGGCCACTTGAGCGTGCCGGGCTTGCCCGCGATCAGCTCCTCGTAGCAGAGCAGATTCGGAATCTTGCTCGAGGCGGGCATGTGCGCGCGGTCGGTCATCACCACGACATGCTTCACGGTCTTGAGCGTGGGGAACACGCCCTCGACGATGGGGAGCAGGTTCAGGTCGACGAAGATGATCTGGTCTTCTGCGTGATTGGCGATGTAGCTCACATGCTCGGGCGCGAGACGCGGATTGATCGTGTGCAGCACGGCGCCGAGGCCGGAGATGCCGAAATAGAGCTCGAAGTGGCGATAGGTGTTCCAGGCGAGCGTGCCGACCCTGTCGCCGAGCTTGATGCCGAGGCCCTGGAGCGCCTCGGCGAGCTGCTTGGAGCGCTTCTGGGCGTCCCTGTAGCCGTAGCGGTGGATCGGCCCCTCGACCGTGCGCGTCACGATCTCGACGTCGGGATAGTAGCGTGCCGCGAAGTCGATCATCTGCGAGATCAGCAGCGGACGGTCTTGCATCAAGCCGAGCATGGCGTTTCCCCTGTCTACGCGTGCCGCTCCAGATGAAGGCTTATGAGGTTGGAGAGCGGCTTCAGATCAGGTTCTAGACCGAGTCCCGGTCCGGCGGGAAGGGACACGGCACCGTCGCGGACCGCAAAAACATCCTGCAGCAAGCCCTCGCGCAGCGGATTGGCGTTGGCGTCGACCTCGAGCATCCCCGGCCCGCGGACGGCCGCCAACAGGTGCAGCGAATGCATCAGCCCGATCGCGCCGCCGAGATAGTGTGGGCAATATGACCGGCCGGCCGCGAGCGCCGAGCGGGCGACCGGCAGGCAGCCCGAATGGCCGCCCCATTTCGCGGCGTCGGGCTGGAGAATGCCGAACAGGCCGGAGTCGATCGCCTCCTGGAACTGGCCCGCACCGCGCATGTTCTCGCCGGCGGCCAGCGTCGTCGGCGCAACGGCGGCGAGTTGCTTCCATTCGCCGAGCGGTCGATCCGCCATCAGGGGCTCTTCGAGCCAGCCGAGGCCGAACGCGGCGAGCTTGGGCGCCATGGCCTTCGCGGTCGCGAGGTCCCACGCCTGGTTGGCATCGACCATCAGCCGCTCGCCCGACTCGAGGCGTTGGGCGGCGGGCCGCAACGAGGCGAGATCGGTCTCCTCGCCGAAACCGACCTTGATCTTGAAGGCGCGATAGCCGCCGCCGCGCATGCGCTCGACGGTTTCATAGGCGTTCGCGCCCGGATTGATGCCGGAAGCATAGACCGGAACGGGCGAGCCGTTCGTGCCGCCCAGCGCCTTCCAGAGCGGCACGCCCTGCCTGCGCGCGACGAGGTCGTGGAGCGCGAGATCCAGTCCCGCCGCCGCCGAGGAGAAGCCGCCCGGATCGCCGCTCTGGATGCGCAGCACGTGGAGAGCACGATCGATCTCGGCCCAAAGAGCGGCCGGATCGTCGACCGGCTTGCCGAGCGCGCGCGAGGCGACGATCTCGACGCAGAGGCGGGCGCGATACTCGGCCGAAGGATTGGGGAAGTTGCACCACACTTCGCCCCAGCCATGCGCACCCTCGGAGTCCTCGACACGCACGAACACGGCAGCGCGCTCGACCATCGTGCCGAAGGAGGTGCGGACGGGTTCCTTGATGGGCGTGCGCAGGACATGCGCTTCCACCCGCGCCAAGGTCGCCGAGGCCATATTCAGTCGGCGGCCTGCTGGTCGGCGTTCAGCGCGTCGTAGTTCCGCTTCTGGTACCAGGTCATGTAGTCGGTGTAGTCCGTGGTCGGGTACTTGGGCGGCTTGTCGGGGCCGACGCAGGTCGGCACGGCGGCGACCGGCCAGTCGATGTTGCTGTCGCAGAAGAAAGGCAGCGCATAGCGCTCGCCGCCGCTCTTGTTGATGGCGCGATGCGGCGTCGCGAGGAATGTGTCGTTGGTCCAGCGCTGCAGCATCTGGCCGCCGTTCACGACATAGGCGTCGGCAATGGCCGGCGCCTCGATCCATTTGCCGCTCTGCGTGCGGATGGAGAGACCCGGCACGTCGTTGGGCGCGAGCAGGGTGAGGAAGCTGGTGTCGGTGTGCGGCGCCAGCCCGAACTCGTCGGTGACCGGACCGTCCTGGTGCGGATAGTGCGTCATGCGCAGCGAATATTGCGGCTCCTTGAACGGGCCGTCGAAATATGCGGCGGGCAGGCCGAGTGCCACGGCATAGAGGCGCACCATCTTCTGCACCAGGCGCTCGAGCGTCTGGCAGTAGTCGATGACGGTCTCGCGGAAGCCCGGCAGGCCCTCGGGCCAGCGGTTGGCGCCGCGGAAGCGGCGGTCAGCCAGCACGTCGGGATGGTCGGCGGGCATCTCGCGCTTCACGAAGAAAGCCTCGTTGAGGTTGGGCTTGGTGCCGGCCTGGATCGTGGAGGTGCGCAGCGTATTGCCGCGCATCGGCAGGTAGCCCGTGCTGTGCTTGTCGATCTTGAGCGCCAGCTTCTTCTCGACGGGCTGCGCATGGAAGCGCCTCACGGCGTCGAAGGTCGCGGCAATCTTCTCGCGCGACACGCCGTGATTGACGATGAAGTAGAAGCCGATCTCGGTCAGCGCGTGACGCAGTTCCTCCGCGGCGCGCTCGAGCGCGCCTGTTTCGCCGGCGAGATACGGTCCGAGATCGATGACGGGAATGGTTTCGGTGGCGGCCACGACGCTTACACTCCTTTGGCCCACGAACGACGACGATAGGGCCCATTCCGGGGACGGTCCAGCCCCCGGCTTCCACTGGCGAGGCGGGACGTTCTGGCCTACCGTCGCGCCCGAGGGCAGTGACAGGAATGACGATGAGACGAATCGCTGGGTTGGCGGCCGCCGGCACGGTCGTGCTGCCGGCCGGCGCGGCTTGGGCGCAGGCCGGGAAGATGGGTGCCGCTGCGACCGGTGCGCTGGGCTCCTTCCTGCAGATGCTGTTCGACCGGCTCGACCAGACCTGGGCGCAGCTCCCGGCGTTGCTCGCTTACATCAAGAGCCTGCCGCAGCAGTTCGACCTCAGGACGACGGCGCTGCTGATCGGCATCGTCGTTGCCGGTCTGGCGGTCGAGTTCGTCCTGCGCCGGCTCCTGTACCGTCGCCGGCTGAGCATCTTCGAGCGGCACGCCGACACCTCGCCGCTGCGCGCCTTTCTGCACGGCGCCTGGTACGACATCCTGGCGCTGCTTGCCCTGTGGCTCGCCGCGCGCTTCGTCGTGGGCCGCGTCGGCGATCCGGCGAGCGTGCCGGGCAAGGTCGCGCACCAGATCCTGATCGGCCTGATCTACTGGCGCTCCTTCAACTTCATCTTCCGCACCTGGCTGCATCCCAACACCGATGAGGGCCGCATCGCGCCGGTCGACAGCGCCACGGCCCGGCGCCTGCTGATCGGCCTCAACGTCGTCATCCTGCTGCCCATGCTGGCGCGCCACCTCGTCTGGTTCATGACCACGACCGGCGCCGGCATCAGCGTGCTTGCGGCCGCCGTTATTTTCTACGCGCCGCTGATCTCCGCGGGCCTCCTGTGCACGGTGTGGTACTGGCGTCACGACATGGCCACCTGGCTCGCCGGCATGGTGAGCGAGAAGGACCTGTTCCGGCCGATGAAGCTCGCGGCCGCGCGCGAATGGTGGATCGCCGGCATGTGCTTCTATGCCTTCGCCGGCCTCTCGGCGATCTATGCCGCGCTGACCCAGCGGGAATCGGCGGTGCGGGGCCTCGGTGTCGTCGAGTCGATGCTGATCTTCCTGCTGCTCCTGGAAACCCTGGTCCACCGGCGCACGCGGCATCTGCCGCAGGAAGCGCCGACCATCGGCGACGTGATCGCGGGCTGCGTGCGCATGGCGGTGCGGCTGTTCGTCATCGTCGTTGTGGCTGAATCGGTGCTGGTCGATGCGCTGGGTGTCATGAGCCCGGAGGAGTGGGCGCCGCACGACCGAGCGCTGAAGCTCGCCGCCATCTCGGCCTTCGCCGCCTACGCGCTGTGGCGGATCCTGAAGTACCGCATGGACCGCTACATCGCCGACAACCCGCTGCCGACCGCGGGCTTCGGCGGCAATGCAGCCGATGCGGCCGACGACGACGCGCCGGCGGCGGCCTCGCGGTTGCGCACCATCATGCCGGTGCTGCGCATGACCGCGGGCATCACCATCCTGGTGCTGGGCCTGTTGCTGGTCCTGTCGGAGCTCGGCGTCAACATCACGCCGCTGATCGCCGGCGCCTCGGTGCTGGGCCTCGCCGTGTCGTTCGGCAGCCAGTCGCTGGTCCGCGACATCGTGTCGGGAGTATTCTTCCTCGCCGAGGATTCCTTCCGCGTCGGCGAATACATCGACGGCTCGAAGGTGAAGGGCACGGTCGAGGGCTTCTCGATACGCTCGATCCGGCTGCGCCACCAGAACGGCCAGCTCCACATCGTGCCGTTCGGCCAGCTGACGCACATCACCAACTTCAGCCGCGACTGGACGACGGTGAAGTTCAACCTGTCGTTCCAGCTCGAGACCGACGTCGAGCTGCTGCGCAAGACGGTGAAGAAGATCGGCATCGAGATGATGGCCGAGCCGCAGTTCCAGAAGGAGCTGCTGGCGCCGCTCAAGATGCAGGGCATCGTCGACATCAAGGACGCCTCGCTGATCGTGCGCTTCAAGTTCACTGCGAAGCCGAACAATCCGAGCCTGATCCAGCGCACCGCGATCCGGCGCATGTACGATGCGCTGCCCGGCCTCGGCATCGAATTCGCCAAGCCGCCCTATGCGCAGTTCGGCTTCCAACCGCTCGACCCCGCGGCGCGCGCTGCGGCTCAATAGACCTTCAGGAGGACTCCATGGAAAAGCGTGAGCTCGGCAAATCCGGCATCAAGTTCGCCCCCATCGCCTTCGGCGGCAATGTCTTCGGCTGGACGGCCGACGAGGCGACCTCGCACCGCCTGCTCGATGCCTTCGTCGATGCTGGCTTCTCCTTCATCGACACCGCCGACGTCTATTCGCGGTGGTATCCGGGCAACAAGGGCGGCGAGAGCGAGACCATCATCGGCACCTGGCTGAAGAAGAACCCGGCCAAGCGCGACAAGGTACAGATCGCCACCAAGTGCGGCATGGTCCCGGCCGAGGGCGCGCTGAAGGGTGACTTCATCAAGTGGTCGGTCGACGAGTCGCTGAAGCGCCTCAATACCGACCACATCGACCTTTTTCAGTCGCACAAGGACGACAAGACGACGCCGCTCGAGGAGACGCTCTCGGCCTACGGCGATCTCGTGAAGGCGGGCAAGCTCAAGGCGATCGGTGCCTCGAACTACGACGCGCCGCGCCTCGCCGAGGCCGCCAAGATCTCCAAGGAAAAGGGCTTGCCGCGCTATGAGAGCCTGCAGCCGCACTACAATCTCATGGAGCGCGGCCTGTTCGAGGGCGCTTTGGAGGACGAGTGCCTGAAGGAGGGGATCGGCGTGATCCCGTACTACTCTCTGGCGAGCGGATTCCTGTCGGGCAAGTACCGCTCGGAAGCCGATGTCGGCGATGCCAAGCGCGGCGCGGGCGTGAAGAAGTACATCAACCCCAAGGGGATGGGCGTGCTGAAGGCGCTGGATGATGCCGCCAAGAAGCACAACTCCAATCCGACGCAGATCACGCTAGCCTGGCTGATGCAGCGCAAGGCGATCACGGCGCCGATCGTGAGCGCGACCAGCCTGCAGCAACTCAAGGACCTGATCGCCTCGCCCAACGTCAAGCTCGACGCCTCCGACGTCGCGGCCATCGACAAGGCGAGCGCTCCCTGATTTCTTGCCGGACCGCGCGCCTCCAGGCCCGCATCATGAATCTGAGCGGGCCTGGAGGCCCGCGGTCCAATGAGGCCGATAGCCGATGCTGATCTTCCGCCAGCTCTTCGACCCGACGTCGTCGACATACACTTACTTGTTGGGTTGTTCCGTCACGGGTGGGGCGGTGATCATCGATCCCGTGTTCGAGCAGGTGCGGCGCGACGCAGCACTCATCTCCGAGCTCGGGCTGAAGCTCCTCTGGTCGCTGGAGACGCATGTTCATGCCGACCATGTGACCGGCGCCTGGCTGCTGAAGAGGCGGCTCGGATGCCAGATCGCGCTTGCCCAGGCGAGCGGCGCGACCGGCGCCGATCGCATGCTGGCTGACGGCGAACGCATCGTCTTCGGACGGCGTTCGCTGGAAGTGCGCGCCACGCCCGGGCACACATCGGGCTGCCTGACCTACGTGCTCGACGACGAGAGCATGGCCTTCACGGGCGACTGCGTCATGATCCGAGGTTCCGGCCGCACGGATTTCCAGCAGGGCGATGCGCGCGCTCTCTATCGCTCGGTGCGCTCCCGCATCTTCTCGCTGCCCGAATCCTGCCTGCTCTATCCCGCGCACGATTACCGCGGCCTCACCGTGACCAGCGTCAGCGAGGAGAAGAAGTTCAATCCGCGTCTCGGCGGCGAGGTCGGCGAGGGCGACTACGCGGGCTACATGAAGAATCTCGACCTGCCGCACCCGAAGAAGATCGACGAGGCGGTGCCGGCCAACCTGCGCTGCGGCCAGCCGGGCAATGGCGCCGCGGCGCTGGAGGACCCGGAGTGGGCGCCGCTGCGCTTCACCTTCTCCGGCGTCTGGGAAGTCGAGCCGCACTGGCTGGAGGAGAACCTCGCCACGGTGCGCGTGCTCGACGTGCGCGAGCCGGACGAATTCGCGGGCCCGCTCGGCCATATCAGGGGGGCCACGCTGCTGCCGCTGGGCGATCTCGCGACCAAGGCCAAGGAGCTGCCCAAGGACAAGCCGATCGTCGCCGTCTGCCGCGCCGGCAGCCGCTCGGCACATGCCACAGCCATCCTGCAGAAGGCAGGCTTCACCGAGGTCGCCAATTTGCCGGGCGGCATGCTGCGCTGGCGCGGCGAGGGACGGAGCGTCGAAGGCGGCAAGATCTGACGCGATGACATCGTCGGTGACCTGGGGCGCAGGCATCTTCCAGGACGATCTGGCGTCGGGTTTCGTGGGCGACATCGCACAGGCACCCGATCTTTCGCTCCTGCGTGTCGCGCTCTCGCGCGCGGGACAGGCGGTCGGTCATCTGCTCTACGAACCCGCCATATACGCCTTGATCGCGGCGGAGGTCCTGGCGTCGGTGGGCGGCCGTCCGCCGAAGATATTGCCGCCCGAGCTGGCGCGCTGGGTCGCCGATCACAGGGAGGATCGGGTCCCGCCCGCGCTCTGGCCGATGGCTGCCGATGCGGTCGAGCGCGTGAAGCAGGATTCCGAACTTTCCGAGCTCTGGGCGCGCTCGGATGCCGAAGGCAAGTGGCTCTCGAAGGTCGACGACCTGCTGGAGCGGCTCAAGGCGGCGTCGGCGTAGCCCTCAGGACTTCCAGGCCTCGGTCGCTCGCGCGCCCGGCGTCACCTCGGCCGCGGTCGGCGTCTTGACGCCCTGCATGTGCTGGTAGCGCTGGGCGGCGAACCACAGCGCGTAGTCGCCCATCTTGATCGGCGGATACTTCGCCGGATTGGCCGCCGACTGGCAGGTCGGCAGACACTCGATCACCGTGTCGTGGTCGGGATCGCAGAAGAACGGGATGGCGTAGCGGAGTGTGCCGGAGACGTTGCGCACGCGGTGCGGCGTCGACAGGAACCGCTCGTTGGTCCAGCGGTGCAGCATGTCGCCGCCATTCACGACGAAGGCGCCCTCGACATGGGGTGCGTCGTACCATTCGCCGTTCGGCAGGTTGATCGACAGGCCCTGCACCTTGTTCGGTGGCAGGAGCGTCATGAAGCCGGAATCGGTGTGCGGCACCAGGCTCGCGATCCTGTCGTCGCTGGCATCGATCTGCGGATAGCGCGACTGGCGCAGGATGATGTGCGGCTTCTTGAAACAGCCGTCGAAATGGTCGGCCGGCAGATCGAGGGCGAGCGCATAGAGACGCACCAGCTTCTGGCAGAGCGCCTCCATGGCGCTCATGTAGAGCAGCGTCTGCTCGCGAAAGCCCGGCAGGTTCGCCGGCCACTGGTTCTGCACATGGAAGCGGCGGCCCGCGATCACGTCAGGATCGTCGGAACTGCGCTCACGCCTCAGGAAGAACGCCTCGTTCTGGCTCGGCTTCTTGCCCTGGGCCGCGGCGTTGGGCGGCGCCTTGTCGGCGATCGGCATGTAGCCGATCGTGTGGTCGTTCACCTTGACCTTGAGCTTCTCGTCCATCGGCATGGCGTGGAAGCGCGCGGCGGCCTCGTACTGCGCGTCGATCAGCGACTGCGGGATGCCGTGGCCGGCGAGATAGTAGAAGCCGACATTCTCGAAGGCGTAGGCGAGCTCGCGGGCGGCGCGCTCGGCGCCGCCGGGTTTGCCGGCCAGGAAATCGGAAACGTCGATCAGCGGAATCTGGCCGCCGACCATCTTCATCGAGACGGACATGTCCTGTGGCATGCGGCTACTATACGGCATGATCATCGAAAAGATCGAGCCGATTGCATTGAGCGTCGGCACCCTGTCGCTCGTGCTCGCCCGCGTGACAACGAAATCCGGCCTGATCGGCTATGGCGAATGCCTCTGCAACAGGCCTCCCATGCAGCAGGCGCTGGTCGCCACCATCCGCGACGCGATTGCCCCTCTCTACGTTGGGAAATCGGCATCCCAGAAGGAAGCGCTGAACCTCGAGGCGCGCCGCCGCTTCGCGAGCTTCGGTCGCGCCGGCACTGTCTTGAACGCACTCGCCGCCGTCGACATCGCGCTGTGGGACGTCGCCGGCAAGGCCGAGGCCAAGTCGGTGTCGGCATTGCTCGGTGGCGCCAGGCGAACGCGCCTGCCGGTGATGGCGAGCCTCGACAAGACCGACGACAAGGAGAGGGTGCGGGCACGCCTCGAGCAGGCGCTGGCGACCGGAGTAAAGGCCGCGAAGGTGCACGAGGCGCCTCTCGACGTGATCGAGGAAGCGCGCCGCACCGTGCCGAAGGACATTCCCTTCGTCGCCGACAGCAACAACGCGCATACGCTCGCCGACATCCGACGCGACGAGGCGCGCTGGCGAGCGCTCGATCTCCTGTTCTTCGAGGATCCCTTCTGGCCCCCAGAAGAGCTGCTGGGCATGGGCAGGATGTCAGGCGTGCCGATCGGCATGGGCGCCGATTTCGGCTCGACCGAGCAGATGGCGGTCTATGCCAAGGCGCCGGCGATCTCCGTGCTGCAGCCCGATGTCTGCATGCTGGGCGGTCTCAGCGAGGCCCGGAAGGCCGTGGCGATGATCGAGACCTCGGGCAAGGTCCCGGCACCCCATACGCCGTTCGCGGGGCCTGCCGCGCTCGCTTCCTTGCATCTGCTGGCGACGGCGAAGGAGGAGAACTACTTCGCCGCGATCGAGCCGGGCGAGGGGCGGGACATGTACGGCATCGGCGTGCCGAACTGGCAGCCGACCGTCGATGTGCCGACCGGGCCGGGGCTGGGCTTCGATCCCGATCCCGCCTTCCTGCGCGCTCACGATTGTGCAAAGAAATAGACGAGAATTCTGGAGGAATCGCCGATGCCATCGCCGCTTTTCGACCTCACGGGCAAGGTCGCCGTCGTCACGGGCTCGAGCAAGGGCATCGGCAAGTCGATTGCCATGCACCTCGCTTTGTCCGGCGCCAAGGTCGTGGTGTCCTCGCGCAAGGCGCCGGTCTGCGAGGAGGCCGCGGCCGAGATCCGCAAGGCCGGCGGGCATGCGACCGTCATCCCCTGCAACATCTCCGACAAGGCGCAAGTCGAGAAGCTGATCGCCGAAACGAAGAAGCAGCTCGGCCCGGTCGACATTCTGGTCTGCAACGCGGCCTCGAACCCCTATTACGGGCCCAACGAGAAGCTGCCCGACGAAGTCTTCATGAAGGTGATGCAGAACAACATCCTCTCGAACATGTGGCTGATCAACAACTGCCTGCCCGACATGCGCGCCAAGAAGGACGGCGCGATCATGATCGTGTCGTCGATCGGCGGCGTGCGCGCCAGCACGGTGATCGGCGCCTACTGCATCTCCAAGGCGGCCGACATGCAGATGGCGCGCAACCTCGCCGCCGAATACGGCCCCGACAATATCCGCGTGAACACCATCGCGCCGGG
>DATJWN010000058.1:0-24943 GCA_035501235.1 Reyranella sp.
CGGCCGTGTTGGTGGCCTTGCCGGCCGTCGCTCAGACGCCATCGACATTGGAAGTGGTGAAGAAGCGCGGACAAGTGATCTGTGGCGTCAATGTAGGGCTGGGTGGTTTCTCGCTGCCGGACAGCCAGGGCAAGTGGAAGGGACTGGACGTCGATATGTGCAGTGCGGTGGCCGCCGCGGTGCTCGGTGACGCGACCAAGACCAAGTTCGTCCCGCTCTCTGCCCAGCAGCGCTTCCTCGCGCTGCAGTCGGGCGAGATCGACATGCTGGTGCGCAACTCGACGATCACCTTGCAGCGCGACGCCGGCCTCGGCATCCAGTTCACCGGCGTCAACTTCTACGACGGCCAGGGCTTCATGGTCGCCAAGAAGGCGGGCGTGAAGGAGCTCAAGGAGCTGGGCGGCGCCACGATCTGCGTGGCCCAGGGCACGACGCACGAAGCCAACATGGCGGGCTACTTCCGCAGCCGGAATCTCCAGATCAAGCCGGTCGTCTACGAGAGCCAGGATGTCATGTACGACGCCTTCTTCGGCGGCCGCTGCGATGCCATGACCCAGGACTCCTCGGCGCTCGCCTCGGCGCTGGCGACGCGCAAGAAGAGCGCCGACTACATGGTGCTGCCCGAGCTGATCTCCAAGGAGCCGCTGGGCCCCTTCGTCCGCCGGGGCGATGACCAATGGGCGACCGTCGTGCGCTGGTCGCTCTACGCCATGCTCGAGGCCGAGGAGAAGGGCGTGACCCAGGCCAATGTCGACGAGCAGCTGAAATCGACCGAGCCCCTGGTGCTCACGCTGCTCGGCGTCAAGGAGGGCAACGGCAAGGCGCTCGGCCTCGACGAGAAGTGGGCCTACAACATCGTCAAGCAGATCGGCAATTATGGCGAGAGCTTCGAGCGCAATGTCGGCCAGGGCTCGCCGCTCAAGCTGCAGCGCGGCGTCAACGCGCTGTGGAACAAAGGCGGGCTGATGTACCCGCTGCCGCTGCGCTAGGCATGGACGACGCCCGTCCCCTCGGCTTACGCTCTCGGCCATTGAGGGCGCGGTTGTCCCAGGGGGCGGGTAATGCACGTCATCTCAAGGCTGCTTTTGGCATGCGTGGCATGGGCGCTGCTGTCCGGCGTTCCGGTGCGCGCCGAGCCGACGCTGGACGCCGTCAAGAAGCGCGGCCAGCTGATCTGCGGTGTGAACGGCGAGCTGCCGGGCTTTTCGTTCATCAATGCCGTGAAGGAATGGGAGGGGCTCGACGTCGATCTCTGCCGTGCCGTCGCGGCGGCGGTGCTGGGCGATGCGACCAAGGTCAAGTTCGTGCCGCTGAAACCGGCCGAGCGCTTCACCACGCTGCGCTCGGGCGGTGTCGACATGCTGGCCAGCAACTCGACCATGACGCTGCAGCGCGAGACCGACGGGCTGGAATTCGCCGTGCCGAACTACTACGACGGCCAGGGCTTCGTCGTGCCGAAGAAGCTCGGCATGAAGAACTTGACCGATCTTCGCAGCGGCAAGGTATGCGTCCTGAAGGCAACGACGCACCAGGCCAACATGAATGCCTGGTTCGGTGCGCGGCGGCTGCTGGTGACGCCCGTGGAGTTCGACAGCCAGGACGAGATGTACGACGCGTTCCTCGCCAGCCGCTGCATCGGGGTGACGCAGGATTCGACGGCGCTCGCCTCCTCGCTGGTGCGGCGCGGCAAGACCGCCGACTACATGATGCTGCCGGAGATCATCTCCAAGGAGCCGCTCGGCCCCTATGTGCGGCGCGGCGACGAAGCCTGGCTGGACGTGGTGCGCTGGACGCAATACGCCATGCTGCAGGCCGAGGAGCTGGGCATCGCGCGCGGCACGGTCAGTCATTTCCTGCAGAGCGACGATCCCAAGGTACGGCGCATCCTGGGCGACATCCCGAGAACGAGCAGCAGCCCGGAGGACCGGATGCGCTCCAACGATCCTGCGGTGCAGCGCCTGCTGGGTGTGACACCGGGCAATGGCAAGGCGCTCGGGCTGGACGAGGCCTGGGCCTATTGGATCATCACGCAGGTCGGCAATTACGGCGAGAGCTACGAGCAGAACCTGGGCTCGAGATCACCGCTCAAGTTCGCGCGCGGCCTCAACGCCCTTTGGACGCAGGGCGGGCTGATGTATCCGCTGCCGCTGCGCTGATCGCCTCCGCAGGCGGGGGCCGCTGATGGAAAGCGGCCCGCTCGCCCGCCCGATCGTCGCTGTATTCGACGACCTGCCGCCGCAGCTCAAGACCGCGGCGCGCTACCTGCTCGATCGTCCCGACGACGTGGCGCTGCTCTCCATGCGCGAGCAGGCACGGCGCGCCGGCGTGCCGGCGGCGACAATGACGCGGCTCGCCAAGCGCCTCGGCCTGGAAGGCTACGACGAGGTGCGGGCGCTCTATGCCGGGGCGATGCGCGAGGGCACGCTCGGTTTTGCCGGCAAGGCGGGCGCCCAGGTCGAGGCGCAGAAGCTGCGCGGCGAGAAGGCGCTGGCCGCCGACATGGCGCAGAATCTCAGCCGCCAGATCGCGCGCCTCGCCGAGCCCGCCTCGCTCGAGCGCCTGGTCGATGCCGCGCAGCGCCTGCACCGCGCGCGCCGTGTCTATTGCCTCGGCCTGCGCGCCAGCCACGCCGCCGCCTGGCACTTCCACTACATGCTGTCGCTTCTGGGCGACAAGACCGTGATGCTCGACGATGCCGGCGGCACGGGCCTCGATGCCCTCCGCGACGCCGGCCGCGGCGACGTGGTGCTGGCCGCGAGCATCGAGCCCTATGCCCGCGCCACCGTCGAGGGCGCGCGCTACGCCGCCGCGCAGGGCGTGTCGATCGTGGCGCTGACCGATTCGGAAGTCTCGCCGCTCGCGCCGCTCGCCTCGACGACGATCATCGTGGCGACCGACAGCCCCTCCTTCTTCCACGCCGTGACGCCGCTTCTCGCCGTGGCGGAGATCCTGGCCGCGCTCGTGGCCGGCCGCTCCGGCCAGAAGGCGCTCGATGCCCTCACCCGGACCGAGGCGCAGCTCTCGGCCTTCGGAGTCCATCTGCCGCGCCGTGGCGCAAAAGGAAATTCATGACCCACATCCTGCACCGCTCCATCGCCGCCGCGCTGCCCGTCGCCGCGGGCGGCGCGGGCATCGAGCTGATCGACAGCACGGGCAGGCGCTATCTCGACGCTTCGGGCGGCGCTGCCGTCTCGTGCCTGGGCCACGGCCATCCTGCGGTGAACGCAGCCCTGCACGAGCAGATCGACAAGCTTGCCTATGCCCATACCAGCTTCTTCACCACCGAGATCGCCGAGAAGCTCGCCGACAAGCTGATCGCCTCGGCGCCGGCGGGCCTCAGCCACGTCTATCTGGTGAGCGGCGGATCGGAGGCGGTCGAGGCGGCGATCAAGATGGCGCGGCAATACTTCACCGAGCGCGGCGAGACCAAGCGGCGCAACATCATCGCCCGCCGCCAGAGCTATCACGGCAACACGCTGGGCGCGCTCGCCGCCGGCGGCAACGAATGGCGCCGCGCCCAATTCGCGCCTCTCCTGATCCAGACGCATCACATCGATCCCTGCTTCGCCTACCGCTTCCAGGAGCCGGGCGAGAGCGAGGAGGCCTATGGCCGCCGCGCCGCCGATGCGCTGGAGAAGAAGATCCTCGAGCTCGGCGCGGAGACCGTGATGGCCTTCATCGCCGAGACCGTGGTGGGCGCCACGGCCGGCGCCGTGCCGCCGGCCAAGGGCTACTTCAAGCGTATCCGCGAGATCTGCGACAAGTACGGCGTGCTGCTGATCCTCGACGAGGTGATGTGCGGCATGGGCCGCACCGGCACGCTGCATGCCTGCGAGCAGGAAGGCATTGCGCCCGACCTCATGACCATCGCCAAGGGGCTGGGCGGCGGCTACGAGCCGATCGGCGCCACGCTGCTCTCGAAGAAGATCTACGACACCTTCGCGGACGGCAGCGGCTTCTTCCAGCACGGCCACACCTACATGGCCCATCCGCTGGCCTGCGCCGCAGGCCTCGCCGTGCAGGAGACGATCCAGCGCGACAATCTTTTGGCCAATGTGCGCGACATGGGCGCGCTCCTGCGCCGGCGGCTCGGCGAGCGCTTCGGCAACCATGCGCATGTCGGCGATATCCGTGGCCGCGGCCTGTTCCAAGCGATCGAGCTGGTCGAGGACCGCATGAGCAAGACGCCATTCGATCCCGCGCTGAAGCTCAATGCCAAGGTCAAGAAGGCCGCCATGGCGCGCGGGCTGATGGTCTATCCCATGGGCGGCACGATCGACGGCCAGCGCGGCGATCACGTGCTGCTGGCGCCGCCCTTCATCGTCAACGCGAACCAGATCGACGAGATCGTCGATCGCCTGGGCGGCGCCCTCGACGACGCGCTGGCCTGACGGTAAGCCTGTCGGCGGGAGGAGCATGAACCCGCCATGAAAACAGGCGTCCTGCAGTTCTTCAGCTGGCCCGGCCGGCACGGGCCGCTGGAAGAGGTCTACGCCCGCGCCCTCGAGCGCATCGAGATCATGGACAAGACCGGCTTCGACGCCGTCTGGCTCGCCGAGCATCACTTCTCGACCTTCAGCGTCTGCCCCTCGGTGCACATGATCGGCGTGATGGCGGCGGCCCGCACCAAGCGGCTGCGCATCGGCACGGCGGTGTCGCTGGCCGCGCTCTATCATCCGCTGCGGCTCGCCGAAGAAGTCGCGCTGCTCGATCACCTGTCGAACGGCCGGGTGAACTGGGGGGCCGGCCGCGGCTTCTCGCATCTCGAGTTCCGCGCCTTCGGCGTGCCGCCCGAAGAAAGCGCCGACCGCTTCCGCGAGGCCGTCGAGATCGTGCTGAAGTCGTGGACCGAGGAGCGCTTCTCCTTCCAGGGCAAGCACTTCGCGGTCGAGGATATCGAGCTGCTGCCCAAGCCGCTGCAGAAGCCGCATCCGCCGGTCTGGATGGCCGCGACCTCGCCGCCGGCCATCGAATGGGCGGCGAGCCGCGGCCATTCGATCCTGATGGACCCGCACGCCTCGATGACGGAGATCGGCGAGAAGCGCCGCCTCTATGAAGAGAGACTTGTCGAGGCTGGCTTCTCGTATGCCGGCCGCGATATCCCGATGGCGCGGCTGGTGGCGCTGGCGGCGACCGAGAGCGAAGCCGAGGCGATCGCGAAGCGCGGCGCGCAATGGATCGTCGATTCCTACGCCGGCCCGCAGCAGCCGCACCGCAAGGCCGCGCCCGTGCAGCGCACCTACGACGGCAAGGATCCGGCGCAGTATTACGTCGAGAACGTCATCCTGCACGGCACGCCCGACTCGATCCTCGACAAGATCGCGCGGCTGAAGGAGGAGATCGGCCTCAACTACTTGATGTGCGCACCGCTCAGCCGCGAGAGCTTCCGGCTCTTCTCCGAGAAGGTGGTGCCCAGGCTGTGAGCGTCGCCGTCATCGTCAATCCGGCCGCGCACAAGGGCGGCGCGGCCAGGCGATGGCCGGCCATCGAGCGCGAGCTCACCGCGCGCCTCGGTCCGTTCCGGCCGCAGTTCACGACGGCGCCCGGCCATGCGAGCGACCTCGCTCGTGCGGCGTTGCGCCAGGGTGCGCGCCGCTTCGTGGCGGTGGGCGGCGACGGCACGGTGAACGAGGTGCTGAACGGCCTGCTCGATCCGTCGGGCCGATTGATCGAGACGGACACGGTCCTCTGCCCCATTCCCGCCGGCACCGCCAACGAGCTCTGCCGCGCGCTCGGCCATCTGCGCGAACCGAGCCTTGCCTACGACGATGCCGCCAGCACAGCGACCCGCGCCATCGATCTCATGCGCGTGCGTTGCGCGGGCCTCGACGGCCGGCCGGTCGAGCGCTTCGGCTATCTCATCGTCTCGCTGGGCGCGGCGGCGACCATCAGCCATCGCACCTCGCAGTCGCGCTGGGTCAAGAAGCTGGGAGACATCGCCTATCTCCTGATGACCGTTCCGGTGACGCTGGGCTACCGCAACCGCGCCGTCTCGATCGCGGTCGATGGCGCGGCGCAGGGCCCGCGGCCGATCTTCACGGCCATGGTCGCCAATACCGAGAATGGCGGCGGCGGCATGAAGCTGATGCCGGGCGCGCGCTTCGACGACGGTGTGCTCGACCTGATCGAGATGGGCGACATCACGCCCTGGGCCATGCTGACGACCGTGCTGCCCAAGGTCTATTCCGGCGGCCACGTGCATCATCCCAAGGTGCGCACGAGCCGCGGCACGACCTTCCGCTTCGAGTCGGCCGTGGAGACGCTGGTCGACGTCGACGGCGAGACCGTGGGCCGGTTGCCGCTCGACGTCTCGATCCTGCCGCGCGCCTTCAAGGTCGGGGTGTCGCAACTATCCAACAGGTAATGGAAACGGGTTCATCGATCGCGAAGATGCCGCCATGAACGAAGGGCTGGGCGTCTTCATTGCCATCGTGTCGAGCAGCCTCGGCGGCACGGCGGCGGCAGTCACGCGCTATCTCGTGGGCGCGGCCGATCCGCTGACCATGGCCATCCTGCGTTGGGGCATCGGCTTTCTCTGCGTGCTGCCGGTGGCGCTGCTGATGCGCGTGCGCTGGCCGGCGCACGCCGACTGGCCGGGCGTCGCGGGACTGGGCTTCTGCTTCTATGGCCTGTTCTTCATCTTCTACAACGTCGCCGTCGGCTACACGACGGCGGCGCGCGCGAGCCTCGCCCTCTCCACCCTGCCGCTGCAGACGATGGTCGTCGGCGCCCTGCTCGGAATCGAATCTCTCACGCCGCGCAAGACGGGCGGCGTCTGCATCGCCGTGGCGGGCGTGTTCGCCGCCCTCGCCGCGGGCCTTTCTTCGGCACCCGAGGGCGCGTGGAAGGGCGAGCTCATCATGACCGGCGCCGTGCTCTGCATGGCCTTCTACAACGTGCTCTCGCGTCCCTTCATCCAGCGCTCGAGTGCGTTGGGCTTTCTGGCCGTCGGCATGGGCTCGGGCGCGCTCGCGCTCGTGATCGCGGGTGTCGCGACCGGCCGCGTGGCCGTGCTGGCAAGCTTCGACACGGCGCACTGGATGGCCGGCCTCTATCTCGGCGTGGCGGGCGGAGCGCTCGCCTTCATCCTCTGGGTGATGGCGCTCCAGCGCGCCTCGCCGACGAGGGTCGCCAACACCATGACGGTCAATCCCATTGCGGCGGCGCTCCTCGCCAACCAGCTGGTCGGCGAGCCGATCACGCTCAACCTGGTGCTGGGCCTGGTCGCGGTCTTCGCCGGCATCTGGCTCGCGACCAGCCAGCCTCGCCCCGCCTGACCGTCGGGACCTGACCTGGTAGGTCAGGGCTGCTGACCTGCCTACCCACAGACATGGCCACAATTCAGGTACGGTTTTTGCGAGTTTATTCCGCAGGGCAGACCGTGGAATTCCCCACGGAGCATGCCTGCACAAGGAGAGTCGAGACCCAGTCAAAGTATGGAGGTCGCAATGTGTGACTATTCACTCGAGGCCTATCAGTCACGACCAGCCGCCGTCGGCGAAAAGCTCAATCTCGGGCGCTTCGCCAGCGGCTCCATGGGATTTGCCAGCGGCACCGTCTGCGAGACGGCCGTCTGCATTCCCGCCGAGTCCAAGCTGCTGCTCGAAGGCATCGGCGAGGCGACACAGCAAGAGCATGGCGTTGGCGCGGTCGAGGAGGTCGTCATGATCCGCCTCGAGAACGTCGCCTACGGCTACAAGGACGGTGTGCGTTTCTCCAACGGTGCCGAGGTGCTGCTGCAGCGCCTCGATGTCGGCCTGTCGGCGGTCGTGATGACCTTCGGCGCCGAGCTTCCTTCGCCCCCTCACATCGAATCCACGACCGCGGAACCGATCGCGGTGCGCGAGCCTGAGCTCGTCTGACCTGATCGACAAAACAAGACATCGGCGACAGAACGGGGCTCCTAGGGGGCCCCGTTTTGCTCAGTGCCGGAAGTGGCGCATCCCCGTGAAGACCATGGCGAGGCCCGCCTTGTCGGCGGCCTCGATGACCTCGTTGTCGCGCATCGAGCCGCCGGGCTGGATCACGGCGGTGGCGCCCGCCTCGACCGCGGCCAGCAGGCCGTCGGCGAAAGGGAAGAAAGCGTCCGAGGCGACGACACTGCCGATTGCCGGGCTCTCGGGCTTCTTGGCGATCTCGCCCGCCTCGGCCGCGCGCATGGCGGCGATGCGTGAGGAATCGCGACGGTTCATCTGGCCCGCGCCGACACCGACCGTGGCGCCGTCCTTGGCGTAGACGATGGCGTTGCTCTTCACGTGTTTGCACACGGTGAAGGCGAACAGGAGATCGCTCAGCTCCTGCTCCGTCGGCGCACGCCTGGTCACGACCTTGAGGTCGCTCTTCTTCAGCCGGCCGTTGTCGCGGCTCTGGAAGAGATAGCCGCCGGCCACGCTCTTCAAGGTCATGCCCGGCGCGTCGGGATCGGGCAGGGTTCCCGCCAGCAGCACGCGCACATCCCTGCGTCGCGCCAGGATCTCCAGCGCCTCCGGCGTGGCATCGGGCGCGATCACCACTTCGAGGAAGCGCCTGGCGAGATCGGTCGCGGTGACGGCTTCGAGCGTGCGGTTGACCGCGACGATGCCGCCATAGATCGAGATGGGATCGCACTCATAGGCCTTGAGATAGGCGCTGTGCTGATCCCGGCCGATGGCGACGCCGCAGGGGTTGGCGTGCTTGATCACCACGACGGCGGGCTCGGCGAACTCGGCCACGCATTCGTAGGCGGCCTCGGTGTCGTTGATGTTGTTGTAGGAAAGCTCCTTGCCCTGGACCATGCGCGCGGTCGCGAGGCCCGGCCGCTTGCTGCCGTCGGAATAGAATGCGGCCTGCTGGTGCGGGTTCTCGCCATAGCGCAGCCTTTGCACGCGCGTGGCGGCGATGGTCAGGCTCTCGGGGAAGACATCGCCCTCCTGGCGCGCGAACCAGGTGGCGATCGCCGAATCGTAGGCCGCCGTGCGCGCATAGGCCTTGGCCGCGAGATGGCGGCGCAGCTTCAAGGTCGTGGCGCCCTTGTGCGCCTTGAGTTCCTCGATCACCGAGCCGTAGTCGCCGGGATCGACGACCACCGTGACGAAGTCGTGGTTCTTGGCCGAGGCACGGATCAGCGCCGGTCCGCCGATGTCGATGTTCTCGATGCAGGTCGCGAAGTCCGCGCCGCGCGCCACCGTCGCCTCGAACGGATAGAGGTTCACCACCACGAGATCGATGGCCGCGATCTTGTGGTCGCTCATCGCCTTGGCGTGGCCCGCATCGGTGCGGCGCGCCAGGATGCCGCCATGGATCGCGGGCTGCAGCGTCTTCACGCGGCCGTCCATGATCTCGGGGAAGCCCGTGTGGTCGCTGACCTCGATCACCTCGACGCCCGCGTCGCGCAACGTCTTGGCCGAGCCGCCGGTCGACAGGATCGCGACGCCCTCGGCCGCCAGCGCCTTGCCAAGCTCTACCAGTCCCGTCTTGTCCGACACCGAGATCAGCGCCCGTCCTATTTTGGCGAGATCGGGCGTGGGCGAAGGTGAGACGTTCAGGGAAGCGGCCATGGGCGGGTCTATAGCCCGCAACCCGGTGGATCGCCATTGCCAAGAGCCCTGCTAGAGTTGGCCGGCGTGCGCATTCTCTTGACCGGCGCCAACGGCTTCATTGGCGGGCAGCTATTGGCCGGCCTCCGCCAGCGTGGCCATACCGTCGTGGCGGCCGTTCGCGATCCGCGACGCCTCGCCCGGAAAAGGCCGGGCATCGAAGCCATCCCCGTCGATTTCAACCGCGACCTCTCGCCCGACATCTGGCGACCGCGACTCGCCGGCATCGACGCGGTGGTCAATTGCGCCGGGGTGCTCCAGGGCGGGCGCGGCCAGGACGTGGTGGCGATCCATGCCACGGCTCCCATCGCGCTGTTCGACGCCTGTCATCAGGCCGGCATCGCTCGCGTCGTGCAGATCTCGGCCATCAGCGCCGATGCCGACACCGACTATGCCCGCACCAAGAAGCGCGCCGACGATCATCTGCTGGCACTGCCGCTCCAAGGCACGGTGCTGCGCCCGTCGCTGGTCTATGGCGACGGCAGCTATGGCGGCACCTCGACCCTGCGCGGCCTCGCTGGCCTGCCCTGGGTGACACCGTTGATCGGCGACGACAGCGCCGCGTTCCGGCCGTTGCACGTCGACGACCTGGTCGAGACGGTGGCGCGCGTCCTGGAGGACGACGAGCGACTCGCCGGCGGGACATTGGAACCTGTGGGGCCCGAGCGGCTGACGGTGGGAGAGATCGTCGCCCGCTATCGCCGCTGGCTGGGTCTCGGTCCTGCTTGGCAGCTTCACCTGCCGCTGCCGCTCATGCGGATCGTTGCTGCGCTGGCCGATCTCGCCGGTGGAGGCCCGATGGGCAGCGCGGGCCTGCGGCAGCTTCTTGCCGGCAATGCCGGCAGCGAACCCGATGGCACCTTTGCCCGGGCGATCGGCTCCGTACCCGAGACGATGGACGCCCGTCTGGCGCGCCGGCCGGCGCAGACCCAGGACCTCTGGCATGCCCGCCTCTATTTCCTGCGGCCGCTGTTGCGTCTGGTGCTGGCCATCCTGTGGCTCGGCTCGGCGGCCGCCGGCGTTCTCGCCCGGCCGCAGCAATATGCCGACGTGGACCGTGCGATCGCGTCGCTCGGCCTCGATGCGCGGCCGATCGCGCTGCTCTTCTCGGCAATCGATCTGCTGATCGGCATTGCCTTGCTGGTGCGCTGGCGTCCGCGCTGGATCGGTGCAGTGCAGCTCACGATCGTCGCCGGCTACACGATCGGATTGAGCCTGCTTGCTCCGGCCCTGTGGCTCGACCCGTTTGGCGCGGTGCTGAAGAACCTGCCGGCACTCGCGGCCATCGCCGTCTGGATGGTGCTGGAGGAAGAGCGGTGATCGACGCTTATTTCTGGCTCAAGTGGCTGCATGTGCTGAGCAGCACCGTGCTGTTCGGCACGGGCATCGGCACGGCCTTCCAGATGTGGTTCGCCCATCGCAGTGGCGACACCCGCGCCATCGCCGTGGTCGCGCGCAACGTGGTGCGCGCGGATTGGCTGTTCACCCTGCCGTCGGGCATCGTCCAGCCGATCTCGGGCGTCGCGCTCGTCCTCATGAGCGGCATCGAACCCGGCGCTTCGTGGCTGGTCGCGACCTACGTTCTGTACCTCATCGCCTTTGCCTGCTGGGTGCCCGTGGTGGTGTTGCAGCTCCGCGTGCGCGACATGGCCGAGGCGGCCGTTGCCGCCGGCACGCCCTTGCCGGCCGCCTATCACCGCATGATGCGTCTGTGGTTCGGGCTCGGTTGGCCGGCCTTCCTCGGGCTCGGGACCGTGTTCCTGCTGATGATCGCCAAGCCCGTGCTTTGGTAAGTCAGGCTTCAACGTCCTCCAGCACACGGACCGTGAAACCGTCCGACTGCAGCGCCGACACGATCTCGCCGATATGTGGGCGGTCGCGGGTTTCGACGGTGACGTGCAGGTCGGCGGCCTTGGCGACCACGCCACCGAACAGCCGCTGGTGCGCCACCTCGACGATGTTGCCGCCGGCCTTGCCGATGACGGAAGAGACCCGCGCGAGCTGGCCCGGCGCGTCGGTGATGCGCAGCCGCAGGCGCACGATCCGCCCGTCGCGGACCAGGCCGCGCATCAGCACGGAGGCGAGCAGGCGCGTGTCGATATTGCCGCCGCTGATCACCAGCCCGACCTTGCGGCCCTCGAAGATCTCGGGATAGGCGAGCAGGGCCGCGAGCGGCGTGGCGCCCGCGCCCTCGGCCACGGTCTTCTCGACCTCGAGCAGCAGCGCGATGGCGCGCTCGATCGCGACCTCGTCGACCGAGACCACGCGTTCCAGCAATGCGTTGCAGATCGAGAGCGGCAGCTTGCCGATGTCGCGCACGGCGATGCCCTCGGCGATGGTGTCGCCGCCGGCGCTCACCGGCTCGCCGGCCATGAGCTGGCGCATGGCGGAGTAGCCCGCCGTCTCGACGCCGATCACCTTGATGCCGGGCTTGAGCCCGTGCGCCGCGACCGCGCAGCCCGCGATCATGCCGCCGCCGCCGACCGGCGCCACGATCGTGTCGAGCTGCGGCACGTCCTGCATCATCTCGAGCCCGATCGTGCCCTGGCCCGCGACGATGCGCGGATCGTCGTAGGGATGCACGAACACGAGCTTCTGGGCGTCGGCCAGGCGATGGGCCTCGGTCGCGGCTTCGGACAGCGAGGTGCCGTGCAGCACCACCGTCGCGCCATGGCCGCGCGTGTGCGTGACCTTGGTGTTGGGCGTGAAGGAGGGCATGACGATGGTCGCGGGAATGCCGAGCCGGCCGGCATGATAGGCGACGCCCTGCGCATGGTTGCCGGCCGACATGGCGATGACGCCGCGCTTGCGCTCGTCAGGCGTGAGCTGCGACAGCGTGTTGAGCGCGCCGCGTTCCTTGAACGAGGAGGTGAACTGGAGGTTCTCGAACTTGATCCAGACTTGGGCCTTGGTGATGCGCGACAGGGTCTCGCTGCGCAGGCAGGGCGTATGCACGACCTCGCCCTTGATGCGCTGGGCGGCGGCCTGGATGTCGTCGAGGGTGACGGGTAACGCGGTCGTCATGGCGCCCCGCGTCTATCACGCGGGCCGGCGGCGGTCGATGACGCCAAGACTGTCATCCCGAGCGCAGCGAGGGACCCTCGGGCTGCAGTAAAGGTCCCTCGCTGCGCTCGGGATGACAGGGTGCGGTCGGTTCGCCCGATCTAGAAGTCCGTCACCTTCCCATTGAACTGCCAGTCGCCGTAGCGCGTGGGCTCGGGACCGGGCGGGCCGCCGATCTCCTCGACTTTCTTGGGTTTCTCCGGCGGGACGGGCTTGGGCGGATCGGGCTGTTTCTCGGCCTCGGCCGTGGGTTTCTTGTCGTCGCTCATGGCCTCATGATGCCGCCACCTGCCTTGATTCGCCACCATCCGGGGCCATCTTTCCGGCCATGAACTACTTCCGCACTGCGTTGCTGCTGGCGGCGCTGACCGGCTTCTTCCTGGTGATCGGCTATCTGCTGGGCGGCCGGGCGGGGCTGATGATCGCCTTCCTGGTGGCGATCGGCATGAACGTCTTCGCCTACTGGAACAGCGACGCCATGGTGCTGCGCATGAGCAACGCCCGCGAGGTCGGCCCGCAGGAGGCGCCCGAGCTCTACGGCATCGTGCGGGAGCTGACGCAGCGCGCCGAGTTGCCCATGCCGCGCGTCTACATCGTCGAGGAGGACCAGCCCAACGCCTTTGCGACGGGCCGCAGCCCCGAGCACGCTGCTGTGGCGGTGAACACCGGCCTGCTGCGGCACTTGAGCCGCGAGGAGGTGATGGGCGTGCTGAGCCACGAGCTCGGCCATGTGAAGAACCGCGACACGCTCACCATGACGGTGGCCGCGACGCTCTCGGGCGCGATCGGCATGCTGGCGACCTTCGGTGCCTGGACCGGCGGCGGGCGCGACGAGAACGGCAATCGCCTGGTCAGCCCGGTCTTCGCGATCGCGGCGATGTTCCTGGCCCCGCTCGCCGCCTCGGTGATCCAGATGGCGATCAGCCGCAGCCGCGAGTTCGAGGCCGACCGCATGGGCGCGAAGATCTCGGGCCATCCGCTGTGGCTCGCCTCGGCCTTGCAGCGCCTGCACGAGGGCACGCAGGCGATCCCGAACGCCACCGCCGACGCGCATCCGGCGATGGCCCATCTCTACATCGACAATCCTTTGTCGGGCGGCGGTCTCGCTGGCCTGTTCTCGACCCATCCGCCGATGGAGGAGCGCATCGCGCGCCTGCAGGCGATGGCGGCGCAGATGGGCGATACCGGCTATGCCGCGCCGCGCTCGGCCGCGCCTACGGCGACGCGCCATGGCGGCTCGGTACCGCAATCGGGCAGTCGAGGTCCCTGGGGCTAAGGTTTCGGCGGAAGCGCCGTCGGGCTCTCGCCAAGATCGGTCTCGAGAATCCGCTCGCTGCGCCGCGTGATCGCGGTGGTCGAGGTCTCGATTTCGCGAATGTCCTTTTCGGTCTGGCCGAAGTGCTTCTTGAGATTGTCGACGCGGTCAGCCAGCCGCTCAACATCTCCCAGCAGCAGGTTGACGGTCTTCTGGATCTTCCCGGCTTCCTCGCGCATCTGCACGTCCTTCAGGACGGCGCGCACGGTGTTCAAGGTCGCCATCATGGTCGTGGGCGAGACGATCCAGACCCTCGCCTTGTAGGACTCATCGACGATGCCGCCGAAATTGGCGTGCAGCTCGGCGTAGATCGCCTCCGAAGGCAGGAACAGCAGCGCCGACTCGGCCGTCTCGCCGGGCAGGATGTATTTCTCCTGGATGTCGCCGATATGCTTGCGCATCGCCGTCTGGAAGGCGCGCTGCGCCAGCGCGAGCGCCTGCGTGTCGCCCGGCGTCACGGCGCGCAGCTGGTGGTAGCTCTCGAGCGGAAACTTGGCGTCGATGGCGATCGAGCCCGGCGGGTTGGGCAGCTTCAGGAGGCAATCGACCCGCGCGCCGGTCGAGAGGGTGCTCTGGAACTCGTAGGCCTGGCGCGGCAGGGCGCTGACCACGAGGTCGTTCAGCTGCACCTCGCCGAAGGCGCCGCGCGCCTGCTTGTTGGTCAGGATCTGCTGCAGGCTCACGACCTGGGTCGAGAGATCGCCGATCTTCCTCTGCGCCTCGTCGATCTTGACCAGCCGTTCGCGCAGATCCGTGACGACCTTGCCGGTCGCCTCTTCGCTCCGCGCCAGCCGCTCGTTGACCACGGTCGAGAGCGCGCGCTCCTGCTCGCGCAGCGACTGCTCCATGCGCTGCACCACGTTGGTCGTGAGCTCGAGATGCTGGCGAACGGCCTCGTCGCCGCGAGTGTCGGTCCGGCGCAGCATCACGACCATCACCCCCACCAGCAGCAGGGCGATCACGGTCAGCAGAACGTACACCAGGATATCCATTGCCAGCCTTTATAGTCGGGACTAAGCGGAATACCCAGTATGCCTATCCCCAAGCACGATCCAGACGTCTGGCTGTTCGATCTCGACAACACGCTCTATCCGGCGCGCTGCAACCTGTTCGCCCAGATCGACGTGCGCATCGGCCGCTACATCGCCGACTGGCTGAAGGTCGATGCCGACGAGGCGCGGCGGGTGCAGAAGCAATATTGGCGCGACCACGGCACCTCGATGCGCGGCATGATGAGCCTGCACGGCGTCGATCCCGTGCACTATCTCAACTACGTACACGACATCGATTATTCGCCGATCGAGCCCAACCCGGCGCTCGAGCGCTCGCTGGCGGCACTGCCCGGCCGCAAGCTCATCTTCACCGCGGGCGACGTGCCGCATGCCGAGAAGGTCATGGAGCGGCTGGGCGTGGCGCACCATTTCGAGGCGATCTTCGACATCGTGGCCGGCGACTATTGGCCCAAGCCGCATCAGGCGATCTACGACCAGCTCGTCAGGAAGCACGATGTCGATCCGACGCGTGCCGCCTTCGCCGACGATATCGTCGTGAACCTCAAGCCCGCGCACGACATGGGCATGCGCACGGTGTGGATCCGCACCGAGGAGAGCGTGAAGCGCGCCGAGGGTTTGAACCTCGACCACATCCATCACCAGACCGACGATCTCGCGACCTGGCTCGCCGATTGGGTCTCGGAGAGGAGTTCGAAGAAGTGAAGATCCTGATCCTGGGCGCGGGCGCCGTCGGCGGCTACTGGGGCGCGCGGCTGACACAGGCTGGCGCCGATGTGACGTTCCTCCTGCGCGAGAAGCGGGCCGAGCTGGTGAAGCGCGAGGGCCTGGTGGTGAAGAGCCCCAAGGGCGACTTCACTCAGAAAGTGAAGGTCGTCACCCAGGGCGGCGAGGGCGGTCCCTACGATCTCGTGATCCTGGCCTGCAAGGCCTACGACCTGCCGTCGGCGATGGACGCCATCGCGCCCGCGGTCGGCGCCCACACCACCATCGTGCCCATCCTGAACGGTCACGCGCATTTCGCGACGCTCGACGCGCGCTTCGGCCGCGAGAAGGTGGCGGGCGGGCTGGCGCGCATCGGCGGCATGCTGGGCCCGAACGGCGAGATCCTGCACAGCGGCTCGTCGGGCGTGTCCTTCGGCGAGCGCGACAGCAAGCCCGCACGGGCCGCGCTGGTCGAGCTCGATGCGGCCGGCAAGAAGGGCGGCATCGAGGGCGGGCTCAACGCCAACATCAACCAGGACCTCTGGGACAAGTGGATCATGCTGGGCGCGATCGCCGGCATGTGCTCGGCGATGCGCGGCACGATCGGCGACATGATGGCGGCCGAGGACGGCAATGCGATCATGAACGAGATCTTCGACGAGTGCTGCAAGGTCGCAGCGGCCGAAGGCTTCAAGCCCAGCGAGAAGGTCGCCGATGCCGTCCGCGCCAGCCTGACCGCGAAGGGCGCCCGGACCGTGGCTTCCATCCTGGGCGACATGGAGAAGGGCAAGGCGGTCGAGGCGCACCAGATCGTGGGCGACATGCTCGCGCGCGCACGCAAGCACGGCATCGCGGCGCCCAACCTGCGCTTCGCCTATGCGCATCTGCAGACTTACGAGGCGCGTCGCGCCCGCGGTGGCTTGAAATAGGGGTGGTTGAAGTGAAGATCCTCAGTCTCGGCGCCGGCGGTATCGGCGGCTATTTCGGCGGACGGCTGCAGCAGGCGGGCGCCGACCTCACCTTCCTCGTCCGGCCGGCGCGCCAGCAGGCCCTGCAGCGCGACGGGCTGGTCCTCAAGAGCTCCAAGGGCGATGCCACGCTGAAGGTGAAGACCGTCCTCAAGGGCGGCGAGGGCGGGCCCTACGATCTGGTGCTGCTGACCTGCAAGGCCTACGACCTCGACTCGGCCGTCGAGGCGATCGCGCCGGCGGTCGGCCCGAACACGACGGTCGTGCCCCTGTTGAACGGCATGCGCCATCTCGATGTCCTCGATGCGCGCTTCGGCGCCGACCGGGTGGTGGGCGGCGTGGCGCGCATCAGCGCCTCGCTCGCCGCCGACGGCACCGTGCTGCACATGGGTCCGGTCGCCGGCATCACCTTCGGCGAGCGCGCAGGCCAGGCCGCGCGGCCCTCGCTCACGGCCCTCGATGCGCTGGTCAAGACGTCCGGCGTCGATGGTGGCCTGCATCCCGCCATGATGCAGGATCTGTGGGACAAGTGGATCATGCTGTGCTCGCTGGCGGCGACCAACTGCCTGATGCGCGGCTCGTCGGGCGACGTGCTGGAGGCCGATGAGGGCCGGGCCATCGTCCTGGAAACGGTCGAGGAGTGCCGCAAGGTGGCGGCCGCGGCGGGGCACGATCCTGCGCCCAAGACCCTGGAGATGACGCAGGGCTTCCTGACGGTCAAAGGCTCGAAGTTCACCGCCTCGATGCTGTACGACCTCGAGAAGGGCGCGATGGTCGAGGCCGACCATATCGTGGGCGACATGATCGCCCGCGCGGGCAAGGCCGGCATCGCGACGCCCAACCTGCGACTGGCCTATGCCCATCTGCAGGTCTACATGGCCCGCCGCGCCCGCGGCGACAGCGGCAAGCGCGGGGCGTAAGCGAGACGGGACAGCAAGTTCCGGTTGCATGGCGAATCCCGATGGCCGAAGCTCGGTGCTTCCATGCCGAGCCGCACTGCCCTGCTTGTCGCTCTCTTGGCGGCAGCCCTGCCTCTCGCCGCCTGGCCGGCGGCGGCGGACGACAAGAAGATCACCTGTTCCGAGGATGACGAGCCGGCAACGCGAGGGAACGAGAGCCCCCCGCCGGAGCTCGCCAAGGCCATAGAGGACCACCAGAAATGGCTGGCGAGCGGCGGCAAGTCCGGACGGCAGCTGGATCAACTGGGCGGCAGCTACAGAAAGGTGCGCCTTGCCGGCTTCAACCTGAAAGGCGCACGCCTGGTCGAGGCGGATTTCAGCGGCGCCGATCTTTCCGGCGCCGACCTCACGGAAGCAACTCTCGACGGAGCCAATTTCTATTGCGCCGACCTGCGTGAGGCGAAGTTGAAAGGGGCGGCGCTGTCGGGAGCGAACCTGAAGAAGGCGCTGCTGAACGATGCGGACCTCGAGGGCGCCTACCTCGTCGTCAACAACGGAGGAGCGGCCGGCACGAGCTATGCCGAGCTCGACCGCGCGAGCCTCATCAAGACGAAGCTCGCCGGAGCCTACATGGAGGGCGCGAACCTCTCCCGCGCCATCTTCGAGCCGAAGACGCTCCCCGACGTCGGCGTGCTCGCGCATGTGAGCGGCCTGGAGACCTTGACCTATCGCGTCGATCCGGGGGCGCTCTACCAGTTGCGCAAGAAGTTCCAGGACAACGGCCTCGTCCTTCAGGAGAGACAGCTCACCTACGCGCTCAATCGGGTCGAAGCCGAGAGAAGCGGACCGGTGGAGCGGGCCTTTCGTACGGTCGCGTTCGATTGGACGGTGCAGTACGGCCTGAACCCGGGGCGCGCGCTGAGCATATGGATCGGCATCTTCGTCGTCTGCTGGGTGGGCTACTGGGCGTTGGTCCACGCTCCCGGCGGATCGTGCATCTACAAGACCGGCGGCGACGGCGAGGAGCGGCCGCTGGAACCCAGGGGCATCGTCCACGGCCCGTGGTGGCTGTCGGGCCTGCGCCTGATGAGGGAAGAGCTGATCGTCTTCGGCTGGTGCGGCATGTTCAGCCTCATGAGCGCGGTCAGCATCAGCTTTCGCGAGCTGGATCTCGGGCGGTGGCTGCGGTTGATCCTGCCGGTCGAGATCGATCTCAGGGGCCGGGGATGGGCGCGTTCCCTCGCCGGAATCCAGTCCCTGCTCGGCGTTTATCTGGTCGCGCTCTGGGTCCTGTCGTACTTCGGCCGGCCGTTTTCCTGACCCCCGCGGGCCGTGGCCACGGTTGAAAGGCCGGCTCGTCAGGCCCACCTTTAGGAGATGGCCGCCCGCACCCGCTCCGTCACCAACATCGTGGTCAGCAACGCCGACTACGAACGCCTGACCGATCTTGCGAACGCTTCGCTGGAGCGCCTGCCCGACGTGGCGCAGGAGCTCCTGGACGAGATGGAGCGCGCCAAGATCGTCGATGCGAAGGCCGTTCCCAACGATGTCGTGCGCATGGGCTCGACCGTGACCTTCAAGTCGGATGACGGCCATGTGCGCACCTTGACGCTCGTGTGGCCGGTCGACGAAAGCCTCGACGAACACCGCATCTCGGTGATGACGCCGGTCGGCGCCGCGCTGATTGGATTGGGCGTCGGCCAGTCGATCTCCTGGACGGCGCGCGACGGCAAGCATCACCGCCTCACCGTGCAGGACGTGAAGCAGGCTTAGCGGATCAAGCCGGCAGCCCGCGGCAGCATCAGCGAGAGCTGCGGGAAGAGGATGATCAGGATCAATCCGACGATCAGCGCCGCGAGATAGGGCATGTAGGCGCGCCAATGCTGGCCGACCGAGAGGTTGGCGAAGCGCAGCGCCATCAGGAGGCCCACGCCCATCGGCGGCATGAAAAGCCCGATGCCGACCGATGCCGTGGTCACGATGTTGAAGTGGATGGGATCGATTCCCATCTTCTCCGCGATCGGGAAGACGATCGGGATCATCACGACCGCGGCGGGCAGGCCCTCCAGCACCATGCCGAACATCATGGTGATGGCCGCGGTGCACATCAGGAACAGCCAGGGCATCGACTTCAGCGGCCCCAGCAGGTCGGCAAGCAGCGCCGGCACGCCCGACACGCCCATCAGGTACTGGAACACCGAGGCGACGGCGAGCAGGAACACCACGGAGGCCGTCAGGATCGCGCTCTCGTAGGCGAGCTTGCCCATCTCCCTGAGGCTGACATTGCGGTAATAGAGGCGCTCGGCGAGGAAGGCGTAGCCCGCCACCACGGCGCCGGCCTCGGTCGCGGTGAAGACGCCGAGGAAGAAGCCGCCCAGGATCACGACCGGGATCACCATCGGCACGGCGGCGCGCTTGGAGGTGGCGACCAGCAGCGGCACGCTCGGCCGCGTGTCGACCGGCCAGTCGTATTTGCGGGCGCGGAAATACACCAGCACCATCAGGCAGACCATGATGGTGGCGGCCGGAATGAAGCCCGCCAGGAACAGCGCCACCGCCGAGGTGTTGGTCACCTGCGCGATCACGATCATGAAGATGGCGGGCGGCACCAGCATGCCCATGGCGGTGCCGGCGGCGATCAGCGAGGCCGAGTCCTCGCGCTTGTAACCCGCCCTGGTGAGCGGCGGCATCAGGGTCGAGCCCAGCGCGGAGACCTCGGCCATCTTCGAGCCGCAGATGTCGGAGAAGAAATAGGCGACCACGATCACCGACATGCCGAGCCCGCCCTTGACCCAGCCGACCAGCGCGCGGGCGAAGTCGACCAGGGCGTGGCTCATGCCGCAGCGTTCCATCAGGCCGCCGGCGAAGACGAAGGCGGGGATGGCGAGCAGCACCCAGCTCTGCGAGCCCGACACCATGCTGGAGCTCAGCACCTGCAGGTCGTAGCCGCCGACTGCCAGGCCCGCGACGCCGGAGACGCCCAGCGCGAAGACGATCGGCATGGAAAGGACGATCAGGACGATGAAGATCGCCGCGACGAGCAGAAGGACCATGGAACTTTACTCGGGCGGTAGGGGCTCGCTGACAGGCGGCGGCGCGACGATCATCGAGACGGCATAGACGACCAGCAGCGCGCCGCCCGCGACCACCGAGGCGTAGAGCACGGCGAGATTGATCTCGAGGCCGGGCGTGGTGAGCGTGTGGTTCAGGATGCAGAGCTTGACGCCGTACCAGGCCGCGATCGCGCCGACGATCGCGATCAGCACATGGTGGATGCGGTCGACGATGCGCCGGCGGGCCGGCGAGAGATGGAGCACGTGCAGGGTGAAGTGCGAGCGCTCGCGCAGGCCGATCGCCGCACCGAGCAGCGTCAGCCAGGCCAGCATCATCTCGCCGACCTCTTCCACCCAGGTGAAGCGCACGGGGTCCCAATCCATCCAGTCGGTGATCGGGACCATGACATAGCGCAGGAAGACGCCGATCAGCAGATTGACGATGGCGGCGACCAGCAGCAGCGAGACGACGACCTTCGGGATCGTCGCGAGGAACTTCACGCCTTGAACTCGGCGATCTCGCTCCACATGGCGCCGTACTGCTTCTGGTAGGCCGGCCAGATCTTGTCCTGGGCGACCTTGCGGAAGGCCTCGACGTCGGCCTTCACGACCGTCATGCCCTTGGGCTCGAGGGCCTTCTTGGCGGCGTCGAAATTGTCGACCGACTCGGTGGCGTCGCGGATCTTCTGCTGGGCCTCGCGGCTGATGTCGAGCATCAGCTTCTGCTGCGCGGGTGCGAGCCCGTTCCAGATGCCGAGATTCATCACCGCGTTCGTGGGCCCGTAGTTGTGATAGGTCATCGAGCAGTACTTCGAGACCTCGTAGATCTTGAGCGCCACCTGGTTGACGATCGGCAGGTCGCCGCCGTCGATCACGCCCGACTTGGCGGCCGAGATCACCTCGCCCCAGGCCATCGGCACGGCGTTGCCGCCGAGACCGTTGATCGTGTCGCCGTAGACCTTGGCCTGCTGCACGCGGATCTTGGAGCCGCGCAGATCCTTCGGCTCGACGATCGGCTTCTTGGAGGTCCAGAAGTGGCGGAAGCCGTAGTCGAAGTAGCAGAGCGTCTTGACGCCGTATTTCTGCTGGAAATCCTTGTCCATCTTGTCGCCGATGGCGCCGTTGAACATGCGGTAGGCCTGGTCGTAGCTCTTCACCAGGTAGGGCACGAGGAACACGCCCATCTCGGGAAACACCGTGGCGGCGGCGCCGGCCGGGCTGCCCATGGCGACGTTGCCCGACTTCACGGCGTTCATGATGTCGAGTTCCTTGCTCATCAGCGTGGAGCCGAAGAACTGCATGTCGAGCTCGCCGTTGGAGCGCTTCTTCACCTCGCCCGCCATCCAGTCGAAGGCGACCGCGGCGGACTCCGGCACCGCGTTGATGTGCGCGAAGACGAGCTTCTTCGCCTCGGCGCGGGCGATGGCGGGCGCGAACCCCGTCGCCAGGATGCCGGCCATGCCGCCCTTCACCAGGCGGCGACGGCCGAGATTGCGACTGCTGATTTTCATGATCGTCGGCACGGCGCCCTCCCAGGCAATTTGATTGGGCGCGATCCTACACGGCTCAGGGCCGATAGCGAAGCAATGCGCAGCCGAAGCCTGCGAAGATGACGCCGCTCACGCGATTGAGACGGCGCTGCCACACAGCCTGCTCGAGATAGCGCGCGAGGCCGCGGGCGCTGAGGCCGACGGTCACGTACGCACAGGCTTCCACTGTGAGAAACGTCGCGACCAGAAGAGCGAATTGCGGCGCCCACGGTGCGTCGTGTGCGATGAATTGCGGGAAGAAGGCAGCGGCGAACACCAGCAGCTTGGGATTGCTGATGCCGACCAGGAAGCCGCCGCGGAAATGCGCGAAGCGGCTCGCCGTTTCGCGCGGCGAGGCGCTTGCCGTCGCGAGATCCATCGTCGGCGCGCGCCAGGCCTGGATGCCGAGATAGATGAGGTAGGCGGCACCGGCGTACTTCAGGATCTCGAAGGCGGTCGGCACCGCCAGCATGAAGGCGCTGACGCCCGCCACCGAGGCGATCAGCATGACCGACAATGCCAGCAGGCAGCCCAGCATGCTGAGCATCGCCGCTCCGAAGCCGAAGCGGATGCTGCGCGTGGTGACGTAGAAGACGTTCGGCCCCGGCGTGGCCGAGATCAGAAGGACCGCGCCGAGATAGAGCCAATAGCTCGTGAGCGTCATACTTTTTACTGGTTACTGGGCCGCCAGCGCCATGCTGTGCCGGCCGAACGACGGATTGAAGCGGTCGAGCACCTGGCCCGGCCCCTTGGCGTGCTTCACATAATCCCTGCCGTCGAACGTCTTCACGCCGTTGCAGAACACGCCATGCACGCCGATCGGGCGGCGAATGGTGCGCCGGCCGCCGCCGGGCAGGTCGGCCACGCGCTCGGCAGCGGAGACGCCGACGCTCGCGGGATCGAACAACAACAAGTCGGCGTGGGCACCGAGCGCGATGCGGCCACGATCGGGAATGCCGTAGAGATCGGCCGGATGGGAGGTGAGCTTGCGCACGCCTTCGACGATGTCGAAGTCGCCGCGCTCGCGCACCCAGCGCGCCAGGAAGTGGAGCCCGAAGCCCGCATCGCACATGTAGATGAGATGCGCGCCGGCATCGGAGAGCGCCACCACGCCCGCCTCGTGCTTGAGCAGCTTCGCCACGCCGTCGTCGCCGACATTGAGGAAGCGGCCGAGGAAGGCGGTCTCGAGATTCTCGTCGAGCGCCAGATCGAGCATGACGTCGAGCGGATCGCGGTTCTCCTCCTTGGCGATCTCGTGCAGGTACCGGTTCACGTACTTGGCGTTGGATGGCTTCTGCGCCACCGCGACCATCACGCGATCCCAGTTGCCCTGGAAGATCATGCCGGGCCGCGGGGTCTTCGCGTTCTCCCGGAACGCCGCGCGCCACGAGGGATCGCGGAACACTTCCTTCAGCTGCTCGGGCGCGTAGGCCTTGATCGGATCGAACGCCGAATGGCTGTAGAACGGATAGGCGTTCGCCATGGTGAAGTCGAAGCTGAGCGGCTGGCAGGGCGACTGGATGTAGAGCCCGTTGCCGCGACGAAGTGCTACCGCGCAATCGTCGTAGATCTTGATCGCGCGGTCGGGCACCTGCTCGTTGAACATGGCGACGCCCGTGCCCTGGAAGAAGGGGCGGCCCCACTTGGCGGCCATCGGCTCCAGCTCCTGCGGCGTCTTCACGCCCGACGCGATCGCGATCACTCCCTTGCCGCGCGGGCCCATGGCGCCCACCAGCTCGTCGAGCTCGCTCATCGGCGCGATGGTCGACGGCATCGGCACGCCGCCATAGCCCGAATGGTTGAGCGAATAGGAAGCGCCGAGCCCGATCGCGCCATTGTTCATGGCGTCGGCCACGATGGCCTTCATCTTCGCGAGCTCTTCCGGCGTCGCCTCGGCGCGCTGCGAGGCGGCCTCGCCCATCACGGCGGTACGGATGGTCGAGTGACCGGCCAGCACCGCGACGTTGGCGTAAGGCGCGCGGCGGCGGGCCATCGCCATGTAGTCGCTGAAGCTCTCGAAGTCCCACTTGATGCCGGTGCGCAGCGCATCGAGGTCCATGCCCTCGACCACCGACAGATTCTTGATCACCAGATCGCGCGAGGTCGGGAAGGCGGGCGCGATGCCGAAGCCGCAATTGCCCATCACCGCCGTCGTGACGCCGAGCGACGGCGAGGGCGAGAGCGTGGCATCCCAGGTGATCTGCGCATCGTAGTGGGTGTGCACGTCGATGATGCCGGGCATCAGCGTGAGGCCACCGGCATCGACGGTCTCCGTGCCCTTGTCCTTGATGTTGCCGATGTCGGCGATGCGGCCGTTCTTGACGGCCACATCGGCGCGGCGCGGCTCGTGGCCCTGGCCATCGACGATGGTGGCGCCGCGGATGACGAGATCGTTCATTGTCTACCTCTTGCGGCTGAGCGCGCCGTAGCCGGCGAGCGCGGCGTGGTTGACGAGATCGCTGACGGTCGCGCCCATCTGGACGATCTGCACGGGCTTGGCGAGGCCGTCCATCACAGGGCCGATCACGGTGACGCCGCCCAGGCTCTGCATCAGGCGCGAGGAGATGTGGGCCGAGTGCAGACCCGGCATCACCAGAACGTTGGCAGGGCCCGTGAGGCGCGCGAAGGGATAGGTCGCCTTCAGGAGCTTGTAGTCGAGCGCCATGTCGGCCTGCATTTCGCCGTCATATTCGAAGTCGACGCCCTCCTGGTCGAGCAGGCGAATAGCCTTGCGGATGCGGTCGATGCGCTCGATCTCGCGGCTGCCGAAGTTCGAGAAGGAAGTGAAGGCGACACGGGGCTGATGGCCCATGGTGCGCGCGTTGC
>DATJWN010000059.1:0-2187 GCA_035501235.1 Reyranella sp.
CTTCGGGCGCTCCGGCGAGGAGCGGAAAAGCCGCCGCGTGGCGCATGCAATCGTCGAGCGCCGGCGCGAGAAGCGCTTCGAGACGACGGGCGAGCTTGCGGAAGTCGTGCGCCGCGCCGTCGGTCCCTCGGCCAAGGACGAGAGCGATCCTGCGACGCGTGCCTTCCAGGCGCTGCGCATCGCCGTCAACGACGAGCTGGGCGAACTCGAGCGAGGCCTCGCCGCCGCCGAGCAGGTGCTGGCGCCCGGTGGCCGGCTCGCGGTCGTCTCCTTCCATTCGCTGGAAGACCGCGCCGTGAAGGAATTCGTGCGCAGCCGCGCCGGCCGCACGCCGGCACCGTCGCGTCACGCACCGCCGGTGCAGCAGGCGACGGTCACTTCCCTGCGCGATCTTACGCGCCGGCCCATCGCGCCGTCGGAGGCCGAGGTCGCCGTCAATCCGCGCGCCCGCTCGGCGCGCCTGCGCGTGGCCGAAAAGATCTCCGCTTCCATGGGAGGCCGCGCATGATCCATCGCGGTCTCGTCTTCTGGTCTCTCGCCGCCGTCGCCACGGCGGTCGGCCTGTTCGTCGTCAAGTACAAGGTGCAGGACCTCGAGGAGAAGATCGACCGCACCAACCAGAAGATCGTGGCCAGCCAGGAGGCCACGCACATCCTGCGCATCGAATACGCCCACCTCAACGAGGCCGAGCGCATCGAGCGTCTGAGCAAGAAATTCCTCAAGCTCGACCAGGCCGAGATCAAGCAGGTCGTTCGCCTGGACTCTCTCGGTCCCACAAGTTCTGTCCCCCCGCGTCGCGATTCGCCACTCCCTTCCCCCCCACGAACGGGCAACGACGTCCCCTCGTCGACTTTGCCCGGTGGCGATCGCGTCGCAGCGGAGGCCGGCAGCCCCTCGCCGGCCTCCGCACCCCCTCCTGGGCGTTTCGCCGGACCCGCGACGCCCCCTCGACCGGCCCCTCAAAAAGAGCCGGCATCAACGGGTCCGGCAGGCGATGGCCGGAAGGTCGCCGCCTCCATCGATGAACTCCTCCGCAATGAAGGGGAGCATCGGTGAGGTGGTGGCGCCGCTCCGGCTCGCCTGAACCGGCCGCCGCGCCCAGCGCGGCGGCCGGCGCGCGTTTGGGCTCGCCGCAGGACCGCTTGCGCCTCAAGGAAGATGCGCAGGAGACGGCGCGGCAGCGACTGGTGGTCACCTCGGCGCTGCTGGTGATGATGTTCGTCGCCATCGCCATGCGCATGGCCTACGTCTCGCTGCTGCGCGACAGCGGCGAACCCACAATGCGCGTGGCCGCGCACGGCGGCGTCGTGCAGTCCGAGCGCGCCGACATCGTCGACCGCAACGGCATCGTGCTGGCGACGTCGCTGCCGGTGCAGTCGGCCTTCGTCAATCCGCACCTGCTGCTCGACACGCAGGACGCGGCCCGCAAGATCGTCACGGCGCTGCCCGACCTCAAGTACGACGAGGTCAAGGCCAAGCTCGATGCCGACAAGAGCTTCGTCTGGATCAAGCGAGGCCTGAGCCCGCGCGAGAACGATCTGGTCAATCGCCTCGGCATTCCGGGGCTGGAGTTCCAGGCCGAGGAGCGGCGTATCTACCCGCAGGGCAGCACGGCGGCGCATGTCGTGGGCTATGACAGCATCGACAATACGGGTCTCGCCGGCGTCGAGCGCTATTTCGACCAGCAGCTGCAGAGCAGCCAGACCGTGCAGCTCTCGATCGACCTCCGCCTGCAGCGCATGGTCGAGGACGAGCTGGTGCACGCCGTGCAGAAGTTCCAGGCGATCGGCGCGCAGGCGATCGTGATGAACGTGACCAACGGCGAGATCCTCGCCATGGCATCGTTGCCGACCTATGACGCCAACAAGGCGCGCACCATCACCAACGAGTCGCTGTTCAACCGCGCGACGCTCGGCGTCTACGAGCAGGGCTCGATGTTCAAGGTGTTCAACACCGCATTGGCGCTCGACAGCGGCAAGATCCACATGACGGACAAGTTCGACGCCAGCGCGCCGATCCAGATCGACCGTTTCACGATCCACGACGATCCCGATGTGCCGCACCGCGTGCTGTCGCTGCCCGAGGTCTTCAAGTTCTCCTCCAACATCGGCTCGGCCAAGATGGCGGTCGAGGTCGGCACCGAAACCCAGCGCGCCTTCTTCGAGAAGCTCGGCTTCCTGCGCCCGC
>DATJWN010000060.1:0-23925 GCA_035501235.1 Reyranella sp.
TCAGCCAGAGCTCGTCGCCGAGCTCGTTGAACTCGGGCACCTGCCGGCGCAGCGCCCACAGCCGGCCCTGGGCGAAGTCCTTGTTCGAGACCTTGAGGTCCTTCGGCAAGGTCGTGGCGATCGAGGTGTCGGTGGGCTGAAGCCGCGTGAAGATCTGCCGGATGGGCTTGTGGAAGCGCAGCATCTCGACGGTGCGCACCTCGATCGGATCGGGCTTGTTGGCGATCAGCGCCGCCACCAGCGCCTCGCGTGCCGCCGCGGGCGCGAGCGTGCCGGCCGGCAGGTCGCTGTTCTGCTTGTAGCGCACGAGATCGGCCACGAGCTTGCCGGGCGCGCTGCCGAGCGTCGCCTTGCCGGTGGCCGTGATCAGGCGCGCATTCAGGCGCAGCCGCGACTGGTAGCTGAGCGTGGTGCCGTCGAGCGACTCCTCCGCCGTCACCCGCTCCTCCAGCCGCTCGGCCTTGGCCGACAGGCTCTTGGGCGCGGCGGACTCGCCTTTCTCCAAGCCGAACTGGAAGATCTCGCCCAGCGTCCGGCCCTGGCACTGGCGCGTGAAGGTCACCGAGCCCTGCCCCTCGACATAGAGCAGCTTGTCGGCGCCCGGCGCGAGCTTCACGTCATAGACCACGGAATGGCTGGCCAGCGGCTCGGCATGGGCTGCCGACGCCGCCGTCAGCAGCAAACTCATCAGGAATGCAACGCGTCGCGCCATGCCCTCCGGTTAACGGAATCGGGCGCGATCAGCAATCGTTTGAAGGCTTCAGAGACGTGGAAGCTTTATACTCCGGTGATGCAGCCCGTCCCGTCGCGCTACCATGCGTTGGACAGCTTGCGTGCCTCGATGATGTTCCTCGGCATCGTCCTGCACGCCATGGTCGCCTATGCCGTCAACAGTCCCTGGCTGATCAAGCCACTGGAGAGAACCTGGTGGTTCGATCCGGCGATCCTGTTCATCCACGCCTTCCGCATGCCCGTGTTCTACGCCGTGGCGGGCTTCCTGACGGCGTTGCTGCTCGAGCGCTATGGCTGGCGGCGGGCCATCGTGAACCGGTTCTGGCGCATCGCCGTGCCCTTCTTCTTCGGCTGCCTGCTGCTCGTGCCGTTGATGTTCTTCCTCGCCGCCTACTCGAGAGTCGATGCGCAGCGCGCCGGGGCCTACATCGTCTCGGGGCGCTTCCTGGAACACGCGCACCCCATCCATCTCTGGTTCCTGGAATATCTGCTGCTGCTCTATGCCGTGGCCGCAGTACTCGTTGTCCTGACGTCCTTCCTTCCGGAGAAGCTCAAGAGCGCCGGCCTCGCGCTGTTCCGCCATGTCGTCCAGGCGGTGTGGGCGCCGCTGCCGATGGCCGTCCTGACCTACATCGCCTTGATACAGATGCCGTGGCCCGGCCTGCAGGATCCGCCGGGTTTCGCGCCCGTGCCGAACATCGTGTTCGCCTATGCCGTCCCGTTCTTCTTCGGCTGGCTGCTCTTCCAGGCGCGCGATCTGCTGGACGTGCTCAGCCGGCGCGCCTGGTTCTACGGCCTGCTCGGCCTCGTGCTGGGCCTCACCTATGTCGCGCTGCTCATATGGGCCCCGCGGACGGGCATGACCTTCCATCTCTTCCGCGCGGTGCTGGCGGTCGCCATGTGGTGCCTGATCTTCGGCATCACCGGGCTGTTCCTGCGCTATGGCTCGGGCCACAGCCCGCTCTGGCGCTATCTCTGCGACTCGTCCTACTTCATCTATCTCGCGCACCTGCCGGTGATCCTGGCGCTGCAGCTCCTGACCCTCCACGCAGCCCTGTCCGCGCTGATCGTCGCGCCCCTGATCCTGATCGCGACGGTGGCCCTGCTCCTGCCGATCTACGCCTATGCTGTGCGCCCGACCTTCCTCGGCGCGCTGCTCAACGGCCGCCGCTATCCGCGCGCAATCTGGCCGGCAACCGTAGTCGCAGCTACATGAAGGCGCGGACGATGCTGATCGCCACGACGAACAAGGTCGAGGCGATCACCCAGGCGGCGATGAGGCGGTTCGCGCCGCTCTTCAGCTGAACGCTTCGTCCCATGTGCCGCGCGTGGAAGCCTTCGAGTATTCCGTCGCGCGGTTCTCGAAGAAGTTGGTGTGCTCGACCGCGTTCAGCATCTGGTCCATCCAGGGCAGCGGGTTCTTCGCGTCCTTGGCGTAGATCGGCTGCAGGCCGAGCTGGATCAGGCGGCGGTCGGCGATGAAGCGGATGTAGCGCTTCACGTCGGTCGCGGTCATGCCCTCGATGCCGTCGAGCTCGAAGGCGAGGTCGATGAAGGCGTCCTCGTGGTCGACGATGGTCGAGCAGGCGACGTAGATCTCGCGCTGCAGCTCCTCGGTCCAGACCTCGGGGTTCTCCTGGATGAAGGTGCGGAAGAGCTTCACGATCGAGTTGCAGTGCAGCGTCTCGTCGCGCACCGACCAGGTCACGATCTGGCCCATGCCCTTCATCTTGTTGAAGCGCGGGAAGTTCATCAGCATCGCGAAGGAGGCGAAGAGCTGCAGGCCCTCGGTGAAGGCGCCGAATACAGCGAGGGTCTTGGCGATATCGGCCTTCGAATCGACGTTGAAGCCCTGCATATAGTCGTACTTGTCCTTCATCTCCTTGACGGTGAGGAAGGCGGAGTACTCCGTCTCCGGCATGCCGATCGTGTCGAGCAGGTGGCTGTAGGCCGCGACATGCACTGTCTCCATGGCAGAGAAGGCGGCCAGCATCATCTGCACTTCGGTCGGCTTGAAGACGCGGCTGTAGTGCCGCATGTAGCAGTTGTTCACCTCGACATCGGCCTGGGTGAAGAAGCGGAAGATCTGCGTCAGCAGATGGCGCTCGCTGTCGCTGAGCTTGTTGCGCCAGTCCTTCACGTCGTCGGCCAGCGGCACTTCCTCGGGCAGCCAGTGGATGCGCTGCTGCGTCAGCCAGGCATCGTAGGCCCACGGATAATGGAACGGCTTGTAGATCGGCTTGGCGTCGAGAAGGGACATGGCACGGACAATCTGCTGGCGGTTGAAGGGCTGCCGGGCGGCAGCCCGTCAGCAGCGACGTCTCACTGGCAGCTCAAACACTCTTCGTAGTTGTTGGACTCTGCCGCCGGCGGAGTGCCGATCGGCAGAGTCACGGGGGCGCCGGTAGAAGGGGCGGTGAGGGCCTGGTCGCCGATCACGACGGCGTCGTTCGACACCACGTCGGCGCGCTGGATGGACATGGAGCGGCAGTAGTAGAGGCTCTTCACGCCGCGCTTCCAGGCCATCATGTGGATCTGGTGCAGGTCGCGCTTGTGCACGTCGGCCGGCAGGAAGAGGTTCAGCGATTGGCTCTGGCAGATATAGGGCGTGCGGTCGGCCGCGTGCTCCACCAGCCAGCGCTGGTCGAGCTCGAAGGCGGTCTTGAACACGGCCTTCTCGTGGTCGTCGAGGCAGTCGAGATGCTGCACCGAGCCCTTGGTCGTGGTGATCGAGGTCCAGGTGTCCTCGTCGTTGCGGCCCTTCTGCTCGAGCACCTTCTCGAGATACGGGTTGCGCACGACGTGGCTGCCCGACAGCGTCTTGTGATTGTAGACGTTGGCCGCCGACGGCTCGATGCCGGCCGAGGCGCCGCCGCAGATGATCGAGATCGAGGCCGTGGGCGCGATCGCGAGCTTGTGGCTGAAGCGTTCCTTGATGCCGTAGTCGGCCGCGTCCGGGCAGGCGCCGCGCTCGTCGGCGAGCTTCTCCGAGGCCGCGTCGCAATGGCTGCGGATGTGCTTGAACATCTTCTTGTTCCACACCTTCGCCATCACCGATTCGAGCGGGATGTTGTTCTGCTGCAGGAAGGAGTGGAAGCCCATGACGCCGAGACCGACCGAGCGCTCGCGCATGGCGGCGTAGGTCGCCTTGGCGAAGTCGGTGCCGGCGGTGTCGATGAAGCCCTGCAGGACGTTGTCGAGGAAGCGCATCACGTCCTCGATGAAGGTCGGATGCTCATGCCACTCGAGGTAGGTCTCGAGGTTCAGGGAGCTGAGGCAGCACACGGCCGTGCGTTGCTTGCCGTACTTGTCGACGCCGGTCGGCAAGGTGATCTCGCTGCACAGGTTCGAGGTCTTGACCTCGAGGCCCGCCAGCTTGTGATGCTCGGGCAGCGCCTTGTTCACGTGATCGACGAAAATCAGGTACGGCTCGCCGGTCTCGACGCGGGCCGTCAGGATGCGGATCCAGAGCGCACGGGCGGAAACCGTGCGCTGCACCTTCTTGTCCTTGGGCGACAGCAGCGCCCATTCCTCGTCATTCTCGACGGCGCGCATGAAGGCGTCGCTGATGAGAAGGCCGTGATGCAGGTTCAACGCCTTGCGGTTGGGATCGCCGCCGGTCGGGCGGCGGATCTCGATGAACTCCTCGATCTCGGGATGATTGACCGGCAGATACACCGCGGCCGAGCCGCGGCGCAGCGAGCCCTGGCTGATCGCGAGGGTGAGCGAGTCCATGACGCGGATGAAGGGCACGACGCCTGACGTCTTGCCGTTCATGCCGACCTTCTCGCCGATCGAGCGCAGGTTGCCCCAGTAGGAGCCGATGCCGCCGCCGCGCGCCGCCAGCCAGACATTCTCGTTCCAGAGACCGACGATGCCTTCCAGCGAATCGTTGGCCTCGTTCAGGAAGCACGAGATCGGCAGGCCGCGCGAGGTACCGCCGTTCGACAGGACGGGCGTCGCGGGCATGAACCAGAGGTTCGAGATGTAGTCGTAGATGCGCTGGGCATGCGCCTCGTCGTCGGCATAGGCCGAGGCGACACGGGCAAACATGTCCTGATAGGATTCGCCCGGCATCAAATACCGGTCGCTGAGGGTAGCTTTCCCGAAGGCTGTCAGGCGGGCGTCCCGGGAGGAATCGGTAACAACGCGCGCACCGCTGCGAACTTGAACGACATCAAACACTTGCGGCCCCCTTTTTCTTTTTGTCCACATCTGTGGAAAACACAGTTTGTGGAGGACACCTACGTATTGGGGCGGTTTTTCCGGTCCCCACTATTCCTTGATGATACGGGAGTCTCCGAACGTGTCATTTCGATTTTTATAAACAGCGGGTGAATCTGAAGAATTCCTACTTAAGTCATTGATAAAGGCTAAAAAAATAGTTCCCAAATTTTGACTTAATTGGTCGTGCACATACCTTCGCACATGCAGCAAAAAGAGGAGAACAAAACGCGCTTCTGCAGGGAATCCGTGGGCCCGAAACAGAAACGCCAACCAAAACGCCGCATGTCGCGGGCACCCTGCACAGAAGGGCCGATGCGATAGGCACTTCTGGCATCGGCGACTCCCGTCGCCAGATTGTCATGGGACGGCGTACCATCCGACCGACGCCCCGACCTCGACCAGAAGTCCAAGGAAAAGCCGATGGCGACAGCAGCAGCAGGCCGCGTTTATGGACTGGATGCCATCTGCGCCGCTTCGTTCAGCCCGTCAGGTGGCGAGGAGGCGGCCCACTTCGCCCGCCGCCTCTACGAACGGGTCGCCGACAAGGACCTCGTCGCCGCCCCGGCCGAGCAGCGCGCCCTCGCCGCCACGTCGCTTCTCGCCTTCGCCCGCCGGCGCCTGCCGCAGGTCGCCAAGGTCCGCACCTTCAATCCCACTGTCGCGAGCCACGGCTTCGAGAGCCGCCACACGATCGTGCAGATCGTGAACGACGACATGCCGTTCCTCGTCGATTCGGTCGCCAACGAGCTCAATCGCCGGGAGATCGGCGTCCATCTGCTGGCCCATCCGGTGATGGCCGTGCGCCGCGATCTCGATGGCGACCTGGTCGACGTCGCGGCCGACGCGAGCACGCCCGATTCGCGCCGCGAATCGCTGATGCATATCGAGATCGACCGCCAGGCCGATCCCGTGCTGCTCGACGATCTCGCCGCTTCGCTGACGCGCGTGCTCGCCGAAGTGCGGCTGGCCGTCGAGGGCTGGCGTTCCATGCGCCAGGCCTGCCTCGATGCGATCGACGATCTCGCGCCGGCCAACGGGCCGGAATTCGCCGAGCAGCAGGAGTTCCTGCGCTGGCTCGAGGCCAACAACTTCACCTTCCTGGGCTATCGCCGCTATCGCTACGCCGACGATGCGAGCCAGGCGGCCGGCCTGCGCTACGAGCTGATCCCCGGATCGGCCCTGGGCATCCTGCGGCGCGACGAGATCCGGCTGTTCGACGCCGGGCTGGGCGGCGGCGAGGCGATGGCCCGCTTCGCGCGCGGTCCGCAGAAGCTGATGATCGTGAAGACCGACCGCGCGGCGCTGGTCCATCGCACCGGCGGCATGGATTGCGTGATCGTGAAGACGCATGACGCCGACGGCCGGGTCACCGGCGAGCGCCGGCTGGTCGGCCTCTTCACCTCGGGCGCCTACCACGCCATGGCGGAGGACGTGCCGCTGCTGCGCGAGCGGGTCGACCGCGTGGTGCAGCGCGCCGGCCTCGATCCCGACAGCCATGACGGCAAGGCGCTGCTGGCGATCCTCGAAGCCTATCCCCGCGACGAGCTGTTCCAGATCGATCCCGACACTCTCTACGAGCACGCGATCGGCATCCTGCAGCTGCAGGAGCGCCGTCGCGTGGCCCTGTTCGTGCGCCGCGATGCCGTCGGCCGCTTCGCCTCCTGCCTGGTCTTCGCGCCGCGCGAGCGCTTCGACGCGGCCTTGAGCGAGCGCTTCAGCGAGATTCTCCAGGCCGCCTGGCACGGCACGGTGACGTCGATCACGGGCTCGGGCAGCACCGAGTCGGCGCTCGCCCAGGCGCTCTATACGCTGAAGCTCGACCGGCCCGACAGCCCGACGCCCGATCTGGGCGAGATCGAGCACCAGCTTGCCGATGCCGCGACCTCGTGGAGCGATCGCCTGCGCCGCGCGCTGCAGGAGAAGCTGGGCGAGGCCGAGGGCCGCGCCGCCTTCCGGCAATGGCGCGACTGGTTCACGCCGGTCTATCGCGACACGTTCGACGCCGCCCAGGCCATGGCCGACATCGAGCCGCTGCAGAGCGGCCGTTTCGACGTGCGCCTGAGCCGCCGGCCCGGCCAGCCGCCGCATCGCTTCACGGTGCGTCTCTTCCACCCGAAGGAGCCGCTGGCGCTGTCCGATGTCCTGCCGCCCGCCGAGAATCTCGGCCTGCGCGTGCTGAGCGAAGCGCCGTTCCTGCTGGGCCAGGGAGAGCAGGCCGTGGCGCTGCAGGTGCTGAGCGTCGAGACGGCCGACAAGTCAGCCGTCGATCTCGCGCAGGTCGGCAGCCGCTTCACCGAAGCCGTGCAGAAGGTCTGGTCGGGGGCGCTCGAGGATGACGGGCTGAACAAGCTGGTGCTGGCTGCGGGCCTCGCCTGGCGCGAGGTCGCGATGCTGCGCGGCTACGTGAAGTATCTGCGCCAGGCCGGCCTGCCGTTCAGCCAGGACTATATGGAGCGCGTGCTGGTCGCCTACCCCGCGATCGCGCGCGGCATCGTGGAGCTGTTCATCGCGCGCTTCGATCCGGCTCCGGGCGACTCGCGACAGGCCAAGGGCGAGGAGATCGAAACCCGTCTCGCGACCGGCCTCGAAGCCGTCACCACGCTCGACGAGGACCGCATCCTGCGGCGCCTGCTGAACGCCGTGCACTGCACCTTGCGCACCAACTACTGGCTCGAGAAGGAGTGGATCTCCTTCAAGATCGACAGCCGCAAGATCGACGAGCTGCCGGCGCCGCGCCCGCTGGTCGAGATCTTCGTGAACAGCCCGCGCATGGAGGGCATTCACCTGCGCGGCGGCCGGGTGGCACGCGGTGGCATCCGCTGGTCGGACCGGCGCGAGGACTATCGCACCGAGATCCTGGGCCTGATGAAGACCCAGATGGTGAAGAACGCCGTGATCGTGCCGGTGGGATCGAAGGGCGGCTTCTACGTGAAGAACCCGCCCGTGAACGGCACGCGCGAGCAGGTCCAGGCCGGGGGCATCGCCTGCTACCAGACCCTGATGCGCGGGATGCTCGACATCACCGACAATCTCGGCCCCGACGGCGCGGTGGTGCCGCCCGCGAACGTCGTACGCTGGGATAGCGACGATCCCTATCTCGTGGTCGCGGCCGACAAGGGCACGGCCACCTTCTCCGACATCGCGAACGGCATCGCCCACGATTACGGCTTCTGGCTCGACGACGCCTTCGCCTCCGGCGGCTCGGTGGGCTACGACCACAAGAAGATGGGCATCACCGCGCGCGGCGCGTGGGAATCGGTGAAGCGTCATTTCCGCGAGCTCGGCACCGATATCCAGCGAACGCCCTTCCTCGCGGTCGGCGTCGGCGACATGTCGGGCGACGTGTTCGGCAACGGCATGCTTCTGTCGAAGGAGACCAAGCTGGTGGCGGCCTTCGACCATCGCCACATCTTCATCGATCCGTCACCCGATCCGGCCACGAGCTGGGCCGAGCGCAAGCGCATGTTCGACCTGCCGCGCTCGTCATGGATGGACTACGACCGTGCGCTGCTGTCGGCGGGCGGCGACATCTACGATCGCGCCGCCAAGTCGATCGCCCTCTCGGCCGAGGCGCGCGCCGTGCTGGGCATCGAGGAGCCGACTGTGGCGCCGGTCGACCTGATGCGCGCCATCCTGAAGGCGCCGGTCGATCTGCTCTATTTCGGCGGCATCGGCACCTATGTGAAGGCCTCGAGCGAGAGCAATGCCGATGCGGGCGACCGCGCCAACGATGCGCTGCGCATCAACGCCGCCGACATCCGCGCCAAGGTGATCGGCGAGGGTGCCAATCTCGGCTTCACGCAGAAGGGCCGCATCGAGGCCGCGCTGGCCGGCCGCAAGATCAACACCGATGCGCTCGACAATTCGGCGGGCGTCGACACCTCCGACCACGAGGTCAACATCAAGATCGCGATCGGCCGCGTGGCCGACCGCGAACCGCTTCTGTTCTCCATGACCGACGAGGTCGGCGCGCTGGTGCTGCGCCACAATTACCAGCAGAGCCAGGCGATCAGCGTCGCCGAGGCGCAGGCCGCCGAAGAGCACGATCGGCTGGAGCGCTTCATGCGGGCGCTGGAGCGCCAGGGCAAGCTCGACCGCGCCGTCGAGTTCCTGCCCGGCACCGACGCCATGCGCGCGCGCGCGACTGCGCGGCAGTGGTCGACGCGGCCGGAGCTTTCGGTGCTGCTGGCCTACGCCAAGATCGATCTCACCGAGCAGATCCTCGACTCGGACCTGCCCGACGATCCGCTGCTGGAAGGCGAGCTGATCCGCTATTTCCCGACGACGCTTCAGCAAAAGTTCGACGGCGAGATCCGCCGCCATCGCCTGCGCCGCGAGATCGCGACGCTCCAGGTCGTGAACTCTCTCGTGAACCGCTGCGGGCCGACCTTCGTGCGCAACATCGAGCAGCGCACCGGTGCCGGCGCCGCCGCCATCGCGCGCGCCTTCGCCGTGGTGCGCGACGCCTGGAAGATCCGCGACCTCTGGGGCGAGGTCGAGGCGCTGGACGAGGCGCTCAAGGCCGAGGCGCAGATCCGCATGCTGGTCGCCTCGCAGCGCTTCCTGACGCGCGTGGTCCAATGGACCTTGCGCCGCCTGCCGCAGCCGCTCGACACGCTGGCGGCCACCGAGCAGCTCGGCGCGGCCGTAGCGGCCCTGGGCGACCTGCCGGCCTCGCTGATCGGCGAGGCGGAGAGCGCGGCTTTGGCCGAACGCGCGGCGGGCTTCGAGGCCATGGGCGCGCCGGCGACCACCGCGCGCAAGGCCGCGTCGCTCGAGACGCTGGCGGGCGCGGGCGACCTCATGCTGGCGGCGCGCGCCAATGGCTGCAGCATCGAGGAGGCGGCGCGCATCTACTTCCGGCTGGGCGAGCGGCTGTCGCTCGCGAGCCTCGGCACGGCGGCGCAGAAGCTGCCGCGCGAGGGGCTATGGCCTTCGCAGGCCGCCATCTCCATGCTCGACGAGCTCGCCAACCTGCATGCCGACCTTTTGGGCTCGGCGCTGCGCGCGGCGGGCCCGCAAGGCTGTGGCGATGCCGAGGCGGCGCTGGCGCGGTGGAGCGAGCCGCGCCGGATCGCGCTGGAGCGCATCGACCGGCTGAAGGAGGAGCTTGGGGCCGCGGGCCAGCTCGACCTCGCCATGCTCTCGGTCGCCACCAACGAGTTGCGCGCCCTTGTTTGAAACGGGATCATCGCCAGATTGGCAGCGGAGGTTTCCATGACCGACAAGATCGAAAAGAGCGACGCCGAGTGGCAGAAGGAACTCGATCCGCTGCAGCACCACGTGCTCCGCTGCTCCGGCACCGAGCGGCCCTTCTCCAGCCCGCTGAACAATGAGAAGCGCACCGGCGTTTTCCATTGCGCCGGCTGCGGCGAGCCGCTGTTCGACAGCAAGACCAAGTATGAGAGCGGCTCGGGCTGGCCGTCCTTCTGGGCGGCCAAGGACGATGCCGTCGAGACCGCGAGCGATACCAGCCACGGCATGGTCCGCACCGAGGTGACCTGCGCCAAGTGCGGCGGCCATCTCGGCCACCTCTTCCCCGACGGCCCGCAGCCCACCGGCGACCGCTACTGCATGAACGGCGCCGCGCTGAAGTTCGAGGAGAAGAAATAGTCTTCGGACCGCGGGCCTCCAGGCCCGCCTCAGAATCATGAGCGGGCCTAGAGGCCCGCGGTCCCCTTGAGGAACTCGATCAGCAGACGGTTCACCTCGTCGGGCCGCTCCTGCTGGATCCAGTGGCCGGCGCCGTCGATGATGTGGCTGCCGCGCAAGCCCGGCAGCGTCTTCGGATAGGCCTCGAGCTGCGCCTTCGCGGCGGGAAAGCGCAGCACGCCGTCGCGGCTGCCGGCGATGAACAGCGAGGGCTGGCGGATCGGCTGGCCGCGCCAGGCACCGCTGAGCTCCCAGTTGCGCCGGAGATTGCGATACCAGCTCAAGCCGCCGCGGAAGCCGGTGCGCGAGAATTCCTGCGTGAAGTAGTCGAGATCGGCTTCGGTGAGCCACTTGGGCTGTGACTCGGGGTTGGCGGTGTTGCCCAGCAGATTGCCGTGCGGCAGGCGGCCGAAGCCTTTCTTCTCGTCGTCGAGATCGCCGCTCGCGGTGTAGTAGAGCCGGCGCAGCGCGCCCTTGATGTCGGCCTGCAGCTCGGCCTCGGCGACGCCGGGCTTCTGGAAGTACTGCAGGTAGAAGTCGGTGATGCCGAGCTTCTCCAGCGCGGTCAGGATGTCGATATAGCCCGGCGGCGAATAGGGCACGCTCATGCCGCAAACGGCGGTGAAGAGATCGGGCCGCAAGAGCGCGGAGTGCCAGGCGACCGGTGCCCCCCAGTCGTGGCCGACGATGGTGGCCTTGCTCTCGCCGAGCGCCTTCACCAGCTCGACCATGTCGCCCACGAGATTCAGCAAGGTGTACTGGTCGATGCCCTCGGGCGCCTCGGTGCCGCCGTAACCGCGCATGTCGGGCGCGACGCAGCGGAAGCCCGCCGCGCTCACGGCCTTCAGCTGATGGCGCCAGGAGTACCAGCTCTCCGGCCAGCCGTGACAGAACAGGACCAGCGGCCCGCTGCCCTCCTCGGCGTAGCGCATATGGATGTTGTTGGCCTTGAGCGTCTGCAGCTTGCTCATCGCTGCCTCCCTTTCATCGTTGCCGCGGCGGCGAGCACCATCGCGGGGACCGCAATGAACGACGTCGGCGCAAGCGAGGCAATGCCCGTCAGCCCGTTGCCGACCGTGCAGCCCAGCGCCATCACGCCGCCCACGCCCATCAGCGCGGCGCCCAAGGCGTAGCGCAGCATGTCGGCCGGCTGCTCGAAGCCGACCAGCCTGAAGTCGCGCCTGAGACCCACGACGGCGAGCGCGCCCACGAAGATGCCGGCCACGAAAGCGATGCCGAAGTTGAGCTTGGCGCCGGTGAAGGTGAGCAGATAGACCAGCGCATCGCCGCCGCCTCGCGTGACGTTGACGCTCTCGACGGTGACGGGATCGAACTCATCGCCACCCAGCACGGCGGTGGCGAGATAGCCCAGCGGCACCAGCAAGCCGATCAAGGCGCCGGCGATCAGATGGCGTGCCGGCACGCGCTTCCAGGCGACGAAGGCGAGCGCGGCCACGACGAACACGATGCCTGCGGCGAGCGGCAAGGTCTGATGGCCGAGTGTCACCGAGCTGGCATCCATCATCGCCGCGCGCATGGGCGCCAGCACGCCGCGCACGGTGGCATAGGCCACGAGGCCGAACAGCAGGAAGACGATCACCGAGCGCAGATTGCCGCCCGCCGCCAGCACCAGCATGCGCGTGCCGCAGCCGCCCGTCAGCACCATGCCGATGCCGAACAATGCGCCGCCCAAGATCGCGCCGCCCCAGAAGAGACTCGCCGGCAGCACGACCGCCTTCGAGAGATCGAGGCGACCGGTCAATACAAGCGCCTGCGTCGCGACGAGCGCCACGACCATGGCCAGGAGGAAGCCGCGCAGCCGGGGCGCGTTGGCCGTCGTGAGCGCATCCTCGACGGCGCCGCGCAGGCAGAAGCCCGACCAGCGCGCCAAGGCGCCGAAGCCGACTCCAATCGCAAAGCCCGCCAGCGCGACCTGGCCGTTGGTATCGAGTGCCATGGCGGGAGCTTAACCGCGAAGATGCGCGGGATGCGACAGCCTTGCGCGGATCGAGGCGCGCGTGCCGAAGAGCAGCGAGGCGAGAAAGCAGAGGCTCGCCATCAGCACGATCACCGGCCCCGACGGCAGGCCGGCATGGAAGGAGACCAGCAAACCGAGCGCGCCCGACAGGAAGGCCATGGGCGCCGCGATCGCCGTCATCGACCAGACCTCGCGCGCCCAGAAGGAGGCGGCGACGGCGGGCAGCAGCATCAGCCCCAGCGCCATCAAGGTGCCCAGCGCCTGGAAGGCCGCGACCATGTTCAGCACGGCAAGCGCCAGGAACAGATAGTGGTAGAGCGCGCCCCTGACGCCCATGGCGGCGAGGAAGCCCGGATTGAAGCACTCGACGACCAGCGGGCGATAGATCGCGGCGAGGCCGACCAAGGTCGCCGTCGTCGTGCCGACCACGAGGTAGAGCGCGGTGTCGTCGATGCCGAGGATGGCGCCGAACAGGATGTTCATCAGGTCGACCGCCGAACCGCGCAGGGAGACGATCAGCACGCCGAGCGCCAGCGAGGTGAGATAGGCCGCGGCGAAGCTCGCATCCTCGCGCATGGAGGTGAAACGCGCGATCGCGCCCGAGGCAAGCGCGGTCAGCAGGCCCGCGAAGAAGCCGCCGAGGCTCATCGCCGGCAACGACAGGCCGCCCAGCAGGAAGCCCAGTGCCGCACCGGGCAGCAGCGCGTGCCCGAGCGCGTCGCCCATCAGGCTCATGCGGCGCAGGATCAGGAACACGCCGATCGAGCCGCCGCCCAGCGACAGGGCGAGGATCGCGATAAGCGCGCGCCGCATGAAGCCGAAATCGGCGAAGGGCGCGATCAGCAGGTCGTACATCAACCCGCGAGCTTCATCGGCACGTCGCAGGCGGCGGCGTGATCGTCCCACGCCTCGGCCATCGCCCGCGCGCGCAGGAGATTCTCCGATGACAGGACGCGCTCGGTTGGTCCCGCATCGACCAGCTCGCGGGCGAGCAGCATCGAATGAGGAAACTCGCGGCGCACCTGGTCGAGATCGTGCAGGACGGCCACGACTGTCCGCTTCTCCTCGCGCCAGCGCCGCACCAGCGCCATCAGGTCGGCGACGGTCTTGGCGTCGATCGCGGCGAAGGGCTCGTCCAGCAGGACGAGATCGGCGTCCTGCAGCAGGAGCCGCGCGAACAGCACGCGCTGGAACTGGCCGACCGAGAGCGTGTCGATCGGCCGGCGCTCGAAACCGCCGAGGCCCACCGCTTCGATGGCATGCTGCGCGTCGTGGATGTCGGCATTCTTCGCCGCGCCAAAGCCGCCGAAGCGCGACCAGCGGCCGAGCAGGACCGTGTCGAGCACGGAGATGGGGAAGCTGCGATCGATCTCGGCCTGCTGCGGCAGATAGGCGATGCGCTTGGCCGCGCATTCGATGCGCCCCTCGATGTGCGGGGCGAGGCCGAGCAGCGCCTTGAGCAGCGTGCTCTTGCCCGCGCCGTTGGGGCCGACCAGCGCCGTCATCTCGCCCGAGGCGATCTCGGCCGAGACGTGGTGCACCGCCGGATGCCGGTCGTAGCTCACCGTCACGTCGGTCAGGCGGAGCGCCGCGCTCACAGCGCCCACCAGACGGCGAGCCAAAGCACCGCCGACACGGCCAACGCCCAGGCAATGCGCTGCGGCGCGCTCATGGCGAGCAAGGCGGTTCCAGGCGAGAGGCGTCCATGCATGACGGCTGAATTGTTATATTGTTACATTCGACGAGTCTAACCGTTTGTTGATTGGCCGGGCCCGGCGACCCCGCCCATGTTGGGAGCATGCTTTCCCGCCGCGCCGCCCTGGTCGGAACCGCTGCCTTGGCCGCCACACCGGCGCTCGCCCAGAGCGACGGTCCCTCCAATGGACCATGGGCCATCGAGCTTTTCACGTCGCAAGGCTGCAGCTCCTGCCCGCCGGCCGACGCGCGGCTCGGCCAGCTCGCGGGCCGGCCCGACATCGTCGCGCTCTCGTTCCATGTCGACTACTGGGACTACATCGGCTGGAAGGACCGCTTCGCCACCAAGGAGACGACGGCGCGCCAGCACGCCTATGCCCGGTCGCTGAAGCAGCGCTATGTCTACACGCCCGAGATGGTCGTGGACGGCATCGCCCACGACGCGGGCGTGGCCCCGGGCTCGATCGAGGCACTGCTGGCCGAGGCCCGCCAGCGTTCGCCCCGGCGCGCGACGCCGGAAATGGCGCGCGCCGACGACGGCTCGCTCACGATCCTGATCGCCGCCTTCCCGCTCGACGCTCCGGCCGACATCGTGCTCGCCGTCTACGACCGCCATCATGCGACGCCGGTGCACCGGGGCGAGAATGACGGCCGCACGCTCGACAACTTCAACGTCGTGCGCCGCTTCGAGACCGTCGCGCGCTGGAACGGCGAGGCGGCGCACTGGCACGTGCCGGCCGATCGCTTCATGCCGGGCCAGGGCGTCGCCGTGCTGGTCCAGCGCGCCGATCAGGGCGGCATGCTCGGCTGCAACAAGCTCGAGCCGCGGACGACGGGCTAGAGGGGATAGAGCCCGCGCGAGCGCGCGAACAGGCGCGTCAGGCCGAGCAGTGCATCGATGTTCGGCGTCGGCACGCCGGTGCGCTTGCCGAGCTCGTGCACGGCGGTGACGATGGCGTCGAGCTCCAGCGGGCGGCCGCGCTCGGCATCGACCAGCATCGAGGTCTTGAAGGCGCCGAGCTCGCGCGTCAGCGCATGGCGAGCCTCGGGATCCTGGTCGATGGTGCAGCCGATGCGCGCGCCGATCGCCGAGGCTTCCAGCATCGCGGCCGAGCAGAAGGCGCGCACCAGAAGATCGTCGAGCATGCGATCGCCCGTGGCGCCGGTCAGCGCCGACACCGGGTTCATCGTCATGTTGCCCCAGAGCTTGTACCAGATGTCGTGACGGATGTTCGGCGAGGAGGTGACGTCGAAGCCCGCCGTGCTCAGCGTCTCGTGCACCTTCCTGAGGCGCGGCGTCGATTGGCCGCCGGGCTCGCCGATGATGAGGCCCATGCCGTTGCGATGCTGAACCACGCCCGGCGCTTCGGTGGCGGCGCTCAAATGCACGACGCAGCCGATGACGTGCGCGATCGGAATCGCACGCGCGATCTCGCCGCCCGGATCGACGCTCGCCAACCCCTCGGCGAACCACCACGGCACGCCGTTCATCGCCGGCAGCACGATCGTCCCGGAGCCGAGCAGCGGCCCGATGCTCTTGGCCACCTCGCGCATGGCCGGCGCCTTGACCGCGACGACCACCAGATCCTGCGGCCCCAATTCGCGCCCGTCGTTCGACGCGGCGGCGACCGGCGTCGAAGAGAGCGTGCCGCCCTGCTTCAGCCGCCAGCCGCGCGTGCGCAAGGCCTCCAGCGTCTCGCCGCGCGCCAGCGCGCTCACCGCGCCCGCGTCGGCCATGGCGAGCCGCGCGCCGATCATGCCGCCAACCGCACCCGCGCCCACGATGCAAATCTTCATATGCCGGTCATACTCTGCGAGCCTTGCTTCCGCCACGGCCGCTTGCGAAGGTGGCCCCAATGTCGCTCGCCAGCGCCTCCGGCGGTCGCCTGACCGCCGTCCTCGGGCCGACCAATACCGGCAAGACCTACCTCGCGATCGAACGCATGCTGGGACACGAGTCCGGCATGATCGGCTTTCCGCTCAGGCTGCTCGCGCGCGAGAACTACGACCGCATCGTGCGCGAGAAGGGTGCCGCGCAAGTGGCGCTGATCACCGGCGAGGAGAAGATCGCGCCGCCGAGCGCGCGCTACTTCGTCTGCACCGTCGAATCCATGCCGCTCGACCGGCCGGTCTCCTTCCTCGCCGTCGACGAGGTGCAGATGGCCGCCGATCCCGAGCGCGGCCACTTCTTCAGCGACCGCATCCTAAACGCGCGCGGACTGAACGAGACCATGCTGCTGGGCGCCGACACGATCCGGCCCGTGCTCAATCGCCTGCTGCCCGATCTCGACGTCGTGGCGCGGCCGCGCTTCTCCAAGCTCACCTATGTCGGGCCGAAGAAGGCGACGCGCCTGCCGCGCCGCTCGGCGGTCGTGGGCTTCTCGGCCAACGAGGTCTATGCCATCGCCGAGCTGATCCGCCGCCAGAGCGGCGGCACGGCGATCGTCATGGGCGCGCTCAGCCCGCGCACGCGCAACGCGCAGGTCGAGATGTTCCAGTCGGGCGACGTCGACTACCTGGTCGCGACCGATGCGATCGGCATGGGCCTCAACATGGACGTGAACCATGTCTGGTTCGCCTCGTTGCGGAAATACGACGGCCGCAAGACCCGGCCGCTGCGCGACGTAGAGCTGGCGCAGATCGCGGGCCGCGCCGGCCGGCACATGAACGACGGCACCTTCGGCACGACCATCGATGTCGGCGGGCTCGATCCGGAGACGGTCGAGGCGATCGAGAACCATCACTTCGATCCGTTGCGCGAGGTGCAGTGGCGCAACAGCGAGCTCGATTTCCGCTCGGTGCCCGCGCTCATCGCCTCGCTGAACCGGCCGCCGCAGCACGCCACGCTCCAGCGCGTGCGCGAGCAGGACGACCAGCTGGCACTGCAGACGCTGGGCCAGCATTCGGAATTCCTGCCGCGGTTGCACGCGCCGGGCCGAGTGAAACTTCTTTGGGACGTCTGCCAGGTCCCCGATTTCCGCAAGACCATGACCGAGGAGCATACCGCGCTGCTCGGCCAGCTCTTCCAGCATCTCACGCAGGGCGGCGAGCGGCTGCCGGAGGACTGGATCGACGGTCACGTGAAGAGACTGGAGCGATTCGATGGCGACATCGACACATTGATGACACGGATCGCCCATGTGCGGACCTGGACCTACATTTCGCATCGCGCCGACTGGATCCAGCGCGCGACACACTGGCAGGAGCGCGCGAGGGCTATCGAGGACAAGCTGTCCGATGTATTGCACCAGCGGCTCACGCAAAGGTTTGTCGATAGACGGGCGGCGCTGCTTGTACGAAGATTGCGCGATGAGGGTGAAATGACGACGTCGGTCGCCGAAGCGGGCGAGGTCACGGTCGAGGGCGAGCATCTCGGACGCATCGAGGGCTTCCGCTTCGTTCCCGACGCGACGGAAGGCCATGCCGATCAGAAGGCGGTGATGGCGGCGGCGCTGCGCGCGCTGCGCACGGATCTGCCCGCGCGCCTGCAGGCCTTCGCCCAATCGCCCGACGGCGAGCTGGTGTTCGACGCGCAGCTCCGTATCTGCTGGGGCGGCGGTCCCGTGGCGCGGCTGCTGCCGAGCGGCGACGTGCTCGCGCCCAAGGTCGAGGCGCTGGCCTCCGATCTGCTCGACGGCCCGGCGCGCGAGGAAGTCCGCAAGCGCGCGGCGACCTGGGTCGAGACGCGCATTCGCCTCGGCCTCTCGGAATTGATGGACGCCCGCGCCACGGCGGAGCTGCCGGCGGGCGCGCGCGGCGTGATCTTCCAGCTCTGCGAGCATCTGGGCGTCCTGCCGCGCCGGCCGATCGAGCAGCAGCTCAGCGAGCTCGGCGAGGAGGACCGCAAGGCCCTGGCGCGGCTCGGCGTGCGCGTGGGCGTGTTCTCGCTCTATTTCCCGAGCATGCTGAAGCCGGTGCCGATCCGGCTGCGCGCCGGTCTCTGGATGGTGGCGAAGAACCGCGACACCATCCCGCCGCTGCCGGCCGAGGGCCGCACCTCGATGGATCTGCCGCGCGATGCGGAGCGCGATTTCTACGCCGCCATCGGCTACGTGCCGCTGGGCGACCACGCCATCCGCGCCGACATGGTCGAGCGCCTGGCCGCCATGGCCCGCGCCGCCGTGCGCGACAGCCGCGAATCGGCGCGCCGGGCGCAGCAGGAAACCCGCCAGGCCGAGAACCGGGCCGAGAAGAAGCCGGAAGCGCCGGCGACGAACGAAGCCGCACCCGGCATTCCCGCACCGGCCTCCGACAGCGAGATCAGCGAATGGGCGATCGTCGCCGCCGCCTTCGGCGAAAACGAGCCCACGGCCGAGGTCGCAGCGCCTGAAGCCGTCGTCGAGGAACCGGCGCCGGCAGAGGCAGAACCGGCCGTCGAAGCGCCCGCCGAGCCCGTCGCCGAAGTCGCCGCGCCCGTCGAGGAAACCACGGCCGAAGCCGCCCCGGCTGAAGAGGCCAAGCCCGAAGACGCGACGGCCGAGGAGCCCGCCCCTCAAAAAGCGAAGCCGGCAGAGCCCAAGCCGCTGCTGCCGGGCCATTTCCGCGCCACGCCGCAGATGATGTCGCTGGTCGGCTGCTCGGAGCCGGAGATGGCGAATGTGCTGCGCGGGCTGGGCTACCGCGTGCATCCGCCGACGGAAGAGAACGGCCCGCACAGCTTCTCGGTGAAGCCGCGCTTCGTGCGCGAGCGCGAGGAACAGCGCGAGCGTCAGCGCCAGCAGGAGCGCGAGCGCCGCGACCAGCGCCGCCGCGAACGGCCGGAGCGTCCCGACGAGCGGCAGTTCTTCGCCGATGCGCCGCGCCGCGACGGTCCGCCTCGAGGGGGAGCGCCGCGCGACGGCGACAAGCGCGGACCCGTGTCCGGCCATCGTTCGGGTCCGCCGAAGGATGGACCTCCGCGTGAAGAGCGTCGGGGTCCGCGTCCGCCGCGTCGCGACCAGGGCGGCCCGGCGCTGCGCCTCTACGCCACCACCGAGAAGAAGGGCGACGCGGCCGCCGACTCGCCCTTCGCCAAGCTGCTCGAGCTCAAGCTCGGCGGGAAGAAGTAGCCCGCTCGTGCGTCGCTAGCGCATGCGGCTCGACAAGTGGCTGTGGCAGGCGCGTTTCTTCAAGACCCGGAGTCTGGCGACCCAGTACGTCGAGAAGGCGCGCTGCCGGATCGACGGGAGGGTCACCGACAAGGCGCACACCAACGTCGCGCCCGGCATGGTGCTGACCTTCGCACTCGGCCCCAAGGTGCGCGTGGTGCGGATCGTGGCGCTGGGCGAGCGCCGGGGGCCCGCCCCGGAAGCGCGAGCGTTGTATGATGAAATCGAGGAAGGCTGAATTTTACGAGCCTTGCGCCCGGCTACCCGTCGCGTTAAGCAGCCCGCCGCTCGTGTCAGGAGCTCGTTGATGACCTATGTCGTGACCGAAGCTTGCATCAAGTGCAAGTACATGGACTGTGTTGAAGTCTGCCCCGTCGATTGCTTCTACGAGGGCGAGAACATGCTGGTCATCAATCCGGACGAATGCATCGATTGCGGCGTCTGCGAGCCCGAATGCCCGCCCATGGCCATCGTCCCCGATACCGAGAAGGGCATGGAGAAGTGGCTGGAGCTCAATAGGACCATGTCGGCCGACTGGCCGAACATCACCCGCAAGGGCGAAGCCCCCGCCGACGCGGAAAAATACAAAGACGAAAAAGACAAATTCGAGAAATATTTCAGCAAGAACCCCGGAAAACGCTAAAACCGGAGCGTTCTCGCCCTAACCGAGCATCTTTTGGCAAAGCCATGCAGCCTTGGCATGGGCGAACCGTTGCCAATTTGCCACATGGGTCGCGACTCCGGACCGATTCTCTGGTATAAGGATCGGGCTGGAAGCGGTCCGGGGTCCGGTCCGCCGCTGGCTCGGTCGCCATATCGGTATCCGAAAGCAACTTACCGATACCGGGGTTCCGAGCCTGCACACAGGGGAGTGTGCGCGGCGGGTCGCGGTATCGCTGAAACGCGGGGCGCAGAGTGAAGGGACTAGACATGGCAAAGCCGAAGAAGGCAGCAGCCAAGGCGAAGGAATTTGCCTTCGAGAAGGGCGATTTCGTCGTCTATCCGACCCACGGCGTGGGCAAGGTGATCGACATCGAGGCGAAGGAGATCGCGGGCCACAAGCTCGACCTCTTCGTCATCTCCTTCGAGCAGGAGCGCATGATGCTGCGCGTTCCGGTGGCGAAGGCGAAGCTCTCGGGCCTGCGCAAGCTCTCCTCGCGCAAGATCATGGAGAACGCGCTGGTGACCCTGAAGGGCCGCAGCCGCGTGAGCCGTGCGATGTGGAACCGCCGCGCCCAGGAGTACGAAGCCAAGATCAACTCGGGCGATCCCGTGTCGATCGCGGAAGTCGTGCGCGACCTGCATCGCAATGCCGGCCAGCCCGACCAGTCCTACTCCGAGCGGCAGATCTACGAGGCCGCTCTCGATCGCCTGGCGCGCGAGCTCGCCGCCGTCGAGCGCATCGACAAGGACGTGGCGACGCAGAAGCTGAACAGCGTCCTGCAGAAGGTCGCCTGATCGGCGCCTGACAGATTTCCGGGAAAAGGCGGCCTGCGGGCCGCCTTTTTCATTTTCTTCCCTTCCCCGTTCATACGGGGAAGTGCCGCCTCTTAGGCGGCGATGGGGTCATGAGCCGCAATCGAGATCTCGTTTGTGGCTCATGACCGCTCCGCCCCTTCGGGGCACCTCCCCATTTGAATGGGGACGTTACACTTGACATACCCATCCCCAATGGCTAGATTTGGGTCATTGGAGATTGTCATGGCTAATTCGGTCCTTTCCGCCGCTCACTTCCAGAATGAAGACGCCGCCTTCGAGTACGTCGAGGCGCACCTGTGGCCGCGCGGCCCCGTCTGCCCGCATTGCGGCGAGCGGGAGCGCATTGGCGTCCTGAAGGGCAAGACGACCCGTCCGGGCCTCCGCAAGTGCTACGCTTGCCGCAAGCCCTTTACCGTGCGCATGGGCTCGATCTTCGAAGATAGCCACTTTCCTCTGCACCTGTGGCTGCAGGCCATTCACCTGATGTGCTGCAGCAAGAAGGGCATTTCGACCCGCCAGATACAGCGGATGTTTCAATGCTCCATGAAGACCGCTTGGCACCTGACCCATCGCATCCGCTTCGCCATGGCTGGCACCGATGGCGACCAGCTGGGCGGCTTGGGTAAGCATGTGGAAGCCGATGAGACCTACTACGGCAACAAGCCCGGCCGCGATATCCGTCGCGGCACCGGCCACAAGCGCGTGGTCGTGTCCTTGGTCGAGCGCGGCGGTGACGTGCGGAGCTTCCATGTCGAGAGCGCCGATATCCCGACCGTGCGCAAGCTCATCGACCAGAACGTGGACAAGGCTTCGACCCTGAATACCGACGAAGCCGCGATGTACAAGCCCGTCGGCAAGGAGTTCACGGGCCATCAGGTCGTGCATCACGGCAAGAAGGAATACGTGCGCGGCACCGCCTACACGAACACCCTCGAAGGCTTCTTCAACGTGTTCAAGCGCGGCATGCAGGGCGTCTATCAGCAGTGCGATGAACGCCACCTGCACCGCTACCTTGCGGAGTTCGACTTCCGCTACAACGCGCGCCAGTCGCTCGGTGTCACCGATCAGCAGCGCACCTCGCGCGCCGTGATGGGCGGCAAGGGCAAGCGGCTCACGTACGAAACAGTTGCTAGCTAAGCCGCCGCTCCGGAGTTTGCGGCAAGTAGTGGCGCGCATGCGTGAGCGTGATCGACGCGAAAAGCGCAAACCCTGAGGGTTGTTCCGACTCCCTCCGTCGCCCGCGATGGTATAGGCTAGCCGCTGGCCGGGACCCCCTTTCCGGCCAGAAAGAGCCATATGGCAAACAATAAACTCGAGCAGGACGCCGGGCTGGACAAACCGCTCGGCGAAGCCATTGAGCAGTATGTAGCTCTGGCGACCGAAGAAGCGCAGGATGCAGATATGCCGCCCGCACCTATCCCTGAGGGCCAAACCGAACTCGCGCTTTTTCGAGGCGCTGAGATTCGCAAGGTCATGCACGACGACGAATGGTGGTTCTCCATTGTCGACGTGGTGGGGGCCATTGTGGAAAGCGCCAATCCTCGCCGCTATTGGTCCGATCTGAAGCGCCAACTCGCTGAAAAGGAAGGACTTTCTGAGGTGTACGATAAAATCGTACAACTGCCGATGCCCGGGGCCGACGGGAAGGAATACCTGACGGACGCGGCCAATACGGAAGGGCTTTTCCGGATTCTCCAGTCGGTACGCTCGCCCAAGGCGGAGCCCTTCAAACAGTGGCTTGCGAAGACCGGCTACGAGCGAATTCTGGAAACCCAAAATCCAGAAATCGCAATCAAGCGCGCGATCCTGACCTATCAACTTCAGGGCCGTACTAGCGATTGGATCGACAAGCGCATTCGGGCGATCGTCACGCGCAAGGAACTGACGAACGAGTGGCAGAAGCGCGGCATCACGGAAGGCAAAGAATACGCGATCCTGACCAACACCATTTCCACGGCGACGTTCGGGACAACGCCTGACAAGCACAAGACATACAAAGGGCTGCGAAAGGGCGACCAGCTTCGGGATCACATGACCGATCTCGAATTGATCTTCACAATGCTGGGCGAGAAATCGACCACCGAGATTGCGCGTACCAGGGACGCAAGGGGATTCTGGCCGAATAAAACGGCAGCGGCCGCCGGTGGCAAAATCGCGGGAGGCGCAAGACTGGAACTGGAGAAGGCGACTCAGCAACCCGTCATGTCGCCCTCTAATTTCCTCGGGTCGCAAAAGCGGGTCGCTGATCCTGAACGGCTTACCTCTCCACCGCTTTTGCCTCGGAAATGATGAGCCAATGGCCTCGCGAAAGACTGCGGTAAAACCCAAGCTCACAGACGCGGAGCGCCATAAGCGTTTCGTTGCGATGGCGCGCGAAGTCGAGGCCGACGAATCGCCTAAGGCTTTTGACAAGGCGTTCAAGCGCGTCACATCCATTTTATCCGCGTCGCCTTCTCGTCCAGGCGAGAAGAAACAACGGTCATAAATTCCTTCACACGGCGGATCACTGAATCGGCTTCTTGCTCTCCGAACATCGTTAGCGAATGACTTACGATGTTTCGGTAGTTGTCCTTGAAGAAGACGGTTTCCGCGTGGACTGCTGTATAGAAGGCGAGTGCAGCAGCGCGCTCCTTCTTTCGGGCAGGCCAATTTCCGACTTTCTCCACGACGGTTTTGAGACGCGAAGTTAGTTCCTGCCATTGCGCAGCATCGATCGGCTTATCCTTCGGAAGCTTGAGCTTCCTCTCTTTCGCCACCAGGCGTAAGCCATATTCCGCGACCCGCATCATGTGAAAGACGGCGGCAGTTGGCTGCTCGAAAGCAAAACATCTCAAGCCCCGCTCGACTTCTTTTTCGAGTGCTGGAAATTTCTTGATTGCGGCTGCCCAATCGCTGGGCATCGCCAGCAGAAGATCAGAATACTCCTTGCCGATATAGTAGACCTGCCGGCGCTCCAACTCCTTCGTAAGTTGCTCTCGGAGCGCTCTCCATTGGTCTGCGCAGTCCTTGTAGGTGGGCGCAACTTCAAGAGCCGCGCGAAATATCTCTATCCGGTCTGCGCATCCATCAAGCTCA
>DATJWN010000061.1:0-15458 GCA_035501235.1 Reyranella sp.
AGCAGGGCACGCTCAACGTCCACAGCCGCTACTTGCACGAAGGCATCGTCGCCTTCGCCGAGCGTCTGGCGGCGCTGCATGGGCCGACCATCGAAAGCGTCGTGTTCAGCTGCTCCGGCACCGAGGCCAACGAGGTGGCGCTGCGCATGGCGCGCCTCAAGACCGGCAAGAGCGGCATCATCTGCACCAACGCGACCTATCACGGCAACAGCGTGGCGGTCGGCAAGCTGACGCGCATCGGCGACATCAGCAACGCCAAGGGCGACGTGCGCGCCATCCCCTTCCCCGAGAAGCTGCGTCCGCTGGTGCCGGGTGCGAGCGAAGAGCAGCTCTGCGAGGCCTATCTCGACCGTCTACGCGGCGCGATCCGCAGCCTCGAGGATGACGGCACGGGCTTCGCGGGCCTGATCGTCTGCTCCATCTTCGCCAACGAAGGCCTGCCCGACGTGCCGCGCGGATTCATGCCGAAGGCTGCCGAGATCGTGCGTGCCGCGGGCGGGCTGCTGATCTCCGACGAGGTCCAGGCCGGCTACTGCCGCACCGGCACCTGGTGGGGCTACGACGTCACGGGCTTCACGCCGGACATCGTCGTGACCGGCAAGCCGATGGGCAACGGCCTGCCGCTGGCCGCCACCGCCGCAAGCCGCAAGCTGGTCGAGGGTTTCCGCGCCGCCACCCGTTACTTCAACACCTTCGCCTCGAGCCCGTTGCAGGCGGCGGTCGGCATGGCCGTGATCGACGTCATCGAGCGCGAGAAGCTCGCCGAGAATGTCGCCACGGTGGGCGCGTTCCTGAAATCGTCCTTGGCCGAACGCAAATCGCGCTTCGCGTCCGTCGCCGATGTGCGCGGGCACGGGCTCTTCGTCGGTGTCGAGATCGTGAAGGCGGACAAGGATCGTTCGCCCGACGCCGACAAGGCAGTCGAGGTCATCAATCGCCTCAAGGACAAGGGCTATCTCACGAGCAACGCCGGCGCCTACCGCAATGTCGTGAAGATCCGTCCGCCGCTGGTCTATGCCAAGAAGCATGCCGAGGAGTTCCTTACGGCTTTCGACGCGACCATGACCGAACTCGATGGATAACGACGAAGCCAACCGGATCTTCACGCCGGCCGCCCGCGCCGCCCTCAGCTTCTTCCCCATCGACGCCGCCGATCCCGTCCTGGTCAATCTCGCCGAGAACGTCACCTTCAAGGTCGTCGACCGGCGCGACGGCAGTCCCTGGGTCCTGCGCCTGCATCGGCCGGGCTATCACACGTTGGAAGAGCTGATCGCCGAACGGGCCTGGATCCGCGCCTTGACCGCGTTCGGCATCGAGGTCCCGCAAGCGCTCACCGCGCGCGACGGTCGCGAATACGTGCCGGTGACGATCGCGGCCACCGGCGAGCAGCGCTACGCCGGCCTCGCACGCTGGACCGAGGGCCGACTGCTCTCCCACGTGCTGGCCGAAACCACGGACGACCACGTCGTCGAGGACTATTTCGGCCAGCTCGGCGCCATCACCGCCCGCATGCACAACCAGGCGAGCGCCTGGCAGGCGCCGGCGCACTTCACGCGCCACCATCTCGACGCCGACGGCCTGATGGGCGAAGCCCCGCATTGGGGTCCGTTCTGGGAGCATCGCCTGCTCACGCCTGCCGAACGCAGCCTGCTGCTCGCGACGCGCGACCGGCTGCGCGCGTGGCTGGCGCGGCTCGACAAGAGTCCCTCCGTCTACAGCGTGATCCATGCCGACATGCATCCGGGCAACGTGCTGGTCGATGGCGATCGGCTGACCGTCATCGACTTCGACGATGCGGGCTTCGGCTGGCACCTCTACGACATCGCCGTCGTGCTCACCTACTGGCAGAGCAAGCCCAACGCAAAGGACATCGAACGCGCCTTCCTCCGCGGCTATCGCGCCGAGCGGCCGCTGCCCGACACGGCCGAGCCCGCGATCGAGACGTTCCGTCTCATCCGCTGGATGGCGAGCATCGGCTGGTTCCACGAGCGCCCCGAACTCAAGCGCCCCGCCATCTTCGAGGAACGGAAGAGCTGGGTGGTCGAGCAATGCGCGCGATTCGCCTCCGAGGGCAAACCGCTCTAGCCTTCGGGCCATGAGCCAGCCGCCGCCCGCCGCACCCGATCGCCCGCGCCTGCCCTGGGATCCGCCGGAGCATTTCGAGAAGAAGATTCCCGAGGGCGACAATCGCGAACGGCTGATCTGCAATCGCTGCGAGTTCATCCACTATCAGAACCCCAAGATCGTGGCGGGTGCGGTGTGCACCTGGAACGACAAGATCCTGCTCGCCAAGCGCGCGATAGAACCGCGCAAGGGCTTCTGGACCCTGCCCGCGGGCTACATGGAGCTGGGCGAGACGACCGAGCAGGCGGCCTCGCGCGAAGCGAAGGAAGAAGCCTGCGCCACCATCGAGATCGACCGCCTGCTCGCCATGTACAGCGTGGCGCGCATCGGCCAGGTCCATGTCATGTATCGCGCGCGGCTCGTCAGCGACGACATCGCTGCGGGAGTCGAAAGCGAGGAAGTGGCGCTGGTCGACTTCGCTGACATCCCGTGGGAGCAGCTCGCCTTCCCCACTGTCGTCTGGGCCCTGGCGCATTTCCACGACTCGCGCGGCAGGACCGATTTCGCGACCTACTCCAACCCCACCGGCGACCTCGCAAAAATGTGGCCGCCACGCAAGCCGGAGGGACTCTGACAACCGACTACACCGCGACCTATCTTGTTAGAGCGAGGATTGCGTTCATCGCGGCACTCGTGATGGCTGTCGTTGTTTGTATAGCCACCTGCCTTGCAGTCGTGGGTGCATATGGTCCCGAATGCAAAGGACAGGAATTGCCGGAAGGATACCGTGCAGCGGATTTCCTAACTCTCTGCGCAGTTGGCGCGATGATCGTTGCGATGGTTGGCGGCCTCGCTTCGTCGCGTGAAAAGCTTGGTACCTTCTCCGATATCGGGGATATGCCGGTTGCGTTCGAGTTCGTGGCGTACAGGGTCCTGCTCGTCGCCCTTTTTATGCTCGCAATCTTTACGGCCGTTGCCGTCGCGAATTGTCGTGAGATCCTCGCCCACTGCGCGTTGCTAACCGCCGTCCCCAGTTGACGGAGAGTCGCTAACAAAGCCCAAATCTGCTAAGATCGTACGAACGTCCGCAGAGCGTACAAAATCGGAGGAAACCATGCTGACAGAAGCCGCGAACGAGTTGCTGACGCGTACAGGCCCCGGCACGCCCATGGGCAATCTGATGCGCGAATACTGGGTGCCGGCGTGCTTGTCCGACGAGCTGAAGTCCGACGGCGAGCCGATGCGGCTCCTGCTGCTGGGCGAGCAGCTCATCGCCTTCCGCGACACCGACGGCCGCGTCGGCATCATGGAGCATCGCTGCCCGCATCGCTGCGCCTCGCTGTTCTTCGGCCGCAACGAGGAAGGCGGACTGCGCTGCGTCTATCACGGCTGGAAGTTCGACGTCGAAGGCAACTGCACCGACATGCCGAACGTGCCGCCGGCGCAGGACTTCAAGCACCGCATCAAGGCCAAGGCCTACAAGGTCGTCGAGCGCGCGGGCTTCGTGTGGACCTACATGGGCAAGCGCGAGCAGCCGCCCGAATTGCCGGCGCTGGAGATCCTGAACCTGCCGGAAGACCAGAAGACCATCCGCGTGCACCAGCGCGAGTGCAACTATTTCCAGTCGCTCGAAGGCGACATCGACACCTCGCACTTCGGCTTCCTGCACATCGGCGGCCTCAAGATGGAAGACGTCTCGCCCGACACGATCCACAAGTGGGGCGTCGGCGACCGCGCGCCGGACTACAAGGCGACCGAGACCGATTGGGGCACGATGTACGCGGCCTACCGTCCGGCCGAGCCGGGCAGCTACTACTACCGCTTCGCCCACTTCATGTTCCCGTTCATCACGCTGACGCCGAACGGCTTCTTCGAGGATCAGGTGGCGTGCACGCTGAACGTGCCGATGGATGACACCCACACCATGGTCTACAACCTGACCTGGGTGAAGAAGACGGCGCCGCTGCAGACGCTGGCGAACGGCGACTGGATCCCGGGCCTCAAGCCCGACATGGAGTACCTGCCCAACACCAACGACTGGCTGGGCCGCCACCGTCTCGTGGCGCGGCGCGACAACGACTACTTCATCGATCGCGACGCGCAGAAGCACTCCAACTACACCGGCATCCAGGGCATCGGCCGCCAGGACCAGGCCGCCGTGGAATGCATGGGCGAGATCGTCGATCGCAGTCTCGAGCATCTCGCTCCGTCCGACCGCATGATCGCCATCACGCGCAAGCGGCTGATCGAGGCCTGCCAGGAGCTGATGAACAAGGGCACCGTGCCGCCGCTGGTCGACAACCAGCACCTCTGCCAGCGCGCGCGCGGCGGCGCCTTCGTGGCACCTGTCGCGCAGGACTGGCTCGACGCCTATGCCGAGAAGTTGCAGACGGCGCTGAGCCCGCTCGGCATGCTGCAGCGGCTGCCGCTGGCGGCCGAGTAGTCGTCGAACTGTTGGAGCGCGGCGGAATCCCCGCCGCGCTTCCTCAATGACGGTGGCCGTCACTCTTCCCGACCGGACGGCCGCGCTGCCGCGCGGGCTGGCGCGGTATGGCCGTGGTCTCGGCATCACGCTGCTCGTCCTGCTGCTCGCCTTCTTGACGCTCTATCCGCTGGCGATGCTGTTTTACGGCAGCCTGCATTCGACGCCGCCCGGCGTACCCGGCACCTTCAATCTCGGAGGCTACGCGAACCTGATCGCGGGCGAGAATCTCGCGGCGTTCGCCAACACGGTCGCGATCTCGCTGGTCAAGACACTGCTCTCGATGGCGCTCGCCGTCCTGCTGGCCTGGATCATCGCCCGCACCGATACGCCCGCGCGCGGGCTGCTCGAGGTGCTGATCACCTTGCCCTTCTTCATCCCGCCCATCCTGACGGCGACGGCCTGGGCGATGCTGGGCAACGCCCAGGTCGGCACGATCAACCTCGCCTGGCGCTGGCTCACCGGTACCGACGGCACCCTGGTCGACGTCTACTCCTACGGCGGCGTCATCTGGCACATGATGCAATACTCGACGCCGTTCATCTTCCTGTTCGTCGTCGACGCCTTCCGCGCCATGGATCCCTCGCTCGAGGAATCGAGCCGCATGTCGGGCGCGACGCGCTGGCAGACCTTCTGGCGCGTCACCTTCGCGCTGATGCTGCCGGTGATCACCAGTGCCTTCATCCTGAGCTTCATCCGCGGCATCGATTCCTTCGACTCGGCGATCTTCTTCGGCACGCCGGTGAACATCAACGTCGTCACCACGCAGATCTACAACCTCATCACCCAGCGCGCGCAGCCCGACTACCAGGCCGCGACCTCGCTCGGCTTCGCCGCCATGGCGCTGATGTTCGTGCTGCTGCTGGTGCAGAACCGCATCCTGCGCGGCCGGAGCTTCACCACGGTGACCGGCAAGGGCTACTCGCCCAACGTCACGCGGCTTGGCTGGATGCGCTGGGTCACCTTCGCCGTCTGCGTCGCCTTCTTCGTGGCAACGGTGCTGATGCCGATCGGCCAGCTGCTGCTCAGTTCCTTCTTCCAGTTCTTCGGCTTCTACCAGCTCGATATGCTGACCCTTCAGCACTACATCGACGTTTGGGAGAACGGCGAGTTCTGGCACGCCTTCGGCAACACCATGCTGCTGGGCCTGGTCGGCGCCACGGTGACCATGACCTTGGGCGGCATCGTGGCCTACATCACCACGCGCACGACCTGGCGCGGCCGCCGTCTGATCGACGTGCTGGCCTGGCTGCCCTGGATGATGCCGGGCATGGTGCTGGGCATCGGCTTCCTGTGGGGTTTCGCCATCCTGCCGCACGGCATCCCGATCTACGGCACCCTGTGGGCGCTGCTGCTGGCCTATGTGGCGCTGGGCACGCCGGTCGCCGTCCGCGTGACCTCGGGCGCCTACCAGCAGATCGCCAAGGACATCGAGGAATGCAGCCGCGTGCACGGCGCGGGCTGGTGGCAGACGCTCGGCCGCATCCTGGTGGCGCTCGCCTGGCCCGCCTTCGCGGTCGGCTGGGTACTGATCTTCTTCGGCGTCATGCGCGAGCTGAGCGCCTCGATTTTGCTCTACGTGCCCGATACAGAGGTGCTGTCCGTCGTCATGCTGAAGATGTGGGTGGGCGGCAAGCCCGAGGAAGTGAGCGTCATCGGCCTCGTCATGCTGGTGCTGGTGCTGATCTTCCGTTGGGTGCAGCTTCGCCTCATAAAAAGCCGTCTCAGCACGCTCTAAGGAAAACAGGGAAGCCAAACAGGGAAGAACGTCATGAACAGAAGAAAGCTACTGGGCCTGCTGGCCGCAGCGCCGGCGATCGTCGGACACGAGGCGTCCGCACAAGACGCCGATTGGCAGAAGGTCGTCGACGCGGCCAAGAAGGAAGGCAAGGTGGTCATCTACACCGCCTCTATCGGCTCGCCCTTCCACAAGAAGGTGTTCGACGCCTTCACCGCGAAATACGGCATCAAGGTCGAGCTGCTGGAAGCGCGGGCCAGCGAAGTGCGCGAGCGGGTGCGGGTCGAGCAGGCGGCGGGCCGCTTCCTGGGCGACATCCATCACAATGGCAGCACGACCACCTGGCTGATGACGCGCGACGGCAACTTCCAGCCGCACGGCAATCTGCCCAACTTCAAGAACATCGATCCGACCTACGAGCCGGACGACATCAAGATCCCCGCCGAGGTCATCAGCTACTGCCTGATGATCAACAAGAACATGGTGAAGCCCGACCAGGAACCGAAGAAGTGGCAGGACATCCTCGATCCCAAATGGGCGGGCAAGATCCTGTCGGACGACTATCGCGCGCTGGGCGGCGGCGCCGTGTTCTTCCCGGTGATGCTGAGGGCCTTCGGGCGCGAGTTCCACGAGAAGCTCGCGGCGCAGAAGCCGGTCTTCTCGCGTGACATCGCCAACAGCGAGCGCCGTTGTGCCCGCGGCGAGTTCCCGCTCTACATCCCCTTTTCGCTGCAGGACCTCAACAACCTGAAGGGCCTGCCCGTGAAGGCGATCGTGCCGGCCGAGGGCCGGCCCTATGTGCGCTTCGACCTCACCGTGCTCAAGAACGCCCCGCACGCCAACGCCGCGCGCCTGTTCATGAACCACTATATGGAGCCCGAGTCGCAGATCGTTTTCGCGAACGCGGGCTACGCGCCCGTGGTGAAGGGCGTGGTCGAGAAGACGCTGCCGGAGATCCGGCAACTGCTCGACACCAAGGCGATGGGCACGACCGACCCCGCCAAGCAGGACGAGATGCTGGCCCTCGCCAAGGAAATCTACAAGTGACGGACTGAGACGTGCCCAGCGTCACCCTGAAAGAGGTCGGCCGGCATTTCGCCGGCCTGCGCGCCGTCGACGGCATCGACCTCGCGGTCGAGGACGGCGAGTTCGTGACCCTGCTCGGCCCCTCGGGCTGCGGCAAGACCACGACCCTGCGCATGGTGGCGGGGCTGGAGCACAACGACACCGGCAGCATCGCGATCGGCGACCGCATCGTGAGCGACTCGGCGAACGGCCTGTTCGTGCCGCCCGAGCAGCGGCGGCTCGGCATGGTCTTCCAGTCCTACGCGATCTGGCCGCACATGACGGTTTTCGACAACGTCGCCTATCCGCTACAGGTGCGCCACGTGCCCAAGGCCGAGATCCGCGACAAGGTGACGAAGGCGCTGACCCTGGTCGAGATGGAGCGTTACGCCGAGCGGCCGGCGCCTGCGCTCTCCGGCGGCCAGCAGCAGCGTGTGGCGATCGCCCGGGCGCTGGTCTTCGAGCCCGAGGTGCTGCTGCTCGACGAGCCGCTCTCCAACCTCGATGCGCGCCTGCGCACGCAGATGGGGGCCGAGTTCCGCGCCCTGCAGCGGCGGCTCAAGATCACGACGCTCTATGTCACGCACGACCAGGAAGAGGCGATGGCGCTCTCCGACCGCGTGGTGGTGATGCAAGGCGGCCACATCCTGCAGACCGGCGCGCCCGAAACGGTCTATCGCCGGCCGGCGAGCCGCGAGGTCGCGTCCTTCTTCGGCACGCCCAACCTGATCGAGGCGACCGTGACGGCGTGCCAGAAGAGCGGCGACGATTTCCGTCTGACCATCGAAGGCAAAGGCCTGCGTGGTGCTTGCCGCAGCGATCAGAGCTTCCGGGCCGGCGAGGCCGTGTTGGTGATGGCACGGCCGGAAGATGTCGTGCTCGCGGCTTCCGACGCGGCGCCGACCACCGATCAGCTCGCCTGGATGGGCCACGTGGTCGAGGGCGTGTTTCGCGGCCCCCGTCGCTCGCTGCAGGTCGAGACGACCGGGCGGCGCTTCCACGTCGAATGTCCCGCCGCACGCGCGGCGTCGATCGGCGATCAGGTGACCCTGCTCGTCGACTCGGAAAATGCCTGGGGCTTGAGGCCGTAGATGGCGCGCCTGCGCGACTCGGATGCCAAGAAGCGCGCGGAAAGCGGCTATGGACCGGATTTCCTCGAAGCCTTCGCGCGCGGCCTGCGTGTCATCGGCGCTTTCGGGCAGACCAAGACGCATATGAGCTTGAGCGATGTCGCCCGCGCCACGGACCTGCCCAAGCCGAGCGTGCGGCGTGCGCTCTATACGCTGACGTGCCTCGGTCTCGCGACCAGCGACGGCCGCTCTTTCAGCCTCACGCCCAAGATCATGGAGCTGGCCTCGGCCTATCTCGGCTCGAACATGGTCTCGACCGTGGTGCAGCCCGCCTGCCAGCGCCTCGCCGAGCGCACGGAGCAATCGTGCTTCGCGGCCGTGCTCGACGGGCACGACATCATGGTGATCGCCCATTCGCTGCATGGCCGGCCCGACGTGCTCGCGCCGACCATCGGGCTGCGCCGCCCCGCCTTCAACACCGCCGCCGGCCGGGCGATCCTGAGCCAGCTGCCCGACCCCGCGCTCGATACCTGGCTGGACACGCTCGAGCCCAAGGGCATCACGGACTTCACGGTGACCAACAAGCGCGCGCTCAAGTCGGAGATCCTGCATGTGCGCAAGGACGGCTACGCCATCACCGCGCAGGAATGGCGCCGCGGCTACCACGCCGCCGCCGTGCCGCTGCGCCGCTACGATGGCGTCACCATCGCGGCCCTCTGCGTTCCGGTCTGGGTCGAGGATTCGTCGGTCGGCTCCGCCGCCGAACGCCATGTGCCGGCGCTGCAGGAAGAAGCCGACCTGCTCCGGCCGCAGCTGCTTTAGCCGAACGGATTGTCGTCGCCTTCCCAGTGGCGCTTGAGCAGCGGCACCTGGAAGAGCGCAAAGATCATGGTGAGGGGGAAGCTGACGGCGAACTTGCCGAGCGCCCAGGCCTGGGTGCTGAAACTGCGCCACATCACCTCGTTGACCGCGGCCAGCACGAAGAAGAACACCGCCCATCGGACGGTGAGCTTCCACCAGCCCTCGTCGTTCAGGCTGAAGGCCGTGCCGAAGATCGGCTTCAGCAGCGGCCGCTTGAACAGCAGCAGGCCGCCGCCGAGGATCACGCCGAACAGGCAATTGACGACGGTCGGCTTCACCTTGAGGAAGATCGCGTCGTTGAACCAATAGGACAGTGCGCCGAATACCAGCACGAAGAAGCCGCCGACCAGCGGCATGATCGGCCAGCGCTTCTCGAGCAGGCGATAGAGCGGCAGGCAGATCGCCGTGGCGATCACGAACACCAGCGCCGCCGGACGGATATCGTCCTTCCAGTGCGAGGTGGCGAGGAAGAACAGCACCAGCGGACCCAGTTCCAGCGCCGTGGCGTAGAGCTTGCGCATGCCCTTCTCGGGCTTGATGTCCTTGTCGCCGTCGCTCATGCCGGAAGCCCCATCAGCCCGCGCGCGAAGGCCCGCGCCTCGAAGGGCCGCAAATCGTCGATACCCTCGCCGACACCGATCGCCACGACCGGCAGCTTGAATTTCTCCGCGAGCGCCACCAGCACGCCACCCTTGGCGCTGCCGTCGAGCTTGGTCAGCACCAGCGCATCGACCGGCGACAGGCTGGTGAAGGTCTCGACCTGGGCGTGCGCGTTCTGGCCCGTGGTGGCGTCGAGCACCAGCAGGCAGGAATGCGGTGCGGTCGCATCGAGCTTGCGGATGACGCGCACGATCTTGGCCAGCTCTTCCATGAGGTTCGTCTTGTTGTGCAGGCGGCCGGCCGTGTCGATGAGCAGCACGTCGCAGGCGGCGGCCCGCGCCTTCTCGAGCGCCTCGAAGGCGAGGCCCGCGGCATCGGCGCCGGTCTCCTTGGCGATCACGGGCACCTTCGCACGCTCGCCCCAGACCTTGAGCTGCTCGACGGCGGCGGCTCGGAACGTGTCGCCCGCCGCCAGCATCACGCTCTTGCCCTCCTCGCGGAAGAGATGGGCGAGCTTGGCGATGGTCGTGGTCTTGCCCGAGCCGTTCACGCCCACCACCAGCACGACATGCGGCTTGTGGGCCTGGTCGATGGCCAGAGGGATCGCGACAGGCTGCAGGATCTCGGCGATATCGTCGGCGAAAGCCGAGCGCACCTCCTCGTCGGTCACCTCCTTGCCGAAACGTTCCTTGCCGAGCTTGCCGACGAGGCGCGCCGCGACGCTGACGCCCAAGTCGGCCTGGATCAACGCATCCTCGAGCTCGTCGAGCGTCGCCTGATCGAGCTTCTTCTTGGTGAAGAGGCCGGTGATGCTCTCGGTGACCCTTTTGGTCGACTTCGACAGCCCACCGCGCAGACGGGAGAGCCAGCCCTTCTTCTTCTCGCTCTCGACGTCGCCCTGGCTTTCGACCGTATCGCTCACAGCTCGCCCCGATAGGAGAGCGCGATGCCGCCCGTCATGGTGACCCGTCCGTCCGGCATCCATTCGATGGTGAGCGTGCCGTGCTCGACCACGATCTCGACCTTGTGGCCGGTGAGGCCGCGCCGCGCGGCGGCCACGCCTGCCGCACAGGCGCCCGAGCCGCAGGCGAGCGTGAAGCCCGTGCCGCGCTCATAGACACGCAAGCGCAGCTTGTTGTCGCCCAGGATCTCGGCCAGCCCGATATTGGCGCGCTCGGGAAAGAAGGGATGGCGCTCGAGCTCCGCGGCCAGCGGATCGAGCGCGCGATCCATGGCACTGGCGACGAAGAAGGTCGCGTGCGGATTACCCATGTTCGTGCCGACCGGATCCTGCAGGACGCCGACGCCGACCGGCATGTGGTTGGTGTCGCAGGCCTTGGCGACCGGGATCTCGCGCCAGTCGAGCCTGGCCGGCCCCATGTCCACGGCGATCAGCGGCAGGCCGTTGCGGCCCACCCCGACCTTCTGCGACTCGAGCAGGCCCGAGATGGTCTGCACCGTCACCTGGTCGGTCTTGCCCTCGTCCATCACCAGCGAGGCGACGCAGCGCGTGGCGTTGCCGCAGGCCCCCGCCTCGCTGCCGTCGGGATTGTAGATGCGCATGAACACATCGGCCTCGCGGTCCGTCGGCTTCTCCAGCACGATCAGCTGATCGCAGCCGACACCGAGCTGGCGGTGCGCGATGCGGCGCCGCCGATCGGGTGGCAGGTCGAGCGCCCCCGAACGACTGTCGAGGATGACGAAATCGTTGCCAAGCCCGTGCATCTTGAGGAAAGGGAGAGCCATCGCGGCCTTCGCATAGCATGCCTCGGCCGCCCTGCCTTGGTGTTTTATCGCGGCCAAGGTATGTCGGACCGTGCATGTTCCCCGGAACCGCCCTCTTGAATGGATTCGGCCGTACCATCGGCGACAGCATCATGGGGCTGCAGGCTCTGGAGATTGCGCTGGAGCTCGGTGCCTTGCCGCAACCCGTCGTCGGCTACCGGCTGTCGGGCTTCTCGCCGCTGCTGCCCGAGATCTACGCACTGGCGAGCGATCTCCTCACGATCCGCGATCTGCCGCACGAATGCGCCACGCCGGACATTCCCTTCCCGCCCGCGCAAGACCATGCGCACGTGATCGACATCCGCGACTTCGCCTTCGATCCCGCCTTTCGCGGCATCGCCATGGTCGACTACTTCCTGCGGAAGCTCGGCGTCGATCCCGCGACGGTGCCCGGCCCTTCGAAGCGCAATCGATGGCTTGAAAAGCGGCTGACGCCGCGGCGGCGGAACGATGTCCACGGCAACTATGTCCTGATCTGCCCCAAGAGCTCGACGCCATTGCGCGACATGCCCGGTGCCGTGCAACAGCACATCGTCGGCTGGCTGAAGGAGCGCGGCCAGAACGTGCGCACTCAGAAATTGCCGGCAACACTCTCCATGCCGGGAGTCGTGGAGGAACGGCAGGCGGCGAATTTCGCCGACCTCTGCTCGATCGTTGCATCTGCCAAGGCGATCGTCTCGACCGACACGGCGATGATCCATCTGGCCGACGCCTTCGCCGTGCCCTGTCTTGCTTTCTTCGTGACGCATCGGCCCGAATGGAGAGTCCGCGACTATCCGAAGTGCGTTGCCGTTTACCGGCCAGCGCCGGAGCTGGAACCGGCGATGGAATTCTTCCGCGACGAGCGCGACATCGAAGCCGCGCAACGCGCCTGGATGAGCGACCCGGATTTCGCGTGGCTGAACGGCGCGCTGGACGGCTTCTTCCGGCAGTTTAGGGTGTAGCCGCAATCGCCGGAGGAAGCCGTGGGCAAGCACATCGACTACTACGTTTCGCTGAACTCGCCCTGGACCTATCTCGCATCGAAGCGCCTGGAAACCCTGGCGGCGAAGTACAAGGCCGATGTCACCATCTGGCCAGTCGATTTCGGCTCGGTGTTCGCCGTCTCGGGCGGCCTGCCGCTGCCCAAGCGCTCGCCGCAGCGCCAGGCCTATCGCATGATGGAGCTCAGGCGCTGGCGCGATCATCTCGGCATCAAGCTCACGCTCGAGCCCAAGTTCTTCCCGTCCAACGAGCTGCCGGCGGCGCAGTGCGTGATCGCGCTGCGCGAGCAGGGCCGCATGGCCGACGCGATCAAGCTCGCCCATGCCGTGCTCACCGCCATCTGGGCCGAGGAACGCAATCCCGGTGATCCTGCGACGCTGAAGGCCATCCTGGGCGAATGCGGCCTCGACGCCGACGCCGTCCTGAAAGCAAGCGAAGGCATGGCGGCGAAGCGCGAGGCCTACACCAGGCATGCCATCGAGCAGAACGTGTTCGGTGCGCCCTTCTTCGTGATCGACGGCGAGCGCTTCTGGGGCCAGGACCGGATCGACTTCGTCGAGCGTAAGCTCGCGAGCTAGTTCAATCGTCGCCCAGCATCGCGCCCAGCACGGCGAAGCCGTTGTTGACGACGTGGGCGATGAAGGACGGCAGCAGCGAATCCGTTCGTCGCCGCAGCCAGCCGAACATGAGGCCGAGCGGCAGCACGAGGATGATGTGAGCCGGCTCGTAGTGCGCTACGGCAAAGGCGAGCGAGCTCACGATCCAGGCGACGATGGTCGCCCAGCGCGCCGGCAAGCTGGGCTCGTGTCCGGCGGCCCAGGTCCAGAGGCCCACGATCCAGCCGTAGAGCAGGCCACGGAAGATCAGCTCCTCGACCAGCGGCGCCAGCACCGCGAAGACGATCAGGCTTGGCGCGAGGGCGCCGGGCTCACGGACGAACTCCATGACCTGCTTCACGCCCTGCGGCTCGATACCGAGATGGCTGACACCCATGGAGAGAGCCACTGTGCCGATCACGCCAAGCACCACGACCCGCCAGCCAGCCCCGCGGAGGCCCATCGCCGGCAGGGCGTCGTGACCCACCGGAGCGATGGCGAGGACCACAGAGGCCAGGGCCGCGCCATAAAATCCAGTCAGCAAGACCAGGGTATGGGCGGGCGAGAACAATCCCCGGCTCTGCAGAAAAAAGACCACCGCCGTGGACGTCACGATCAGGGCGCCCACGAAGATCAGCGCCGTCCACCATGGGAGACGTTGCTTTTCCTTTGTAATCAATGAGTTGGCGTCTGCCGGCAAGCCTTTGACTCCGCGTTGGGCACGCCTTATACCCCACCCGCTCAATCGGTCGTGCCGATTTCAGGTTCCCGCGTGAGGGAGCTCCGCTGATCCGCGAAGGTTCGCGCATCGGCGCGATACGTCTTTGGGCAAACGGAGTGGCTGGCAAGGCATGTTCGAGGGTCTGAGCAAACGTCTGGGCGACGTATTCGACAAGCTCCGGGGGCGCGGCGCGCTCACCGAGGCCGATGTCGACGCGGCCCTGCGCGAGGTGCGGACGGCCCTGCTCGAAGCCGACGTGGCGCTGCCCGTCGTCCGCCAGTTCATCGACGAAGTCCGCCCCAAGGCGATCGGCGCCGACGTCATCCGTTCGGTGACGCCGGGCCAGATGGTCGTGAAGATCGTCAACGATCACCTGGTCGAGATGCTGGGCGGCACCGTCGCCGATCTCGACCTCAACGCGATCCCGCCGGTCGTCATCCTGATGGTCGGCCTCCAGGGCTCGGGCAAGACCACCTCCTCCGCCAAGATCGCCTATCGCTTGAGCCAGGGCCCGCAAGGCATGGCGGCCGAGATGTTCGGCACCAGCGGTACCTTCGCCACCAAGCGCAAGGTCATGATGGCCTCGCTCGACACCCGCCGCCCCGCCGCGCAGCAACAGCTCAAGGTGCTGGGCGAGCAGACCGGCGTGCCGACGCTTCCCATCGTGCCGCTCGAGATGCCGCTCGGCATCACCCGGCGCGCGCTCGAGACGGCGCGGCGCGAAGGCTACGACGTTCTCATCCTCGACACCGCGGGCCGGCTCGCGATCGACGAAGAGCTGATGACGGAGGTCAAGCAGATCTCCGAACTGGCCAAGCCCAAGGAGACCCTGCTCGTCGCCGACGCCATGACCGGCCAGGACGCGGTCAACGTCGCCAAGGCGTTCAACGAGCGTCTGGCCGTCACCGGCATCGTGCTGACCCGCGTCGACGGCGATGCGCGCGGCGGCGCCGCGCTCTCCATGCGCGCCGTCACCGGCCGCCCGGTGAAGCTGATCGGCGTCGGCGAGAAATTCGATGCGCTGGAGCCCTTCCATCCCGACCGCATCGCCGGCCGCATCCTCGGCATGGGCGACATCGTCTCGCTGGTCGAGCGCGCGGCCGAGACGATCGAGAAGGAAGATGCCGAGAAGCTCGCCGCCAAGGTCCGCAAGGGCCAGTTCGACATGGATGACCTGCTGAGCCAGCTGCGGCAGCTCAGGAAAATGGGCGGCATGCAGGGCTTGCTCGGCATGCTGCCGGGCGCGCTGCAGGCCAAGGCCGCCATGTCCAAGGCCAAGATCGACGAGAAGCAGCTCAAGCGCCAGGAAGCGGTCATCCTGTCGATGACGCCCAAGGAGCGGCGCAATCCGGACCTGATCCACGCCTCGCGCAAGAAGCGCATCGCGGCGGGGTCGGGTGTGCAGGTCCAGGACGTCAACAAGCTGCTCAAGCAGCACGCCGACATGCTCAAGATGATGAAGCGAGTGAACAAGCTCGGAGAGAAAGGATTC
>DATJWN010000062.1:0-32300 GCA_035501235.1 Reyranella sp.
CGCGCGGCCGTCCTCACCCCCTGAAGCCCGCAGATCGACACACCTCTCACACACAACTAACTAACACCCAGGCTCCTGCCCGTTCTCCCGCTCCAAAATCCTCCGCGGATGGGTTTCGCAGAGGTCTCATTCAAATGGGGAGGTGGTGTCGTCTTCGACGCCGGAGGGGTCACATCGCGGGCCGAAGGCCCGCAGCCTGACCCCATCGCCCGCGTAGGACGCGGGCACTTCCCCATTTGAATGGGGAAGAAGGCGATTGTGACTAAGCCGCGCTCTGCGCCTGGACCGTTTCGGCGAGCAGCGCGTAGAGCGCGTCGGCTTTTTCGGTGGCCCTGAGCTTCTGGACGAGATCGCGGTCGCGCAGCAGGCGGGACACGCGGGCCAGCGCCTTCAGGTGATCGGCGCCGGCGCCTTCGGGCGCCACCAGCAGGAAAGCGAGATCGACCGGCCGCTCGTCGATGGAATCGAAATCGACGCTGTGGCCGAGCCGCGCGAACAGGCCCATCGGCCGGGTGAGCCCGGGCATGCGGCCGTGCGGGATGGCGATGCCGCCGCCCACGCCGGTCGAGCCGAGCCGCTCGCGCTCGAGCAGCCGGTCGAACAGACGGCGCTCGTCGAGCGTGTGGAGCTGGGCCATCCGGCTCGCCAACTCGGCGAGCAGGGCCTTCTTGCTGGACGCCTTCACCGAGGCCAGGACGGCGTCCGGACCGGGCAGCAAATCGGCGATTTCCACAATGTCACCAATAAGTTAGCAACCGGAAACCATTTTGCCCGGCGCGCGAAGTGCGCCCCTATAGGCGCGTCGGCCGGGCGGGTCAAGCGGCCTGCCGATGGCGCTCAGTCGGCCGGACCGGCCAGGGCTTGGGCGGCGATGGCGGCCGAGGGCAGGCCGGCGGGCAGACCGCGGCCCATGCCGAGACGGCCCAGCCGCCGGCGCTCGGCCGACGAGGGAATGCGCATGGCCTCGCGGTACTTGGCGACCGTGCGGCGCGCGATCTCGATGCCCTCGCCCTTGAGCAGATCGACGATGCGATCGTCGCTGAGCGGCTGGCGCGCGTTCTCGCCGCCGACCAGATGGCGGATGCGCGAGCGCACCGACTCGGAGGACACGACGACGCCCGGCGTGCGCGCGGGCAGCGCCGAGGTGAAGAAGTACTTCAGCTCGAAGATGCCGCGCGGCGTCGCGATGTACTTGTTCGAGGTGACGCGGCTCACCGTGCTCTCGTGCAGGTCGGTGGCGACGGCGATGTCGCGCAGCACCAGCGGACGCAGCGCGCTGACGCCGTGGCGGAAGAAGCCGTCCTGCTGCTTCACGATCTCGCGGGCGACGCGCAGGATCGTGGTCGCGCGCTGCTCCAGGGTCTTCACCAGCCAGTTGGCCGACTGGAACCGCTCGGCGACGAAATCGCGATCGGGCTTGGCGCGCGCGCCCTTCATCAGCGTCGCGTGGTAATTGCGATCGACCAGCACCTTGGGCAACGCATCGGTGTTGAGCTCGATGTGCCAGCCCTCCTCGCCCGTCTCGGCGTCCTTGGCCGGCGTGAGGAACAGATCGGGCGCCACGGGCTGGATCGGCTCGAAGTCGAATTTCTGGCCGGGCCTGGGATCGAGCGTGCGCAGCTCGCCCAGCATGTCGCGGAGATCTTCCTCATCGACGCCGCAGCGGCGGCGCAGCTGGCCCAGCTCGCCGCTGGCGACGAGGTCGAGATTGTCGAGGAAGATCTTCATCGCCGGATCGAGGCGGTTGCGCTCGGCAAGCTGCGCGCCCAAGCACTCGGCGACGGTGCGGGCGAAGAGTCCCGCGGGCTCGATGGAGCGCAGGCGCGCCCACACGCGGTCCACGTCGGCGAGTTCGACGGAGAGCGCCTCGGCGATGGCCGGCGCCTCGAGGCGGCAATAGCCCGCCTCGTCGAGACCCTCGGCGAGCTTCAGCGCAATGCGCTTGTCGGCGGCTTCCGAGAAGAGAAGGTCGATCTGTTCCAGCACGTGGGCGGCGAGCGACTTCGGCCGGTCGGCCGCGAAGTCGAGCGCGTCGGGTGCATCGTCGCGCTGGCCGCCGCGGCTCGGCAGCGGCTCGCCGCCACGATCGGCGAATTCACGCGTCCAGCGCTCGTCGGCATCGGCCAGAGCGGGGGCCGCGGCCGCCAGCGCCTCGGCGGTGTCGCGCGGCGTGTCGGCGGGGGCGGCTTCCGCTTCCGCCGGGCCCTCGTCGGAGGAGCCTTCGGAGAGCAGCGGGTTCTTTTCGAGTTCCTGTTGGATATAGGCGGCGAGTTCGAGGTGGGAGAATTGCAGCAGCTTGATGGCCTGCTGAAGCTGCGGCGTCATCGCGAGCGTCTGCCGCGACGTCAGGACGAGACTCGGACCGATACGCATGTGCCCCCACCCCGAAGGCCCCTACCCGGCCCTCAGGATGCTTATAGCAAGAGGTGTGCCAAACTCTACAGTTTCAGTGTGCGAAAATATCCACCTCAGGCCAGCCGGCAAGGTCGAGGCGGGCGCGGGTGGGCAGGAAGCGGAAGGCAGCCTGGGCGAGCTCGGTCCGGCCCTCGCGCTCGAGCAGCGCCTCGAGCTTGGCCTTCAGCGCATGCAGGTAGAGGACGTCGGAGGCGGCGTAGGTCATCTGCTCCTCGGTGAGCGTGTCGGCGCCCCAGTCCGAGGTCTGCTGCTGCTTGGAGAGGTCGACGCCCAGCAGCTCCTGGCAGAGGTTCTTCAGCCCGAACCGGTCGGTGAAAGTACGGCAGAGCTTGGCCGCGATCTTGGTGCACCAGACCGGCTCGCAGCGCACGCCGAGCGCGTGCTCCAGCATGGCGATATCGAAGCGGCCGAAATGGAAGAGCTTCAGCACCTTCGGATCCGCCAGCAGGGCCGAAAGCCGCGGCGCCTCGTAGGGGCCCTTCGGCATCTGCACGAGATGGGCGTTGCCGTCGCCGCCCGAGAGCTGGACCAGGCACAGCCGGTCGCGATGGGGGTTCAGCCCCATGGTCTCGGTGTCGACCGCCACGACCGGGCCGAACGTGACGTCGGCCGGCAGGTCGCCGCGATGGAGCTTGATGGTCACTAGAGAAGGCCCTCCAGCATGGTGCCCAGGAGAAGACTCGAACTTCCACGCCTCGCGGCGCTAGTACCTGAAACTAGTGCGTCTACCAATTCCGCCACCTGGGCACGGCATGCGGGGCTAGCTGAGGGGCGCTGAAGTAAGACCCGGCCGGCCCGATGTCAACCATCCGGCCCCTCGTCCGGCCCCTCGTCCGGCCTTGCACTGTAACGACGTTCGGCTATAGGCCGTAGCTCATGAGCATCAAGCAGGTCACGATCTTCGGGGGCTCGGGCTTCATCGGCCGGGCGATCGTCCACGCCCTCGCCGCCGAGGGCTATCTCATCAAGGTCGCCGTGCGCCGCACCGAGCTCGCCGAGGTGCTGAAGACGGCGGGCGATGTCGGCCAGATCAGCCTGGTGCGCGCCAACCTGCGCATGCCGCAATCGGTCGCCGCGGCCGTCGCCGGCAGCCAGGCCGTGATCAACGCCGCGGGCGTGCATTTCGAGCGCGGCAAGCAGAGCTACCAGGCGGTCCATGCCGGCGGCGCCAAGACCATCGCCGATGCGGCCTCGGCCTTCGGCATCGAGCGGCTGATCCACGTCTCCGGCCTCGGCGCCGAGCAGCGCGCCAGCACCAGCCGCTACATCAAGTCCAAGATCGCGGCCGAGGACGCCATCATCAAGGGCTTCGAGAAGGCCACGATCCTGCGGCCCGGCGCCGTTTTCGGCACCAACGACCAGTTCTTCAACGCCATGGCGCGCGCCGCCTGCAGTGCGCCCGTCATGCCGCTGATCGGCAACGGCAAGGCAAAGGTGCAGCCGGTCTATGTCGGCGATGTCGGCGCCGCCGCCGCGGCCGTGCTGCGCCGGCCCGACACGGCCAAGACCGTGTTCGAGCTGGGCGGTCCGCGCGTCTACACCTACCGCGAACTCACCGAGCTGATGCTGCGCGAGATCGATCGCAAGAGGATGATCCTGCCGATGCCGGCCGGCCTGATGAAGATCGCCGCGTTCTTCGCCCAGCCGATCGCGCTGCTGGGTCTGCGTCCGCCGCTCACGGTGGCGCAGGTCGAACTGATGACCATGGACATCGTCGCCCGCCCCGGTGCGCCCGGCCTCGCCGAGCTGGGCATCGCGCCGACCGCGGCCGAGGCCATCCTGCCGAGCTATCTCGACCGCTACCGCGTCGGCGGCCGCTACAACCAGCACGCTCCGGCGTAACGCACTTTTGTCATCCCGAGCGAATAGCGAGGGATCGTTAGGCTGCGCCTGATGCCAAAGGATCCCTCGCTTCGCTCGGGATGACAGAGGTCATTAGTCCTATATCGGTATCTTTGTGTCGCCGTCACGAGCCTGAAGCCGCGACGCGCCAAGAATCCGGTCCCGAATCGGGACAATTAGGTCAATAATATTGACTATTCCAGAGAGGGCGCTAAAAGTGACCTCCCGGACGCAGCTTTAGCGCGGTTGGCGTGCGGCTTGCGTAATAAAATTACACAAATTTGGTGCGAGAGGGCCGCCATGGCCGAGAGGATGCTGAAGTTCGTCGGAACGGCCCAGGCCCTGCCGCCCAAGCGGCCGGCGGCCGAGCGGCGCCGCGACTTCCAGGAGATCTACGCAATCTATGCCCGCGAGAAGGCGTCGGAGCAGGCCGCGCGCTGCAGCCAATGCGGCGTGCCCTTCTGTCAGATCCATTGTCCGCTGCACAACAACATCCCCGACTGGCTGAAGCTCACCGCCGAGGGCCGGCTCGACGAGGCCTATGAGCTGTCGTCGGCGACCAACAACTTCCCCGAGATCTGCGGCCGCATCTGTCCGCAGGATCGGCTGTGCGAAGGCAACTGCGTGATCGAGAAGGGCTTCGAGTCCGTCACCATCGGCTCGGTCGAGAAGTTCATCACCGACACCGCGTGGGAGAAGGGCTGGGTGAAGCCGATCCAGCCGCGGCGCGAGCGCGCCGAGAGCGTCGGCATCGTGGGCGCAGGCCCGGCGGGGCTCGCCGCCGCCGAGCAGCTGCGCCGCAAGGGCTATCAGGTCGCGGTCTACGATCGCTACGATCGCGTCGGCGGCCTGCTGATCTACGGCATCCCGAACTTCAAGCTCGAGAAGGAAATCGTGCAGCGCCGCGAGAAGCTGCTGCGCGACTCCAAGGTCGCGTTCCACCTGAATTGCGACGTCGGCCGCGACGTGACGATGGCGCAACTGCGCGAGCGGCACGATGCCGTGCTGATCGCGACCGGCGTCTACAAGGCGCGCGACATCGCGGCACCCGGCGTCGGCCTGCCCAACATCGCCGCCGCGCTCGACTATCTCACGGCATCCAACAAGCACGGGCTCGGCGACACGGTCGAAGCCTTCGAGTCGGGCGCGCTCGATGCCAAGGGCAAGCATGTCGTGGTGATCGGCGGCGGCGACACCGCCATGGACTGCGTGCGCACCGCCGTGCGCCAGGGCGCCAAGTCCGTGAAGTGCCTCTATCGCCGCGACCGCGCGAACATGCCGGGCTCGCAGCGCGAGGTGAAGCATGCGGAGGAAGAGGGCGTCGAATTCGTGTGGCTCTCCGCCCCGCAGGGCTTCCTCGGCAAGAGCAAGGTGAGCCATGTCCGCGCCGTGCGCATCCATCTCGGCATGCCCGACGCCTCGGGCCGCCAGACGCCGCAGGAGATCCCCAACAGCCACGTCAACATCGAGGCCGATCTCGTTTTGAAGGCGCTGGGCTTCGATCCCGAGGACCTGCCGTCGACGCTGGGCGCACCGGATCTCGGCGTCAGCGACTGGGGCACGGTGCGGATCGACTGGCGCAGCATGATGACCAATCTCGACGGCGTGTTCGCCGCCGGCGACATCGTGCGCGGCGCCTCGCTGGTCGTGTGGGCGGTGCGCGACGGGCGCGACGCCGCCGAGCGCATCCATTCGTACCTCACGACGAAGACGGCGGCCGTCGCCGTCGCGGCGGAGTAGGCGATGCTGACGCTCTACGACTTCATGGGCTCGGGCAACGGCTACAAGGTGCGGCTGGTGCTGGCGCATCTCGGCCTGCCCTACACGCTGATCGAGCGCGACATCCTGAAGGGCGAGACGCGGACGCCCGAGTTCCTGGCCAAGAACGCCAACGGGCGCATTCCCACCTTGCAGCTCGAGGACGGCACGCACCTCGCCGAATCAGATGCGATCATCTGGTATCTCGCCGAGGGCACGGTGCTCGCGCCGCAGAGCCGATTGGCGCGCGCGCAGACGCTGCAATGGATGTTCTTCGAGCAGTACAGCCACGAGCCCTACATCGCCGTGGCCCGCTTCTGGCGGCATTTCCTGACCAAGCTCTCGCCCCTGCAGGAGATGGACCTGCCGGGCCGCATGGAGAAGGGCTACGCGGCGCTGGGCGTCATGGAGCAGCATCTCGCGCGCCGCAGCTTCTTCGTCGACGAGCGCTTCGGCCTCGCCGACGTGGCGCTCTACGCCTACACGCATGTCGCGGGCGAGGGCGACTTCAACCTCGACAATTTCCCGCACGTGAACGCCTGGCTGGCGCGCGTCGCCGCCCAGCCCGGCCACGTCACCATCGAGCACAAGAACTGACCGGAGGAGAAAGCCATGCCGATGATCAACGTCCAGATGTTCGAGGGCCGCACGCTCGAGCAGCGCCGAAAACTCGCGAAGGAACTGACCGACGCCACCTGCAAGGCGCTCGGCTGCACGCCCGACGCCGTCCAGATCATCCTGACCGACGTGAAGAAGGAGAACTGGGCCGAAGCGGGGAAGCTGTTTTCCGACTAACTGTCATCCCGAGCTCATAGCGAGGGACCCTTACCGACCCAGTAAAGGTCCCTCGGCTGCGCCTCGGGATGACAAAGGGGTTTTGTCATGTCCGCATCCGAATTCGTCCGCCAATACCTCGAAGGCACGCAACGCCTGACCGACGCCTATGGCTACAACCCCGCCGAGGGAAGCGATTCCTGCGGCGTGGGGCTGGTCGTGGCGCTGGACGGCAAGCGGCGGCGTGACGTCGTCGTGGCCGGCATCGATGCGCTGAAGGCCGTGTGGCATCGCGGCGCCGTCGACGCCGACGGCAAGACCGGCGACGGGGCGGGCATCCATGTCGAGATCCCGCAGGCCTTCTTCCGCGAGCATGTGCGCGAGATCTCGGGCCGCGACCCCGAGGTCGAGGGCCGCATCGCCGTCGGCACCGTGTTCCTGCCGCGCACGGATTTGGGCGCGCAGGAGCGCTGCCGCATCATCGTCGAGACGGAGATCCTGCGCGCCGGCCACACGATCCTGGGCTGGCGGCAGGTGCCGGTCGACATCTCGGTGATCGGCGAGAAGGCCAATGCGACGCGGCCGGAGATCGAGCAGATCCTGATCGGCCGCGGCGATGCCAGGCTCGACAACCGCGAGTTCGAGAAGCAGCTCTACATCCTGCGCCGGCGCATGGAGAAGGCGGCGATCGCCGAGAACATCGCCGAGTTCTACGTCTGCTCGCTGTCGTGCCGCTCGCTGATCTACAAGGGCATGTTCCTGGCCGAGCATCTCTCGGCCTTCTACCCCGACCTTCTGGACGAGCGCTTCACCTCGCGCTTCGCGATCTTCCACCAGCGCTACTCGACCAACACCTTCCCGCAATGGAAGCTCGCCCAGCCGTTCCGCGTGCTGGCGCACAATGGCGAGATCAACACGCTGTTGGGCAACGTCAACTGGATGAAGAGCCACGAGGCGCGGCTGGCGCACGAAGGCTTCGGCCGCGCCATCGAGGACCTGAAGCCCATCATCCAGCCCGGCGCGTCGGACTCTTCCGCGCTCGACAACGTGTTCGAGCTGCTGGTGCGCGGCCATCGCAACCTGCCGATGGTCAAGGCGATGATGATTCCCGAGGCCTCGTCGTTCAACCCGAACGTGCCCCCCAAGCATCGCGCCATGTACAACTACGTGAACGGCGTCATGGAGCCGTGGGATGGCCCGGCCGCGATTGCCGCCGTCGCGGGCAAGTGGGCGCTGGTCGGGCTCGACCGCAACGGCTTGCGTCCCATGCGCTTCGTGCGGACCTCGACCGAGCTGCTGATCGCGGGCTCCGAGGCCGGCATGGTGCCGCAGGACGAGGAGAAGATCGTCGAGAAGGGCCGGCTGGGTCCCGGCGAGATGCTGGCCGTCGACATGGACGGCGATGGCGACAGGGCCAAGCTGTTCAAGGACCGCGAGCTGAAGGACATGCTCGCCGACACGCACGATTACGCCAAGTGGACGGAGCGCACGGTCGAGCTGGATTCGCTCATCAAGCAGGATGTGCCGCACGAGCAGCGCTTCGCGCCGGACGAGCTGCGCCGCCGCCAGTTCGCGGTCGGCTGGTCGATCGAGGACCTGGAGATGCTGCTCCATCCGATGTGCGAGGACGGCAAGGAAGCGGTCGGCTCGATGGGCGACGACGCGCCGCTCGCGGTGCTGTCCGACACCTATCGCGGCATGCATCACTATTTCCGCCAGAATTTCAGCCAGGTCACCAACCCGCCGATCGACTCCTTGCGCGAGCGCAACGTGATGACGATCCGCACGCGGCTGGGCAATCTCGGCAACATCCTCGACGAGTCGCCCGAGCAGAGCGAGATGCTGGCGCTGCAGTCGCCCATCCTGCTCAACGCGGAGTTCGAGGCGATGCGCAAGTACATGGGCGACACCGCCCAGCGCATCGACTGCACCTTCGAAGTGAAGGGCGGGCTCGACGCGATGCGCCAGGCCTTCGACCGCATCTGCAAAGAGGCCGAGGACGCCGTGCGTTCGGGCTGCCTGCACATCGTGCTGACCGACGCCAATGTCGATTCCGAGCGCGCCGCGCTGCCGATGATCCTGGCGGCGGGCTGCGTGCATTCCTACCTGGTGCGCCAGTCGTTGCGCACCTTCACGTCGCTCAACGTCCGCTCGGCCGAGTGCCTGGACGTGCACTATGCCGCCGTGATCATCGGCGTCGGCGCGACGACCGTGAACCCCTACCTCGCCGAGGAGACGATCGCCGCCCGCCACGCGCGCGGCCTGTTCGGCAAGCTGACGCTCAGCCAATGTCTCGCCAACTACAAGAAGGCGCTGGACGACGGGCTGCTCAAGACCATGAGCAAGATGGGCATCTCGGTCCTGTCGTCGTATCGCGGCGGCTGCAACTTCGAGGCGGTCGGCCTCTCGCGCTCGCTGGTGCAGGAGTTCTTTCCCGGCATGCCCTCGCGCATCTCGGGCATCGGCCTGCGCGGCGTGCAGGAGGAGATCTCGCTGCAGCATGCGCGGGCGTTCGACGAGGAGGTGATCGCGCTGCCGATCGGCGGCTTCTACAAGTATCGCCGCGGCGGCGATCACCATAATTTCGAGGGCAACCTGATCCACATGCTGCAGGACGCGGTGAACACCGAGTCCTACGGCAAGTTCAAGAAGTTCAGCGAGGCCGTCCGCCGCCTGCCGCCGATCAACCTGCGCGACCTCCTGGACTTCAAGTCCAGCGCCGCGCCCGTTCCCATCGACGAGGTCGAATCGATCACCGAGCTGCGCAAGCGCCTGGTTGCCCCCGGCATCTCCTTGGGCGCGCTCGGCCCCGAGGCGCACGAGACCCTGTCCATCGCCATGAACCGCATCGGCGCCAAGTCCGACAGCGGCGAGGGCGGCGAGGACCCGGCGCGCTACACGCCGCGCCCCAACGGCGACAATGCCTCCTCGGCCATCAAGCAGGTGGCGTCGGGCCGCTTCGGCGTCACGGCGGAATATCTCAACAACTGCCGCGAGCTCGAGATCAAGGTGGCCCAGGGCGCCAAGCCGGGCGAGGGCGGCCAGCTGCCCGGCGTCAAGGTCAGCGAGATGATCGCCAAGCTCAGGCACTCGACGCCGGGCGTGACGCTCATCTCTCCGCCGCCGCATCACGACATCTATTCGATCGAGGATCTGGCGCAGCTGATCTACGACCTGAAGCAGATCAACCCCGAGGCGCGCGTCACCGTGAAGCTGGTCGCGCGTTCGGGCATCGGCACCATCGCGGCCGGCGTGGCCAAGGCCAAGGCCGACGTGATCCTGGTGTCGGGCCACAGCGGCGGCACGGGCGCATCACCGCAGACCTCGATCAAGTACGCCGGCATCCCCTGGGAGATGGGCCTCTCCGAGACGCACCAGGTGCTGACCCTCAATCGCCTGCGCGAAAAGGTCGTGCTGCGCACCGACGGCGGCATCAAGACCGGCCGCGACGTGGTGATCGCCGCCATGCTGGGCGCCGAGGAATACGGCATCGGCACCGCCTCGCTGATCGCCATGGGCTGCATCATGGTGCGCCAGTGCCATTCCAACACCTGCCCGGTCGGCGTCTGCACGCAGGACCCGGCGCTGCGGGCGAAGTTCGAGGGCAGCCCGGAGAAGGTCGTGAACCTCTTCAGCTTCATCGCCGAGGAAGTGCGCGAGATCCTGGCGCAGCTCGGCTATCGCTCTCTGAGCGAGATCGTCGGCCGCTCCGACCTGCTGAAGCAGGTGAGTCGCGGCGCGCGCTATCTCGACGATCTCGACCTCTCACCGCTGCTGACCCGCGCCGACGGCGGCTCGGGCGCCGTGCACTCGACGCTGAAGGGCCGCAACGAGGTGCCCGACACGTTGGACGCGCAGATGATCCGCGACGCCCAGCCGCTGTTCACGCACCGCGAGAAGATGCAGCTGCAGTACAGCGTACGGAACACGCATCGCGCCGTGGGCACGCGGCTCGCGGCGATGATCACGCGCAAGTACGGCATGGCGGGGCTGCAGCCCGACACCGTGACCGTGCGGCTGCGCGGCACCGCGGGCCAATCGCTCGGCGCTTTCGCCGTGCGCGGCATGAAGCTCGAAGTGCTGGGGGATGCCAACGATTACGTCGGCAAGGGCCTGTCGGGCGGCACGATCGTCGTGCGGCCCACCATCTCGAGCCCGCTGGTGCCCGAGCACAATGCCATCATCGGCAACACGGTTCTCTATGGCGCCACCGCGGGCAAGCTCTTCGCCTCCGGCCGCGCCGGCGAGCGCTTCGCCGTGCGCAACTCGGGCGCCGACACCGTGGTCGAGGGCACGGGCTCGAACGGTTGCGAGTACATGACCGGCGGCACCGCCGTGGTGCTGGGCGATGTCGGCGTCAACTTCGCGGCCGGCATGACCGGCGGCATGGCCTTCGTCTACGACCCGGCCGACGTCTTCGCGCTCAAGGTCAATCCCGAGACCGTGAGCTGGCAGCGCATCGAGCATCCGCACTGGGACGCCGCGCTCAAGGCGATGATCGAGGAGCATGTCGCCGAGACCAAGTCGCCGCTGGGGGCGCGGCTGCTGAACGACTGGGACCGCTGTATCGACAAGTTCTGGCAGGTCGTGCCGAAGGAGATGCTGTCGCGCCTGCCGGTGCCGCTGTCGGACGTGAAGGCGAAGCGGGCTTAAGTCATACGGGACCGCGGAGCTCCAGCTCCGCTCAATCGGCGCATTCACATGCGCCTTTCTCATGAGCGGAGCTGGAGCTCCGCGGTCCCGGCAGAAGACCATGACCAACACCCCCACCCCTCGCGCGGCGTGGCTGCAGCTTGCCGCGGCCATCGTCCTGTTCGGCCTGACCTGGCCCGCGATGAAGATCGGGCTGGAGGCCGGCACGCCGATCTGGCTGGCCGCCGGCCGCGCGGCCCTGTCGGCGCTCGCGGCCTTCGCCCTGATGGCCGCCCTCGGCCGCCTCGCCTGGCCCCGGCGCGCCGACTGGCCGGTCGTCCTGTCGGTCGGCGGCCTGCAGCTCTCCTGCTTCTTCGCGCTGGCCAACATCGGCATCCAGACCGTGCCGGCCGGCCGCTCGGGCGTGCTCGCCTACACGACCATGCTCTGGATGGTGCCGCTCTCGCTGCTGGTCGGCGAGAAGGTCGGCCGGCGCGCGCTCGCCGGCGTGGCGCTCGGCGTCGCGGGCATCGTCGTGCTGGCCGACCCGATGCGCTTCGACTGGCACGACGGCCGCATCGTGATGGGCCATGCCTGGCTGCTGCTCGCGGGCTTCACCTGGGCGCTCGCCATGCTGCACACGCGCCGCCATCGCTGGCACGGCACGCCGCTCGACGTGCTGCCCTGGCAGATGAGCGTGGCGACCGTGCTGCTCTTCCTGCTCGCCGCCGTCGCCGAGCCGCACGGCCATTTCGACCTCGACAAGAGGCAGCTCTGGATCGCGCTGATCTACAACGGCGTCATCGCCGGCCCCGCCGGCACCTGGGCGACCGTCTCCGTCACGCGCGCGCTGCCGCCCATCACCGCCTCGCTCGGCATGCTGGGCGTGCCGCTGGTCGGCATATTGTCGTCGGCGTTGCTGGTGAGCGAGCCGATCACCGTGCCGCTGGCGTTGGGCACGGCGCTGGTGATCGCGGGGATTGCAGTCGTGATCCTGGATCGGTCGCGGAGCTAAAAGATTAACGTTCTTGCCATGCTGATCAGTCCTGCCTGCCGCTCAGCTTTCCGATTTCTCATCGATGCTCGGTCAGCGTCACGCAGCGTCCTCCATCATTTTGACGTGGTCATTTCTAACAACGATCGGTCAAGGTCGTAGGTAGACCTCCAATTCACAAAAAGAACAGGCGGCATTGGATGCTATAGAGCCCGTCACGCGCCCCTTTACTATTTCAAAGAGACGAGGGTAGCGATTGAACGTCGCAATTAATTTCGTTTATCAATCACCTGAAAACATGTGACGAGATCGCCCGCACTGTGATTTCCCTGCGATTTCTCAAATGTTACCTGGCACTCTTTGAACTCAAATAAATTTTCATCAATATCTGGAAGATTACGGAATTCGGCGCTTGCGAGAACGTCCACGTGATCAAGTTGCTTTATTGCAGGCTCCAACCTTGCGCCCTCATCGACAGCGTACCCTACGATGTCGGGAGCATCGCGCATCGGATTTCTCTGCAAGTTTACGCGTCCATGCGTCAGAGCTGCCCTCGCTTGGTAATGAAGACCACGCAGTGTTTGCGAGAGCCCAAAAGCACAAGACAAGGCGGCATTCGGATTCTCGAAAGCAAACACCAACCCATCACCAAAACTGTTTCTCATGTAGATCCTGTGCCTGTCGGCAAGGAGAGCTCCAGCATTCCATAGAAGTGACAAAAGGTTGCTTTTCTGGGGTTCCTCCATAGTAGAAGTGCCCGCTACGTCGAGGAATAGAATGACGGCGAATATCTTTTTTGCGTATGCGCCGGAGCCGCCGGCGACATGGTCAAGTAGCTTCTCTATTTGACTATCTTTTTCTCTAAGAAGTTCCCTGTGCTCGTGGAGCGATTTGACTGCCGCTGCGAGACGTTCACGAAGGCGTTGGACCTCACGCTGGAATTGCTCGATCGCGAGATTCCTCTCATCGCGAATCTCCATTTCGATGGAAGTCGAATCGACTCGAAGAAGCTTGACACGCAGTCCGCCTGTTTCACTATCGATCCGAGCAATGAGACGCGGAATATTGGAAACGACTACCGGCTCTGAACCATCGAATGGCATTTTGATGATGGCAGGACTGTTTCTCCGAGATCTTGCAGTCGGCTCCTTAGCCGAGCCTCCTCCGATGCCCGCATCCAACCTTTCAGGCGGTTTCGGCGTTGGCTCGTGCAGGTTCGAAACCTCAGAGCGAGGTGCCACTCCATCGTATATCAGTCCGCGTTGCCGAGCTATTGGCAACCAATTTTCACCCATCTCAATCTTTGTAAGGTCCTCGCCCGTTAGATAGCCGGCGCCGTCCGGGTTGTAGGACTTGTGTCTGTAGTGAACCCAATCAAGACAAGAATCGCAAAGTTTGCCGTTTCCATAGACGGCATTGCCGCAGCGCGTACAGTTGCTGTCGCCGAACATGACAAGACTCCAGGTAAATACCTTGGTCTTCGCCTCATGGCGCTCACACCTTACTCCAAAATTGATGAGCTTCAATATTTGAACCTGTCATCCGGCGGCCATGCCGATAGAGAGATGCCTAGGCGCAATGCTCGGATACGCGTGCACAACAGACGAATGCGAAGGCCTGCCCGCGAATGAGGCAAAAGCCCTTGCCCTGGGCCGCCCACCGCCCTGAAATGCCGGCAAAGCAACACGGCGACGAGGAAACGATGACCTATCGGGCAATCAGCATTTCGGCGTTGCTTCTTCTCATCGCGGCCGCGACGGCGAGCGCGCAAACAGGGCAACTGCCGACCGGCCCGCTCTATGGCGACCAAAATCTCTCGCCCTTCTATCGCTGGACCGAGGCGCTGCCCGCGAAGCCGGGCGTGTTGCTGCGCGCGGAAGCAGCACCCGCCAATCCCGAGATCACGCTCGCGGGCAAGGCCGAGCGCATCCTCTACACCTCGACCGACGTGCGCTGGCGCTCGGGCATCGTGCCGGTGAGCGGCACTCTTTATTTGCCGAAGGGAACGGCGCCGGCGGGCGGCTGGCCGCTGGTCGCCTGGGCGCACGGCACGCTGGGCGTCGCCGATCGCTGCGCGCCCTCGTGGGCCGGGCACAAGCCGCGCGATGCCGAGTACATCAACAAGTGGCTGCAGGCGGGCTTCGCCGTCGTGGCGACCGACTATCAGGGGCTGGGCGGGCCCGGGCCGCACGCCTATCTCAACTGGGAGTCCGAGGGCCGCTCGGTGCTCGATGCCGCGCGCGCGGCCCAGTCGTCGCAGGCAAGCGGCATCGCCAACAAGGTCATCATCACCGGCCAGTCGCAGGGCTCGGGCGCGGCGCTGGGGGCGACGCGGCTGCAGCCGACCTACGCGCCGGAGCTCGGCCTCAAGGCGACCATCGCAACCGGCGTGATCTCCTATTTCCCCGCGGCCGCGCACAAGGCGCCGCCGCTCGCCGTGCCGTCGCCGGCCTATGCAGCGTTGCTGATGGTGGGCGGCGCGCTGCCCGACGATTCGCCCGCGCCCGACGCGCTGATGACGGACAAGGGCAAGGCACTGCTCGCGGCCGCGCGGACCGAGTGCAGCTCCGACGTCGGCACGCTGGCCAAGCGAGAGCTGATCGATTCGGCGAATGCCTACGTCACGATCCCGACCGACTTCGCCGCCCACTTGCTGCACGTGACCGACATGACGCCGGTGAAGATGCCGGTGCCGGTGATGCTGGGCACCGGCGCCGCCGACAGCCTCGTGCCGCCCCGGCACCAGTACGGCGCCGTCGCCGCCTTGTGCGAAGCGGGCAGCTCGATCCTCTGGAAGGAGTATGCCGGCGCCACGCACAATGGCGGCCTGCACGCCTCGTTCAACGATGCGCTGGCCTTCGCCAATGCCGCGCTCGCCGGCAAGCCGCCGCAGACGAATTGCGCTTCGGTGAAGGAGCCGGGCGAGCCGGGCAAGGCGGCGCCGGGGCTCGCCTTCAACGACTGACGGCGCGTGGCCGGCAGACGGCCTTCTTGATCTGGCTCAATGCGCCAACTTCCGTTGCACGGCCGAATGGCCGGGCAAACGGGAGTATGGAAATGCAGCCCGCGTCGACACTGATGGACTTCATCTCGACCTGGGAGGTCGCGCTCTTCCTGGGCTTGCCCCTGGTCTTGCTGACCGCGGTCCTTGTGGAGCAGTGGATCGAGATCCCGCGCCGGGCTTCCTAGAACTCCAGCAGATTGTCGCGCAGGTGCTTGTGCGCGTAGGCCTTGCGCGTCAGGCCGCGGCGCTGCAGCTCGGGCACCAGCCCGTCGCAGATCTCCATCACCGAGCGGCGGTCGATCGGCGTGTCGGAGATCAGGAAGCCGTCGCCGCCCACCTCCTGCATGATCTCGGCCATCACGCCCGCCACGTGATCGGGCGTGCCGGTGTAATCGAGGCTGCCCTTGCTCGCATAGCCGCGCACGATCTCGCGCAGCGGCTTGCCGACCCAGCGGGCGAGCGAGGTCTGGTGGCCGTTGGTCGTGAGGTCCATCGGCAGGGTCTCGTCGAGATCGTACTTGGAGAAGTCGATGCCGGTGAGCCGCGACATGCCGGAGAGCTGCATGTCGACATGCTTCAGCGAATCCTCCTGCTGCAGCCGGCGCCGTTCGCGGGCGGCCTCCATCGTGGTGTCGACGATCGGCGAGCACAGGAACAGCAGCTTGACGTCGTCCGGATTGCGCCCGTGCGCGGCGGCGTTGGCGCGCACCTCCGCGCGATAGGTCTTCATCTTCTCGACGCTGCTGCCGTCGGTGATGATGGTGTCGGCCCACTTCGACGCGAACTTCTTGCCCGCCACAGAGCCGCCGGCCTGCACGATCGGCACGCGGCCCTGCGGCGAGCGCGGCGCGTTGATCGGCCCGCGCACCTTGAAGTACTTGCCCTCGTGGTGGATCGGATGGACCTTGCGGCCGTCGGCGAACATCGGCGTCTCGCGGTCGAGCACGACGGCATCCGGCTCCCACGCCTCCCACAGCCGCGTCACCACGTCGGCGAATTCGTCGGCGACCTCGTAGCGCTCGTCGTGCGGGCGATGCTTGTCGTGGCCGTAATTCTGCGCCGTGCCGTCGTTGCTGCCGGTGACGCAGTTCCAGCCGATGCGGCCCTCGGTGACATGGTCCAGCGAGTTGATGAGGCGCGCGAGCAGATAAGGCGGGTATTCCGACACCGACAATGTCGGCACGAGGCCGAGATGCGTCGTCGCCTGCGCGAGATACGGCACCAGCACCGGCGGGTCGAGCTTGGGCGAGCCTTGGGCGTATTGCAGGTAGGTGTCGTGGTTGCCCTTGTAGGTGTAGGGCACGTTCGAGGAATCCTCGATGATCATGTAGTCCATGCACGCGCGCTCCATCCCCTTGGCGAGGTCGATGAAGATGTCGGGCATCATCCAGCGCAGCACGTCGGACGAACTGCCCGCCCACATCGAGCGCCAGTTCTTGGAAGCGAAACTCTGGCCGAGGAACCAGGAGAGATGGAACGGTTTGGACATGCCCGCATGTTGGACGAGCGCGCGCGCGGAGACATCAGAGAAAATCGGCACGCTGCCTTGCAGGAGCCGGTTTCTCCGAACGGCAGGCGTAATTTCAGGCTACGCCGGCTCGATATCCGTCTTCGCGAAATCGCTGCCAACGAAAAGCAGCGGCAAGCGACGCCCGGCGGCCAAGGCGTAGGAAAAGCAATCTCCGAAATTCAAGCCGGCGGTGCCGCGGCCTCGTCCCCATGCTTCGAAAGCATCGATCGCCGCACTCGCGATCGTCGAATCGATCGGCACTTCTTCCAAACCCAGCGCTTCCCAATTCTCGTCGAACGTGGCGCGGTCCCAGCCGAAGCGACCCATCATGACCAAGGACGCTTCGACACGGCTTGTGGGGGCGACATACTTCATGTCGGCCACCTTCAAGGCACGGCGAACCTCTTCTGCCCGCGGTCCTTCGAGGAAGACCTCGACCGCCGCCGACGTATCGACGGCGATATCACTCACTTGGGCAGGCCGAACTCGTCATAGAGATCGCTGTGATCCGCCAGCCGTGCCCGTTCCTCGGGCGTGCCCTGCAGGGGAAACCGCTTGCGGGTTTCGGCCAGCACGCGATCGAGGTTGGCGAGGCGGCGCTTGGCGCGGGCCGCCGCTTTCTTCTCGTCGAGCAGCTTCTCGCACGCGACCGCCACCGCCTCGGAAATGGTAGTGTCGAGCTTCTTCGCCAGGCGGCGGGCTGCCTTTTCGGCACGCGGGTTGGCGATACTGATCATATATATAGGATATATATCCGGCCGGGACCGGGTCAAGGCCGGGTCGATGAAGGGGGAGACGGATGAACTGGGGCACCCTGAGCCGCGACGAGCGGGACGCGGCGTACAACAATTCCGAAGCGGTCAAGAACAGCCCGGAGCTGAACGCGATGCGGACCGAGCGGTCGGCCGCGTTCCGCAAGGCTCATCCCGAGCATCTCGACCTCGCCTATGGGCCGAAGGAACGCAACGCCTGGGATCTGTTCCCGGCGAAGGACCCGAACGCGCCCTGCCTGGTGTTCATCCATGGCGGCTACTGGCAGCGCAATGCCAAGGACGGGTTCGCCAACCTGATCGAGGGGCCCTATGCGCGCGGCTGGGCGGCGGCGCTGCCGGGCTACACGCTGGCACCGGATGCGACGCTCACCGAGATCGTGGCGGAGATCAACGCCTCGCTCGACTGGCTCGGCGTGAACGGGCCGGCGCACGGCATCAACGGCCCTGTGGTCCTGTCGGGCTGGTCGGCGGGCGGGCATCTCACGGCGCAGTGCTTCGGCCATCGCCGCGTCAGCGCCGGCCTCGCGATCTCGGGCGTGTTCGAACTGGGGCCGATCCGCGACACCTATCTCAACGAGAAGCTGCGCCTCAGCGACGAGGAGATCGTCGAGCTCTCGCCGCTGCGCCAGCCCATGGTGAAGAAGCCGCTCGCCATCGCCTACGGCACGGCGGAGCTGCCGCCTCTCGTGGGCGACAGCCGCGCGCTGCACGCCCGCCGCTCGGCCGAGCACCTGCCCGGCGCGCTGATCCCGGTGGCCGGGGCGGATCATTTCACGATCACCCACGAACTGCGCGATGCCGACGGCGAGCTGACGCGACAGCTCATGCTGCTCGCCTAGAGCGGTCGGTCGATGTCGAGGCGCATCGACAAGTCCTGGACGGTCTTCGTCAGCGTCGAGAATGCCGAGCACGACCGCTGCGTGGATTTCTTCGCGCGGCCGGACGGCAGCTTCGGCTTCGAGGAGTTCCGCCGGGACGTCGAGGACGCCGGAGAGTGGACGCCCGTGCACTATCATTCTGGCGTCGCCTACGCCTCGCCGGCCGAGGCGCTGGCGACCGCCGAGCGGCGCGTGGCCTGGCTGGCCAGCAGTCTCGCGCACCGGCCGGAGCAGCGGACGAGCATCTGCCGGGGAACCTGACCGGCGAGCCGGGTCGGCCGCCGCTCGCGTCCTTGACCCAAATCAATGCCGCGCCGCCGGGAAAGGCGAGCATGGGCCACAATGCGTGCGGTACTCTCCGTCCTGGCCGGCTTGCTCGCGATCGTCGCGGCCGGCGCTGCCCTGGCCGATCCCCCGTCTTCCACGCTTTCCCACGTCAAGGAGCGCGGCAAGCTGCTGTGCGGCGTCAACGGCGAGCTGCCCGGCTTCTCCTTCGTCGACGAACGGAAGGAAGCCATCGGCTTCGAGGCGGAATTCTGCAAGGCCGTCGCCGCCGCCACCCTGGGCGATGCCCGGAAGGTTCAATACGTGCCGCTCTCCATCGGCAGGCGGTTCGATGCCCTGCGCGCGGGAACCGTGGACGTCCTGTTGCGCAATTCCACCATCACGCTCGAACGCACCGTGAAGACGGGCGTGGTCGACGCCGCCACGATCTATCTCGACGCGCAGGCCTTCGCCGTGCCCAAGGCGCTCGGCATCGCGAGCCTCGAGCAGCTCGCGGGCCGGCCGATCTGCGTGCTCAAGGGCACGCCGCACGCTCGAAACATCCGCAACTGGTTCCGGTCGAGGGACCCCGGCTTCACGCCCGTCTTCTTCGAGACGCAGCGGGAGATGTACGCGGCCTTCTATGCCGGCAAGTGCGATGCCGTCACCCAGGACATCTCGGCGCTCTCGGCGACCCTCATCGAGAGCGGAACCGCCGACAGGTATGCGATCATCCGGGAGCTCGTCGGTCTGGCGCCCCTGGGAGCGTTCGTGCGCACGGGCGACGATCAGTGGTTCAACATCGTGCGCTGGACGTTCAACGCGCTGCTCGAGGCCGAAAGCGCCGGCATCTCCAGCGAGACCGCCGAGCTGATGAGGCGCGCCGGCCGGCCCAACGACCGGCGGCTGCTCGGCATTCCGGACGACGACGGCGCCCTGCTCGGGCTGAGCGGCGACTGGGCCTACAACGTCATCAAGCAGGTCGGCAATTACGGCGAGATCTACGAGCGCAGCCTGGGCTCGGGCAGCAAGTGGAAGTTCCCCCGCGGCGTGAACGCCCTGTGGGACCATGGCGGCGTCCTGTACGCCCTGCCGCTGCGATAGCCGGGAGGAGCCGCGGGCACAGGTTCACGTCCCCGCCAATTCGCGGGCGAAGGCGACGAGGATGCGCACCGCCTGCTTCTTCTCGTTGAGGCGGCGGTGCAGCGCCGCGAGGTCGACGATCCCCGGCGCCGCGGCGGCCGTCCCGCTCGGGGATGCGGCCCGCGGCGTCGCTTCGGCCTTGTGCTTCACGCGACTCGTGCGGCCGCGCATGATGCGCGTCGCCACCGGATCAATCCGCCGGCTTGAGGCCGGTCTTCACCTCGAGCGCGGTGAGGCGGTCCTCGAGGTCGATGGTCTCGAGGGCGAGGCGCTTGCGCTCCAGCACCTCGCCGATCTTCGCGCCCTGCTCGGGCGAGATCTCGCCGCGGGCGATCGCGGCGAGCAGCGCCGAGTAAGCCGAGACGAGATCGGCCGGCTTCTCGAGCGGCGGCAGGTCGATCTCGATCCTCCGGCCCTGGGCACGCGGCCAGACGCGGGCGAACAGAAGGCGCGCGGCGTCGGTCTCGCCGTCGGCGGCCCGGCGGCCGATCTCCTTGACCGCCTGCTCCAGGCTCTGGTGCGCGATGGCATCGATTTCCGCATGGACCTTGTTGCGGCTGCCCCGCGGGCGGCCGGTGCTGAGGGTGTTGCCTTTTTCGAACGGGGGCATGGGATGTTTCCTGTTGATGGTTAATTAATAATGCATATATAGTTAATCTGTGATGTCCATTCAAGCCCTGCCCCGCAAACACAAGAACCCGGCTATTTTCGATATGTTTAACGCTTACCGTGCGGTAACCACCACTATATGTAGTAGGTCGAGGCCTGCCGTCCTTGGCACGCTCGTTGCGTGCCGGGGGTCCCAGGGAGAGAGGGACCTCACATGACCATTCAACGCCGCCGTTTCCTGATCGGCACCGGCCTGGCCGCTTCGGCCACGCTCGCCGCCCCCGCCATCGTCCGCGCCGAGACCACCGTGAAAATGGGCGCGCTCCGGCTCGTCCATTCCATGCCGCCGTTCTTCTACGAGAAGTTCGCGCCGGCTGGCACCAAGATCGAGGTCATCGTCTTCGACAGCCCGACCGACGGCAAGAATGCCGTCGTCACCAAGTCGGTCGATTTCGGCACCTTCGGCATCGCCGCCGCCATCCTGGGCGCCGCCGTCGGCGAGCCGGTCGTGGTCGTGGGCTCGCTGTGCAACAAGGGCATGGGCGTGGTCGCCAAGGCCGGCTCCGACATGCACTCGATCAAGGACCTCAAGGGCAAGAAGGTCGGCATCTGGCCGGGCTCGACGCAGGAGGTCTTCATCCTCGAGCGGCTGAAGATGGAAGGCATGAGCATCAAGGACATCACCTCGGTGCGCGTGCCGTTCGGCGAGATGCCGGCGATGCTGCAGCGGGGCGACATCGACGCCTATGTCGGCGCCGAGCCCGGCCCCGGCCTCTCGATCTCGACCGGCCAGGGCCAGCTCGTGGAATATCCCTACGGCACCGCGATGGGCGGCCTGAACATGATCTTCGCCACGCACGCCGAGACGGCGGCCAAGAACCCCGATCTCGTGCGCGCCATGCTGAAGACGCACCGCCAGGCCGTCGAGTTCATGTCGGCCAACATCCAGGCCGTGGCCGACATGAGCGTGCAGAAGCTCGGCGCCAACAAGGGCGCGGTCGAGCAGGCGCTGGGCGCGCACAATGTCGAATACATCTGGAAGCTCGACAGCACCGTCGAGGGCCAGGCCAAGACCTACGCCCAGCACATGCTGGCGCTGAAGCAGATCCGCCAGCTCCCCGACTTCGCGACCTTCCTCGTCCCGAAGTTCTCCAACGAGCTCGCCGCCAGCTAGCGCGATGGCGACCGTCGAGACCAGCGCGCCCGTTGCTGCCACGGCGATCAAGCCGTGGGTCGGCGCGCTGTGGCGGCGGCTGCGGCCGGTCGCGCTCGCCCTGATCGTGCCGTTGCTGCTGCTCGCCTTCTGGCAGGTGGCGACGACGCATCACTGGACGCTCCTGATCCCGACGCCGTACCAGGTCGGCGAGTACATGGTCGACTTCGCGGTCGGCGGCATCTACGACGATGCCTACTCCTCGACGCTGGTGACGCATCTCCTGGCCTCGATGAGCCGCGTCTATGGCGGCTTCGCGCTCGCCGCCCTGTTCGCCCTGCCGCTCGGCATCCTGATCGGGCGCGTGCCGGCGGCGCGGCAGATCCTCGATCCCTTCTTCCAGCTCATGCGGCCGATCCCGGTGACGGCCTGGCTGCCCTTGTCGATGATCCTGTTCGGCCTCGGCGCCAAGTCGGCCTTCGCGCTGGTCTGCCTCGGCGCCTTCTATCCCATCCTGCTGAACACCATCTTCGGCGTGCGCTCGGTCGACCCGAAGCTGTTCGAGGCCGCCTCCATGCTGGGCTGCCGCGGCAATGCGCAGTTCTACAAGGTGGTGCTGCCGGCCGCGACGCCGTCGATCTTCACCGGGCTTCGACTTGGATTGGGGCTGGCCTGGTTCGTGATCGTGGTCGGCGAGATGACGGGCGTGCCGCAGGGGCTGGGCGCGGTGATCATGGATGCGCGCACCTTGTCACGCACCGACCTCGTGATCTGCGGCATGATCGTCATCGGCGTCGCGGGCTACATCTCCGACCGCATCGTCGTGGCGATCGGCAACCGCCTCTTGCGCTGGAGCCCCACTCACAATGGCTGAGCTCCCGATCATCGAGATCAAGAACGTCAGCAAGGTCTTCAAGCTGCAGGACCAGACGATCAACGCGCTCTCCGGCGCGAACCTCACCATCGCCAAGGGCGAGTTCATCTGCCTGATCGGCGCCTCGGGCTGCGGCAAGTCGACCTTGCTGCGCATCATGGCGGGCTTCGAGCAGCCCTCCTCGGGCGAGGCGCTGATGTGGGGCAAGCCGATCGAGGGGCCGGAGCCCAGCCGCGGCATGGTCTTCCAGGACTACGCGCTCTTCCCCTGGCTGTCGGTGCGCGACAACATAGGCTTCGGCCCGGCCGCGCGCAGCCTCTCGCGCGGCGAGGTCAAGGACACGGTCGACAAGTTCGTCGAGCTGGTCGGCTTGCAGAAGTTCGCCAATGCCTACCCGCACCAGCTCTCGGGCGGCATGAAGCAGCGGGTCGCGATCGCGCGCGTGCTGGCCAACGACGCCGAGCTGGTGCTGATGGACGAGCCGTTCGGCGCGCTCGACGCCATGACCCGCGAGCGCCTGCAGGACGAGCTTCTGGACATCTGGCAGCGCACCGGCCTCACCGTCGTGTTCGTGACCCACTCGATCGAGGAGGCGATCTTCCTCGCCGGCCGCACGGTCGTGATGACCCCCGGCCCCGGCCGCATCGAGAGCGACAATCCCGTGACATTGCCGCGGCCACGCGACGTCGCCAGCCCCGAATTCAACGACATCCGCCGCGTGCTGGGCGCCAAGCTGCACAGCCATCACGCCAAGAAGGCGGCGTGACGATCTTCGCCTCCCCATTCGGATGGGGAGGAAGTCAGAGGTAAGATGGCGAACAAGGTCTACAAGGACGCGAAATCGGCGCTGGACGGGCTGCTCAAGGACGGGCTGATGCTGATGTGCGGCGGCTTCGGGCTGGTCGGCATTCCCGACAAGCTGATCCAGGCCGTGCGCGACTCGGGCGTCAAGAATCTGACCTGCGTCAGCAACAATGCCGGCATCGACGGCGCGGGCCTCGGCCTGCTGCTCGACACGGGACAGGTCAAGAAGATGATCAGCTCCTACGTCGGCGAGAACAAGACCTTCGCCCAGCTCTATCTCGCCGGAAAGCTCGAGATCGAGTTCAACCCGCAGGGCACCTTGGCCGAGCGTGTGCGCGCGGGCGGCGCCGGCATCCCGGCCTTCTACACCAAGACCGGCGTCGGCACGCAGGTCGCCGAGGGCAAGGAGACCAAGGTCTTCGACGGCGAGGAATATGTGATGGAGCGCGGCCTGTTCGGCGACATTGCGCTCGTGAAGGCGTGGAAGGGCGACAAGTCGGGCAACCTCGTGTTCCGCAAGGCCGCGCGCAACTTCAACCCGATCATGGCGACGGCCGCCAGGGTCTGCGTCGTCGAGGTCGAGGAGCTGGTCGAGGTCGGCCAGCTCGATCCCGACCACATCCACACGCCCGCCGTCTACGTGCAGCGCATCTTCTGCGGCGCGCCGTACGACAAGAAGATCGAGCAACGCACCGTTCGCAAAGCCTAGGAGACACGACCATGGCCTGGACCCGCGATCAGATGGCGGCACGCGCTGCCAAGGAACTGAAGGACGGCTTCTACGTGAACCTGGGCATCGGCATTCCGACGCTCGTGTCGAACTACGTGCCTGAGAATGTCGACATCACCTTGCAGAGCGAGAACGGCATGCTGGGCGTGGGGCCGTTCCCCTACGACAACGAGGTCGATGCCGACATCATCAACGCCGGCAAGCAGACCGTGACCGAAGTGAAGGGCACCTCGTACTTCAGCTCGGCCGACAGCTTCGCCATGATCCGCGGCGGCCATATCGATCTCTCGATCCTGGGCGCGATGGAAGTGGCCGAGAACGGCGACCTCGCCAACTGGATGATCCCGGGCAAGATGGTGAAGGGCATGGGCGGCGCGATGGATCTCGTCGCGGGCGTCAAGCGCGTGATCGTCACCATGGAGCATGTCTCCAAGGACGGCGCGTCCAAGCTCCTCGACAAGTGCACGCTCCCCATCACCGGCAAGAAGGTGGTCGACATGGTGATCACCGAGTTCGGCGTCTTCACCATCGACAAGCACGGCGCGCCCGGCGTGACCCTGGTCGAGCTCGCCGACGGCGTGACGGTCGACGAGGTGAAGGCGAAGACGAAGGCGAAGCTCACGATCGCTTAGTCATTCGCTTCCCCATTTGGATGGGGAGGCACGATCGCAGCGCCTCGCCTCCATTGATCAGAATGCGGCGCTGGCGGAAGAGGGCCTACACTCCGCGCCCTGGCTGGAGACCCGGAGTCCAGGACCGGTCATCGATTCGGCCGAAGCGCGGGGGGCAGATCAAGCGCGGTATGCTCATATCGACAGCGAGCCGGAGGCTCGCGGTCCGGAAGACAGGATGCCTGTCGTCACCACTTCGCCAGGAAACGCCGGAGCGGTTCGGCGCCGGGATTTTGGAAGCGGCGCTCCATGATGATCGAGCGGCCGGTGGCACCCTGGCCGTAATAGAGCTGGTTCCAGTCGTTGTCGGAATCGAGGTACGAGCCCTCGATCGAGGCGCCGGCGAAGAGACCGCTGGAGTTGGAGTAGGCGACGATGTCGGTGCCCGCCGCCGCCGTGGTGGCGCCCTCGACGCCCGCGCCGACCGCGACCATGGTCACGCCCGCTTCGGCGCCGAACTTGAACTTGCTGTCGAGCAGTGCGTTCAGGCCCTTCTCGGTCAGCACGATGAAGACGATCTCCGACACTTTGCCGCCGACCTGGAAGCCGAGACTGCCCGAGCCCATGTCGTAGAAGGCGGGATAGGACCAGTCGCCCGGCGCGCCGCGGCCCATCATGACGCCGCGTCCGCCGGCGGCGCCCAGGATGAAGCCGCCCTGCACCAGCTCCGGCACGATCAGCACGGCCTTGGCCTTGGTCATGCTCTTCAGGGCGTCGGGATAGTCCTTGCCGCTCAGCACCTTGCGGGCGGAATTCAGGGACTGGTCGACCAGCGACTGGCGCTTGGCATCGGCGCGGGAGGGCGAGGCGGCCAGCAGCGGCGCGGCGAAGGCGGCCGCTGTGCCGGCCAGAAGGGATCGGCGAGCGAGCGTCATTTTCTGCTCCTTGGTTAGGCCAGCGCCGGGGAAGCGCCTTTTGCGGCCACAACGGCTGAATCATAGCACGTTTCGCGGCAAAAGTGGGGCATGGCCCCGCTAGGAGCGCGGCGCCGGGCGATCCTTCAGCGTGAGTGGAATGCCTGCCGTCATCAGGATGACGCGGTCGGCGCGCTCGGCCAGGCGCATGTTGAGCCGGCCCTGCGCGTCGCGGAAGGCGCGGCCGAGCGGCGTCTCGGGCACGATGCCCAGACCCACTTCGTTGCTCACGAAAACCACCGGCACCTTGAGTTCGTCGAGCAGCCGCAGCAGCTCGTCGGTCGCATCGTCGAGATCGGCGCCGGCCAGCATCAGGTTGGAGAGCCAGAGCGTCAGGCAATCGACGAGGATCGGCCGGCCATGGCCCGCCGCCGTCGTCAGCGCCTCGTCGAGCTCGATGGGCGCCTCCATCGTGGTCCAGTTGGCGCCGCGGCGCGCGCGATGGGCCATGATGCGGGTCGCCATCTCGACGTCGCCCGCCTCGGCCGTGGCGATGTAGACCGCGTCCTGCGGCGGCGCGCCGAACAGCGTGCCGGCGACCAGCTTCTCCGCGTGCGTGCTCTTCCCCGAGCGCGCGCCGCCCAGCACGAGGCTGACCGGCGGCAGCGAATAGGTCGGCCGATGCTCCATCAGCGCCGCTGGGTGCGCACCAGCCAGCAGGCGCCGTCGAGATAGACGCCGTCGGGTTTCACGTAGGGCCGCAGCATCTCGGCGATGGCGGCCTTGGCCTTGGCGAGCTGGTCGGGCGCGGCTTCGGCGAAGGGCTTCACCAGCGGCCCGAAGCGGCCGAGATTGTCGAGCGCCTCGTCGATCGTGGCGCCGATCCTGAGCGACTGGTCGAGCGGCTTGAAGCTCGGCGCGGCGAGGCCGGCCTGCTCGAAGATGCGCTGGACCCGCGCCTGGTCGCCGAAGGAGAAGGGGCCGGGATCTTCCGGACCCGGCCGCTCGATGGCCGGCAGGAAGGGCATCGCGGTCCGCACCGGCAGGGTCATCCAGGGATTTTCCTGCGGCGTGCGCCAGCAGACGAAGACGATGCGGCCCGTCTGCTTCAGAGCGCGGCGGAAACCGTCGAAAGCCGCCACCGGATCGGCGAAGAACATCACGCCGAAGCGCGAGAAGATCAGATCGTAGGCGAAGGGCTCGAACGGGTGCGTCGCGGCATCGCCCAGCGCGAAGCTCGCATTGGGAATCTCCTCGGCGCGCGCCACCGCGATCAATTGCGCGGAGATGTCGACGCCCAGCACGCGGCCATTGGCGCCGACGGCGTTCGCAAGATCGGCCGTGGTCTGGCCGGTGCCGCAGCCGACGTCGAGCACCTGCTCGCCCGGCCTGGCGGCGGCCTCCTTCAGCGCGGCCTCGCCGAAGGGCGTCACCGTGCGCTGGATGCGCTCCCACGAGGCGATCCATCGCTCGCCGCCGGGGCCGTCCCAGAAGGCCTTCTGTTCGGCGGCGACTTCTTCCGTCGTCTTCATGCCTTGCTGCCTCCCGCATGAGCGCCCGCATGAGCCATCACGATCTCGCGCGGCATGTAGTTGGTGAAGGCGACCTTCCAGGCGTGCGCCGGATCGGCCTTCTCGAAATGCTCGATCAGGGTGATCGAGACGTTCTCGATCTCGAAGCGCACGGCCGCCTCGGGATTCATGTTGAAGGCGTGCGCCAGCGCCGCGCGGATCGTGCCGCCATGCGCCGTCGCCACGATGTCGCGGCCGCGATACTTCGCCGTCAGCCGCTCGATCGAGCGCACCGTGCGGTCGCGCAGGTCCGAGAAGCTCTCGCCGCCCGGCGGCCGGAAATCCGGCGGCGCCAGCCAGAAGAGATGGCCGTTGCCCGGCATGTCGGTGATCTCGCTGTAGGTGAGGCCCTGCCATTCGCCGAACGACTGCTCGGCGAGGTCGGGATCGATCACCAGCTCGCCGAACTCCGCGCCCGCCTTGCCGAGATGCTCGGCCGTCTTGCGCGCGCGCAGCAGGTTCGAGGAATACCAGACCGCGCCCTTGGGCAGGAGCTTCGCCTGGTGCCGGAACAGCGCCTCGTTGCTGACGTCGCAATCCTTGTCGAACTGGCCGTAGCAGCGGCCCTCGGGATTGGGGACCGGCGCATGCCGCACCCACCACCAACGCGTGACCGATCCCGTGTTCTTGGGCGCCAATGCCATGACTCTGTTGGTCCTTGCTTCTAGTGCGCGATCATCAAGGCGCTGACGACGAGGAAGACGACCTCGGCCTTCTGCTGAACCGCGCCCAGCGTGTCGCCAGTGTAGCCGCCGATGCGGGCCGCGATCCAGCGCGCGGCGAACCACGCGGCGAAGGCGGAGAGGAGCGGCGCCAGCAGGGCCACGAAGAACCCCTTGCCGAGCAGCAGCACGAAGGCGAGCACGGCGCCGAGGCCGATGGTCATCCAGACATCGTTGTCCGTGGGCTTGCCGGCTTGCGCGCCGAGCCCGTCCTGATGCACCGGCGCGAAGGCGAGCAGCGGCCAGGCGAGGACCGAACGCGAGAAGGCGTGGGCGGCGATCAGGACGACGAGGCCGGTGGCGCCCGAGAATTGCGAGAGGCAGGCGACCTTGACCAGCACCGAGATCGCGAGCGCCAGCACGCCGAACGTGCCGTTGCGGCTGTCGCGCATGATCTCGAGCCGCCGCGCCGGCTCGAGCGCGTGCGGCCCGAGACCGTCGGCGGTGTCGGCCAAGCCGTCCTCGTGCAGCGCGCGCGTGATCAGCACGGCGGTGCCAACCGCCAGCACGGCCGCGAGCCAGCCCGGGCCCGCGATGCCGCGCACGACGGCGAAGACCAGCCCGGCCGCCAAGCCGATGGCGGCGCCGATGAAGGGCAGGACCGGCAGCACCTCGGCGAGCGGCCAGCGCGGCACGCCCACGTCGAGCTTGATGCCGGTGAAGAACGAGGCCTGCTCGCGGAAGGCCTGCATCCAGTCGTCGAAGGAGGAGGGTCGGCCGCCGCCGGAGTCGTTGGGGCCAGAGCTGGGGCTGGTCATGATGGGGCAAATATAGGATGGTCCGCGCCCGCGATGAACGCCCCCTCTCCATCTCCCACGCCGCCTTCTTTCGAGGAAATGCGGCGGATTCTGCGCGATCTGCCGGGCCCGGACCTCGCCGCCCAGACAGAGGTGGTGCAACGGCAGGCCGAGCTCACCAAGCCGCCGGGCTCGCTGGGGCGGCTGGAGGAGCTGGCCGAATGGCTCGCCGCCTGGCAGGGCCGCGGCAGCCCGCGCATCGAGCATCCGCGGATCGCCGTCTTCGCCGGCACCCATGGCGTCGCCAGGCGCGGCGTCTCGGCCTATCCGCCCGAGGTCACGGTGCAGATGGTGAAGAACTTCGTCGACGGCGGCGCCGCCATCAACCAGCTCGCCGGCGCCATCGATGCCGACCTGCGCATCTACGAGCTCGACCTCGCGCATCCGACGGAAGACTTCACGCAGGCGCCCGCCATGAGCGAGGCGCGCGCGGCGCAGGCCATGGCCTACGGCATGATGACGGCCGAATCGGGCATCGACGTGCTGTGTCTCGGCGAGATGGGCATCGCCAACACGACCAGCGCCGCCGCGCTGTGCGCCGCTCTGTTCGGCGGGACGGGCGCGGACTGGGCCGGGCCGGGCACCGGCGTTGCGGGTGCCGCTCTCGCGAACAAGATCGCCGTCATCGACGAGGCGCTGGCCCGCCACAAGGATCTGATCGCCGCGCGCGATCCGCTGATGCTGCTGGCCGCGGTCGGCGGCGAGGAGCTGGCCGCGATCGCGGGCGCGGTGCTTGCCGCCCGCGTGGGCCGCATCCCGGTGCTGCTCGACGGCTATGTGTGCACGGCTGCCGCCGCGGTGCTCCACGCCTTCGACCGCCATGCGCTCGATCACTGCCGCGTGGCGCATCGCTCGGCCGAGCCCGGCCATCGCCGCCTGGTCGAGGCGATCGGCCAGCGGCCGCTGCTCGAGATGGACATGCGGCTGGGCGAAGGCTCGGGTGCGGCGCTCGCCGTGCCGATCCTCAAGGCCGCCTGCGCCTGCCACAACGGCATGGCGACCTTCGCCTCGGCGGGCGTCAGCGGCAAGGTTTGACCGCTTCCAGACGATCGCCTAGCTTTCGCCGACACCGATGGGGATGGGGTTCCCCCGACAATCGCCGCAGAGGCTGATGACTCCTACCGGACGCCAGAGGCGCGATAGGAGGGTGCTGCTCGGATGACATTCACGGATTTCCTGGTCGCCATAGCGCTCGTCTCGCTGGGCGCCTGCGTGGGCACGCCGCTGCGCGTCTTCGTCTCGAGCTTCATCGCGCATCATCTCGGCGATGTCTTCCCCTGGGGCATCCTGGTCGTGAACGTGACCGGCTGCCTGATGATGGGCGCGCTCATCGCCTATGTGCAGGCACATGGCCTCGCCGTGACCCGCGAGCTCTGGTTGCTGGGCGCGGTGGGCTTCCTCGGCAGCTACACGACCGCCTCGTCCTTCGCGCTGCAGACGCTGACGCTCGTGCACGCCCGGCGCGCGCACCTCGCCGTGGCCTATGTCGTGAGCTCGGCCGCGCTCGGCATCGCCGCGGCCGGCGTGGGCTACGTGTTGACACTTCCGATGATGGGGCCGCACTGATGTTCGGGCCCGACCTCCGGATCTATTCGCTCATCACCGTGGGCGGCGTCATCGGCAGCCTGCTGCGCTGGCTGGTGGCGGTGCTGGTCCCGCTGACGGCGGGCGGCCTGCCCTGGCCCACCTTCATCGCCAACGCGATGGGCTGCTTCGTGATCGGCCTGGTCTCGACCGGCACCACGTCGAACGGCTTCCATCCGCTCGGCCCCCGTGCGCGCCTCTTCATCATGACCGGCATCTGCGGCGGCTATACGACCTTCTCCGCCTTCTCGGGCGAGGAGCTGCGCTTCCTGCTGGCGGGCGACCTGCGGCGCGCCGTGATCTATCTCGCCTTGTCGCTCGCGAGCTGGCTCGCGGCCGTCTGGCTGGGCGACACGATCGCGCGGCGGCTCAACATGGCGCGTTAGCTACTTCTTCTGCGCCGCCGGCAGGAAGTCGTCGAGCGGCACGCCGAAGGAATTCAGCGCCCACGACACCATGTTGTACTGGCCGACGGTGAAGACGGCGTCCATGAGCTGCTCGGTCGAATAGGTCTTCGCCAGCACGGCCCATGTCTCCTCGGACACGACCGAGTTCTCGTGCAGGTCGTCGGCGGCCTGCATCAGCGCCGCCTCGTGCGCGGTCCAGCCCGGGGCCTTCGGGCCCTGCTTGATGCGCTCGATGTCAGCCTCGGTGAGGCCGCCGCGCTTGGCGATCAGCTCGTGCTGGGCGAACTCGTACTCGGCCTGATTCAGCCAGCCGATGCGCAGGATCAAAAGTTCACGATCCCTGAACGGCAGCGTCTGCTTGGCAAGAATGTGACCGGCGAAAGGCGTCCAACGCTTCACCAGCTTGGGGTGATGCGCCAGCACCTTGAAAATGTTGAAGACGCGGCCGTTCATCGCATTCTTCTCGACCGCCTCGCGATCCTCGGCGGCCATGGTCGAAAGGTCGCGCATGGGAATGCGCTGTTTTCTCCGGATCATCGTGTTTCCTCCACGATCGCAGCGTAACATGCCCGCGCATGCCGTTCCCCGTCGATCGCCGTCGCGTTTTGCTCGGCGGCGCTGCCCTCAGCGCCGTGTCCACGAGCGCTTTCGCGCAGCGCGAGGATGCGTTCGAGATCGCGGCCGCGGAGACGGCGACCATCGACGGACGCGAATGGGACAAGACCATCGTCGGCGGCACCACGGTGGACGCCGTGCACCGCTCGGTGCTGCTGCGCTTTCCCAAGGCGGCCGACGAGATCGTCCGCCTCCTGCGCGCCGGCCGGGTCCTCGTGCGCGCCGAGCTGGTGCTGAGCTTCAAGAGCTACGAGATCGTGCCCGAGGGCTACACGGTGCGCGATGGCCTGGGCCGCAAGCGCTGGACCGACGATCCGCCGTCCTGGCACATCGAGGCCTTCCCCTTGCGCCAGCCGTGGAAGGCCGACCGCGATGCCGGGCCGACCTTCAACGCCTCGGTCAGCGGCAAGCGCTACTGGGCGCACTACGGCGCGGCCGATCCGAACCACGACCGCCATGCCGGCCTGCTCGAGCCGCAGGAGCTCTCGACCTACCAGCACGATGCGCGCTTCGACATCACGCGCCTGCTCGCCACGCCCGTGGTCGAGCGCGAGCCCGGCGCGCGGCTCCTCTGGCTCGAGTCCAAGGGCTTCCTGCTGCGCAAGCTCGAGACCTACGACAGCCGCTACCGCGATCCCGGCAACGCCTATGAATGGGCGATGCCCATCGCGGGCCACGGCCTCTCCTTCACCAACCCGCGCATCGTGCTCGCCTGCCGGCGCACGACGGGCATCGTCTCGATCACGACGCCGATCGACCTGCAGGCCGAATGGGAGATGCGCGGCGCCGACGGCTCCAGGCCCAGCGCCGTCATGCCCACGGCCGAGGAGGTCGCGACGCGTGCCCGCGCCGCCACGGCGGTACGCGGGCGTGCGCGTCCCGACTGGCAGCTCCAGCGCCTCGCCGAGCTCACGCGCGTCGG
>DATJWN010000063.1:0-4343 GCA_035501235.1 Reyranella sp.
GGCTTCTCCATCAAGGGCGCGGTATCGACGAAGACCTTCAGGTCGTGACGATAAGTGTCCCAGATGAAACGACCGAGCGCCTTCATCCTGGTCTTCATCACCTCGTGATAGTCGCGGCCCTGGGCGTAGACGGAGATCGCGGCCCGTTCGCGCTCATCGAGCACGGCGCGCGGATCGGTCTTCGGCCCGTAGTTCAGCGCCAGCGACACGACGGTGCGGGCGTGCGGCCACAAGGTCGTCGGATCGACGCGCTCCTCGGTGCGCTCGGCGAGCCAGCCCATGTCGCCCTGCAGTCCTTGCTCGACGAAGGCCGTCAGCTGCGAGAGGCGGCGGTGGCGTGCCTCGGGATCGAGGATCGCCGGCGCGAAGCCCACGGCATCGAAGCCGAGCCGCAGTGCTTCCTTGGCGATGGCGTTGCGCAGCGCCGCCGGGCTCGCTTTCCTGGGCGGTCGCTTGGGCGTCGGTGGGGTGCGGCTCATCCCTTGCCGCTATCCACGGCCGCGATAGGGCGACACGCCCGGATCGGGCAGCCACAGGCCCTTGGGCGGCACGCCGGTCTGCCAGAAGACGTCGATGGGGATGCCGCCGCGCGGATACCAGTAGCCCGCGATACGCAGCCAGCGCGGATCGAGCTCCTTCACCAGCCGCTTGCCGATGGTGAGCGTGGTCTCCTCATGGAAGCCCTGCGCGTTGCGGAAGGCGCCGAGATAGAGCTTCAGCGACTTGCTCTCGACCAGCTTGGCGCGCGGGGCGTAGTCGATCACCAGATGGGCGAAATCGGGCTGGCCCGTCACGGCACACAAGGTCGTGAATTCCGGCGCCACCATGCGCACGAGATAGAGCGCCCGCGGATCGGCGCTGGGCACGGTCTCGATCAGCGCCTTTTCGGGCGAGGCGGGGGCGGGAGTGGCGCGCCCGAGCTGGCGCAGGTGCGGATATTTGGCCATGGGCTCATCATAGCGATATTATCGCCGCTGAAATCAGGGAGTGTTCCATGCGTCGGTTGATTTGCGCGCTCGCGGCGGTGCTGGCTCTGGCGAGCCCCGCGGCGGCGGAGACGGTGCTCAGGGTGGCGCTGCATTCGGATCTCAAGATCATCGATCCGATCTGGACGACGGCGCTGATCTCCACCCACCACGGCAACATGGTCTACGACACGCTGTTCTCGACCGACGCCAAGCTCGAGATCAAGCCGCAGATGGTCGACAAGTGGACCGTCTCGGACGACAAGCTCACCTACACCTTCACGCTCCGCGACGGGCTTCTCTGGCACGACGGCACGCCCGTCACCGCGGAGGATTGCGTGGCCTCGCTGAAGCGCTGGGGCGCCAAGGATTCGATGGGCCAGAAGCTGATGGGCGTGACGGCCGAGCTCACGGCACCCGATGCCAAGACCATCAAGATGGTGCTGAAGCATCCCTATGGCCTCGTCCTCGACTCGCTCGGCAAGTCCTCGTCGAACATGGCGTTCATGATGCCCAAGCGCATCGCCGACACGCCGCCCGACCAGCAGATCACCGATGCCACCGGCTCGGGCCCCTTCATCTTCAAGAAGGACGAGTGGAAGCCCGGCGAGAAGGCGGTCTACATCAAGAACCCCAAGTACAAGCCGCGCAACGAGCCCGCCTCGGGCATGGCCGGCGGCAAGGTCGCCAAGGTCGATCGCATCGAATGGATCACCATCCCCGACCAGCAGACGCAGGTGAACGCGCTCTTGAGCGGCGAGATCGACCTGATCGAGATCGTGCCGCCCGACCTGCTGCCGCTGCTGCAACAGGACAAGAACATCAAGGTGATGGTGACCAACACGGCGGGCCGCCAGTACGCCATGCGCTTCAACACGCTGTTCAAGCCGTTCGACAATCCGAAGATCCGCCAGGCCGTGCTCTATGCGCTCGACGAGAAGGCCTTCCTCGACGCCAATGTCGGCAATCCGCAGTACTACACGATCTGCAAGTCGCTCTTCCCCTGCGGCACGCCGCTCGAGTCGAGCAAGGGGTGGGAGGACAAGCTCTCGGGCAACACCGCCAAGGCCAAGGAGATCCTGAAGGAGGCGGGCTATGACGGCACGCCGGTCGTGCTGATGCACCAGACCGACACGGCCGGCCACAACCAGCTCGCCACCGTCGCCAAGCCGCAGCTCGAGGCGGCGGGCTTCAAGATCGACCTGCAGGCGATGGACTGGCAGACGCTGGTCACGCGCCGCGCCAAGAAGGACCCGCCGGACAAGGGCGGCTGGGGCGCCTTCTTCACCTCGTGGGGCGCGCCCGACGTGATGAACCCGGTGTCGGCGGCCTTCCTCAACGCCTCCTGCGAGAAGGCGACCTTCGGCTGGCCCTGCGATCCGACCCTGGAGAAGCTCCGCGACGCCTATGCCGCGGAGACCGATCCGGCCAAGCAGAAGGCGATCGCGGAACAAGTGCAGCTGCGCGTGATCGAGTATCCGACGCACGTGCCGCTCGGCCAGTTCACCACGCCGACGGCCATGCGCAGCAACATCTCGGGCCTCCTGCAGACCCCCGAGCTGTCGCTGTGGAACATCGAGAAGAAATAGCGATGCATCGACGCCGATTGCTGGGCGGACTCGCGGGGCTTGCCGGCGCCGCCGGTCTGCCGTCGCGAGTTCCCGCGCAGGGCAAGAGCGTGCTGCGCGCGGTCATGCATTCGGACCTCAAGATCATCGATCCGATCTGGACGACGGCGCTGATCTCGGCCCATCACGGCTATCTCGTCTACGACACGCTGTTCTCGCTCGACGAGCACATGCAGACCAGGCCGCAGATGGTCGACAAGTGGGAGGTGTCGGCCGACAAGCTGACCTACACCCTCACCCTGCGCGATGGGCTGGAATGGCACGACGGCACGCCGGTGACGGGGGCCGATTGCGTCGCCTCGATCCGGCGCTGGGGCGCTCGCGATTCGACGGGCCAGACCCTGATGTCGTTCATCGCCGGGATGTCGGCGCCCGACGCCCGCACGATCCGACTGGTGCTGAAGGAGCCCTTCGGCCTGGTCATCGAATCGCTCGGCAAGACCGGCGGCAACGTCGCCTTCATGATGCCCCAGCGGATCGCCGAGACCGATCCCCTGAAGCAGATCACCGACGCCACCGGCTCCGGGCCCTTCATCTTCAAGAAGGACGAGTGGAAGGCCGGCGAGAAGGCGGTCTATCTCAGGAACCCGAAGTACAAGCCACGCAGCGAGCCGCCGTCGGGCTTCTCCGGCGGCAAGGTGGCCAAGGTCGACCGGATCGAATGGATCTGGATCGCCGACACCCAGACGCAGGTGAACGCCTTGCTCAACGGCGAGGTCGATCTCATCGAGGCGATGCCCTACGACCTGCTGCCGCTCGTGGAGAAGGATCGCAACGTCAAGCTGCAGGTGATCGACAAGGCGGGCCGCCAGTACATCCTGCGCTTCAACACGCTGCTCAAGCCCTTCGACAACGACAAGGTGCGCCAGGCCGTGGTCTACGCCCTGAAGCAGAAGCCGTTCCTCGAGGCCAATGTCGGCGATCCTCGCTTCTATCGCGAGTGCAAGTCCCTCTTCCCCTGCGGCCTGCCGCTCGAATCGGAGAAGGGCTGGGAGGACCGCCTGAACGGCGACACCGCCAAGGCGAGGCAACTGCTCAAGGAGGCCGGCTACGACGGCACGCCCATCGTCATGCTGCACCAGACCGACCTGGTGAACCATTCGAGCCTGGCGCCCGTCGCCAAGCCCCTGCTCGAGGCGGCGGGCTTCAAGGTCGACATGCAGTCGATGGACTGGCAGACGCTGGTCGCGCGGCGGACCAAGAAGGAGCCGGCGGACAAGGGCGGCTGGCACATCTTCTTCACCTCGTCCGGCGCGCTCAGCATCCCCGATCCGGTGTCCAACTTCTTCCTCAATGCCTCGTGCGAGAAGTCGATGTTCGGCTGGCCGTGCGATGGCGAGATCGAGAAGCTGCGCGCGGCCTATGCGCGCGAGACCGACGAGGGCAAGCGCGCCGAGATCGCCCAGGCCGCGCAGTTCCGCGCGCAGCAGTATCCGACCTACGTGCAGCTCGGCCAGTTCACCGTGCCCACGGTCATGCGCACCAATGTCAGCGCTTTCCTGACGGCTCCCGCCATCACCTTCTGGAACGTGGCGAAGAGCTGACGCGCCTTCAGGTCGCCGCGCCGGGATGCCGGCCGGCCCGCTGGGGCAGGGCGACGATCAGGAGCAGGATCGCCGCGGCGAGCAGGCCGGAGGCGAGGAAGCGGCTGAAGGCGAAGCCGCCGTCGGCGACGGGCTTGTCGAGCAGGTCGCCCAGCGTCGCGCCGAGCGGCCGTGTGAGGATGAATGCTGCCCAGAAGAGAAGCGTC
>DATJWN010000064.1:0-2395 GCA_035501235.1 Reyranella sp.
GTCATCGGACCCTATCTCGCCGCTCTCGGAGCAAGCGCCCTCATCGTCGGCGTCGTCAGCGGCTTCGGGGAGCTCGTGGGCTACGGGCTGCGTCTCTTCTCCGGCCGTCTGGCCGACCGCACCCAGCAGTTCTGGCCGGTCATGATCGCCGGCTACGTCCTCCAGATGACCGTCGTGCCACTGTTGGCCCTGGCTGGAAACTGGCCGCTGGCCGCCCTGCTGATCGTGCTCGAGCGCGTGGGCAAGGCCACGCGTAATCCGCCACGCGACGCGATGCTGGCTCACGCCGCCGGCGAGATGGGCTACGGCTGGGCGTTCGGCATGCACGAGGCGCTCGACCAGGCGGGGGCCCTTTGCGGCCCGCTGGCCGTGGCCGCGGTGCTCGCTTTCCATCATGGCGGCTATCGCCTGGCCTTTGCCGTGCTGGCCATCCCCGCGGCGATCGTCCTGAGCCTGCTCGCCGCGGCGCGGCTCCTCTACCCGCGACCCGAAGAGCTCGAGACACGTCCGCCGGAGGTGACCGCCCAGGGGCTGCCGCGCGTTTTCTGGCTGTATCTCGCGGGAGCGGCTCTGGTCGCCATGGGCTTTGCCGACTTCCCCCTGATCGCCTATCACTTCGAGAAGGCCGGCACCGTGTCGCTCAGCTGGGTGCCGATCTTCTACGCGATCGGCATGGGGGCCGGCGGCCTCGGCTCGCTCCTCTTCGGGCGGCTGTTCGACCGCACCGGCATCGGTATCCTCATCCCGCTCACCCTGCTGGCGGCCGCCTTCGCTCCCCTGGTCTTCCTCGGTAACTTCTGGCTGGCGCTGGTCGGCGTCTCGCTTTGGGGCATCGGCATGGGCGTTCATGAGTCGATCGTGCCGGCCGCCGTGGCCCACATGGTCGCCGCGGACCGACGAGCCTCAGCGTACGGACTCTTCACCGCCGGCTATGGGGTCTTCTGGTTCCTCGGGAGTGCAGCCATCGGCGCCCTGCTCGACGTGTCTGTCCCGGCGGTGATCGCCTTCGCCGTCCTGGCGGAGCTCGCCTCGATCCCGCTCTTCGTGCGCGTCAGGGCGATGATGCGCGCCGCCACTTCCTAGTCACCTGCTCTCGAGCCTGAGCGCGACACCACCTCGCGGGGAATGCTAGCTGTCATAGGAAGGAGGCCGGCCATGAAGGGTCCGTTCTACCGCTGTGAAGACTGCGGTCATGAGTTTCCAAAGACCGAGTTCCTGCCCGATCTCGAAGACGCGTTCGTATCGTGTCCTGTCTGCGAAGGGCTTGACATTCAGCTCGTCGAGGAGCTGCCGCAGGCCGCGTGATCATCGGGCGCGTGACTGCGACATCAGCGGCCGATACTCGAGAGGGCGCGCCGACCCGGGAAGTCCGCCGCCTCGCCCAGCATCTCTTCGATCCGCAGGAGCTGGTTGTACTTGGCCACACGCTCGGTCCGGGCCGGAGCGCCGCTCTTGATCTGGCCGGTGTTGGCGGCGACCGCCAGGTCGGCCATCGTGGTGTCCTCGGTCTCGCCCGAACGATGCGACACGACCGCGGTCCAGCCGGCGTGCTTGGCCATCTCGATGGCGTCGAGGGTCTCGGACAGGGTGCCGATCTGGTTGAGCTTGATCAGCACTGAGTTGGCGCAGCCCATGGCGATGCCGCGCGCGATGCGCTCGGTGTTCGTCACGAAGATGTCGTCGCCCATGACCTGGATGCGATCGCCGAGGGCGTCGGTCAGCAGCTTGAAGCCGTCCCAGTCGCCCTCGGCCATGCCGTCCTCGATCGAGACGATCGGGTACTTCTCGACGAGCTGCACGTAGTAGTCGACGAGCTCGGCCGCATCGAGCGTGCGGCCTTCGCCGGCCAGCACGTACTTGCCGTCGCGCTCGAAGCTGCTCGCAGCCGGGTCGATGGCGATGGCGACGTCCGTGCCGGGCTCGTAGCCGGCCTGCTCGATGGCCGCGACGATGGCCTGGATGGCCTCTTCGTTGGAACCCAGGTTCGGGGCGAAGCCGCCCTCATCGCCGACCGCCGTCGACAGGCCGCGGCCGGCGAGGACGCCCTTGAGCGCGTGGTAGACCTCGGCGCCCATGCGCAGGGCCTCCTCGAAGCTCCCGGCGCCCAGCGGCATGGCCATGAACTCCTGCAGGTCGACGTTGTTGTCGGCGTGCTTGCCGCCGTTCAGGATGTTCATCTGTGGCACCGGCAGAAGGTGCGCGTTGCAGCCCCCCACGTACTGGTAGAGCGGCAGGCCGACCGCCGCCGCGGCCGCGTGGGCGACGGCCAGGGAGGCGCCCAGGACGGCGTTGGCGCCGAGCTTGGCCTTGTTGGACGTGCCGTCGAGGGCGATCAGGGTCTGGTCGATGATGCGCTGATCGGTCGCGTCGAGGCCGATGACCTCTTTGGCGATGA
>DATJWN010000065.1:0-7485 GCA_035501235.1 Reyranella sp.
GGGTCCACGGCGGCTCGACCAGAAGCATGATTGGCAGGATCAACACAGTGCTGGCGGTGACCTGGCCCGCCGCCGTCCGGAGGGGCGAGAGACCCATCGCCGCGAAGCGCCGGCCATAGACGCCGGCAAAGGCGTAGGACAGTGCCGCGCCGAGGCAGGCGAGCTCGCTCCAGACGCCAAGGTTGAGATGGGCGAAGGCACTTGGGCCGATGAGGACTGCGACGCCTGCCAAACCTGCGATCAGGGCGGTGGCCTTCGGCGGGTTGATCCTTTCGTCCGCCGTCGCGAGGTGGGCGACCACCAAGGTGAAGAGCGGCGTGGTGGCATTCAGGATCGAGGCCAGGCCCGAGGCGATATGCATCTGGCCCCAGAAGATCAGGCTGAACGGCAATGCATTGTTCAGGAAGCCCATGGCGAAGAAGGCGCCCCAGGGCGTATCGCGGCGGAACAGGCCGTCTCCTTTGACGAGGAGCAGCAGGTTCAACGCGACGGCGGCGAGCCCCACCCGGCCGAAGACGACCGTCACGGGACCGAAGCCACCGATCGCGACCTTGGCGAAGAAGAACGAGCCGCCCCACAGGACGGAGAGCGACAGGAGCCAGAACCAGACGAGACGAGCCATGCCCCAATGTCGCCAAACGCGGCGAGAGGTCTATCCGCTGGCCGCCGGCAATCTCTGATGCGCCTCGGCTGGTCTCAACTCTGCGCCTGCATCTTTGCCCAGGTATCCCGAAGTTCGATCGTGCGGTTGAACACCAGAGCGTCCGACCGGCTTGCCAGGTCCGGGCAGAAATAGCCCTGCCGCTCGAACTGCACGGCTTCGCTCGCAGGCGTCTCCGCCAACGAGGGTTCCAACAGCGCGCCTGACAGGACTTCGAGCGAGCCCGGATTGAGGTCGGCGTTCAGGTCGCCATCGGCGCCCGGATTGGGGCGGTTGAAGAGCGTGCTGTACAATCGGACTTCTGCGGGACGCGCATCCCGGGCGGAAACCCAGTGCAACGTGGCTTTCACTTTTCGACCGTCCGGCGCGTTGCCGCCGCGGCTGGCCGGATCGTAGGTGCAACGCAGTTCCACCACATTGCCGTCGGCGTCCTTGATCACCTGGCGGCAGGTGACGAGGTAGGCGTAGCGCAGCCTGACCTCACGTCCCACGGCCAGCCTGAAGAACTTGTTCGACGGATTCTCCATGAAGTCGTCGCGCTCGACGAAGATTTCCCTGCCGAAGCGAAGGGTACGCGTGCCGGCGCCCGGGTCCGCCGGGTGGTTGACGGCCTCGAGCTCCTCGACATGGCCCTCGGGGAAATTCTCGATCACGAGCTTGAGCGGCCGCAGGACCGCCATGCGCCGCTGGGCCACCTGGTTGAGACGGTCGCGGATCGCGTGATCGAACATCGCGAGATCGACGACGCTGTTGGCCTTGGACATGCCGATGCGCCGAACGAAGTCGCGGATCGCCTCTGGTGGCACGCCGCGGCGGCGCAGGCCGGCCAAGGTCGGCATGCGCGGATCGTCCCAGCCGCTCACGATGCCGCGCCGCACCAGATCCGTCAGGTAGCGCTTGGACAGGACGGTGTAGCCGATGTTGAGGCGGGCGAACTCGGTCTGGCGGGGCCGCGAGGGGACCGGCAGGTGGTCGAGGAACCAGTCGTAGAGAGGACGATGGTCCTCGAATTCCAGGGTACAGAGCGAGTGGGTGACATGCTCGATGGCGTCGGACTGGCCATGGGCGAAATCGTAGGTCGGGTAGATGCACCACTCGGTGCCCGTGCGCGGGTGAGACGCGTGCAGGATGCGATACAGGACGGGGTCGCGCAGATTCATGTTGCCGGACGCAAGGTCGATCTTCGCCCGCAGCACGCAGGCCCCGTTCGGAAACTTGCCGGCGCGCATGTCGCGAAACAAAGCGAGATTCGTTTCCACCGACCGGTCGCGATCGGGCGACGCACGGCCCGGTTCGGTCAGCGTGCCGCGCATCGCCCGCATCTGGTCGGGCGGCGTGTCGTCGACATAGGCGAGGCCGGCGCGAATGAGGTGCTCGGCCCAGTCGTACAGCGTCTTGAAATTGTCCGACGCATGGTACAGATGCCCGCCCCAATCGAAGCCCAGCCAGTGCACGTCCCGCTGGATGGCGTCGATATATTCCTGCTCCTCTTTCACCGGGTTGGTATCGTCGAAGCGAAGGTGGCAGCGGCCGCCGAATTCGCCGGCAAGTCCGAAATTCAGGCAGATCGACTTGGCGTGGCCGAGATGCAGATAGCCGTTCGGCTCCGGCGGAAAGCGCGTGACGACGCCCTGGACCCGGCCACCGGCGAGATCGGCCTGGACCATGTCGCGAATGAAATCCCGAGCCTCTTCGGTCGCGGCGGCTTCCAGCGTCGGCTTCTTGTCATCCATTTGCCTGTCAACCTCCACTATCCGGCAGCCGCCAGCAATCGCGCCTTGCTCTCGGCTGGGCCCAGCACGGCCAGCACTTCGAAGATGCCGGGAGAGGCGGTCGCGCCGGTGAGCGCGACGCGGAGCGGCTGGGCGACCTGGCCGAGCTTAAGCCCGTTGGCCTCGGCGAACTTGCGCACGGCTTCTTCGATCGCCTTTTCGCTCCAATCGCTCGCCTGCGGCTCCAGCGCCGGCACGAGCTTGCCCATGACGGCACGGGCATCGGGCGTCAGTACGTCGCGCGCCTTGTCGTCGGCGATCGGCGGCGCGCCGGCGCGTGCGTAGAAGGCAAGACTGTCCGCGAGCTCGACCAGGGTGCGCGCGCGCTGCTTCACGCCGTTCAGGCCGCGAACGATGCGCTCGCGGCCGGCGCCGTCGACCGGCGCGCCGAGTTTCTCCTCGAGGCGCGGCAACACCAGCGCCGCCAATTCCTCGTCGGGCGTCTCGCGCATGTAGTGCGCGTTGAGGCTGGTCAGCTTCACCATGTCGAAGCGCGAGGCCGAGCGGCCGACGCCCGGCAGGTCGAACCATTCGATCGCCTGCTCGGTCGAGATGATCTCGTCGTCGCCATGGCCCCAGCCGAGCCGCAGCAGGTAGTTGCGCAGCGCCGCCGGCAGGAAGCCCATGTCGCGATAGGCATCGACGCCGAGCGCCCCATGGCGCTTGCTGAGCTTGGCGCCGTCGGCGCCGTGGATCAGCGGGATGTGGGCATAGACCGGCTCGGGCCAGCCCATCGCCTTGATGATCTGAAGCTGCCGGAAGGCGTTGTTGAGATGGTCGTCGCCGCGGATCACGTGTGTCACGCCCATGTCGTGATCGTCGACCACGACGGCGTGCATGTAGGTTGGCGTGCCGTCGGCGCGCAGCAGGATCATGTCGTCGAGCTGGGCGTTCTCGACCGTGACCTCGCCTTGCACGGCATCCTGGATGACCGTCTTGCCGTTCTGGGGCGCCTTCAGCCGGATGACCGGCGCGACACCCGGCGGCGCGTCCTTCGGATCGCGGTCGCGCCAACGGCCGTCGTAGCGCATCGGCACGCCCGCCTTCTTTTGCGCCTCGCGCATCTCCTGCAGCTCTTGCGGCGAGCAGTAGCAGTAATAGGCCTTGCCCTCGGCCAGCATCTGGCGTGCGACCTCGGCATGACGCTCGGCGCGGGCGAACTGGTAGGTGACGTCACCGTCCCAATCCAGGCCGAGCCACGAAAGACCATCCAGGATCGCCTCGATGGCGGGCTGGGTGGAGCGCGCGCGGTCAGTGTCCTCGATGCGGAGCAGATACTTGCCGCCATGGTGCTTGGCGAACAGCCAGTTGAAGAGCGCGGTGCGAGCGCCGCCGATATGCAGGAAGCCGGTCGGCGAGGGGGCGAAGCGGGTGACGACGGTCATGATGCTGGTTTTTAGCCGCAATTCGGCCGGGAAAAGCGCGCCTAGGTAGGGGAGCGTGCCGGCCCTGTCAAACATCCGTCCCTGGATCCTGCAGCAGCTCGACGCCGAGCGTGGTCGCTGGATGCTGTGGCTGCCTGTCGCCATGGGGCTGGGCATCGCGATCTATTTCGAGCTGCCGATGGAGCCCGCGATGTGGCTGGGTCCGGCACTCGCGGCCGCCGCTCTCGGCACCGCCTTCATGGCCCCCGCGGGAAGCCTGGCACGTGCGCTCTGCATCGGCGGCGTTGCCGCCTCCGTCGGTTTCGGCCTTTCGACCTGGCGCACGGCTGACCTCGCCGCGCCGACCCTGTCGCGGCCCTTGTTCAACATCAACGTCGAGGGCCGTATCGCCGACGTCCAACGCTTGCCGGGCGGCGTGCGTGTCGTGCTCGAGGCGTTGCGCCTCAAGGGCTATGGGGCACCATCGCCGGAGAAGACGCCCGAGCGGTTGCGCGTCTCGCTGAGCAAGGGCGCGCCGCCGCTCTCGGTCGGCGATCGCATCCTCGTGCTGGCCAATCTTTCGCCGCCCTCGGGACCGGCGACGCCGGGCGCTTTCGACTATCAGCGGGTCGCCTGGTACCAGCAGATCGGCGCTGTGGGCTATGCGCTGGCGCCTGCCCGGGTGATCGAGCATGGCCAGCCGAGCGGGCTCGTGCGCACCATCGATGGGCTTCGCGCCGAGGTCACCGCGCGCATCATGGCGGCGCTGCCCCAGCCGGAAGGCGGCGTGGCGGTAGCGCTGCTGACCGGCGAGCAGACGGCCGTCGACAAGGACATCACCCAGGCGATGCGCGACTCAGGTCTGGCGCACATCCTCTCCATCTCCGGCCTCCACATCGTGTTCGTGGTCGCACTGGTGATGGGCTGCCTGCGCTACGGCATCGCGCTCGTTCCGCCATTGGCGCTCCGCATCGATGCCAAGAAGGTCGCCGCCGTTCTGGCGCTGCTGGTCGCGCTCTTCTACACGGCGTTGGCGGGCGCGCCCGTGCCGGCGCAGCGCTCCTGTGCCATGTCGGCGCTGGCCTTGCTTGCGGTGCTGCTCGATCGCACGGCGCTCTCGCTGCGCCTTGTCGCCTGGTCGGCCGTGCTCGTGCTGCTGGCCGCGCCCGAGTCGCTGACCGGCGCCTCGTTCCAGATGTCGTTCGCCGCCGTCATCGCCCTGATCGCGGCCTGGGAGATGGGCGCGGGCTGGCGGCGACGCTGGCAGGAGCGTGCCGAGCAAAGGCGGCATCGCTGGCTGTGGCGGCTGGGGACGGCGTTCGCGGCGAGCCTCGCCACGACCTTGATCGCCTCGGTCGCGACGGGGGCCTTCGCGGCCTACCACTTCAACCGCGTGTCGTTCCTGGGTGTGATCGCCAACTTCCTGGGCGTGCCGCTCACCGGCTTCTGGATCATGCCGTGGGGCCTGATCGCCATGCTGCTGATGCCATTGGGCCTCGAGAAGCTCGCGCTGATCCCGATGGGCTGGGGCATCCAGGGCCTGGATGCGATTGCCTTCCATGTCGCGGCCTGGCCGCAGGCGGCTGCGCTTGTGCCGTCGCTGCCCGGGGCCAGCCTGTGGCTGCTGACGATCGGCGGGCTATGGCTCTGCCTGTGGCGGCGGCGCTGGCGGTTCGCCGGCCTGCCGGTCGTGCTGACCGGACTGCTGCTGGGCCCGGGACCGGAGCCCGATCTGCTGATGAGCGAGGATGGCCGCGTGCTCGGCCTGCGCGACCAGCAGGGGCAAGTGCACGTGGCTTCCGCGCGCATCGACCACTTCGTCACCGATACCTGGGCACGGCGCGGCGGGCAGGAGGGCGCCACCAAATGGGTGGCGAGCGCCGAGGAGTCGGCGATGGGGCTCGGCTGCCAGACCGGCCTCTGCCGCTGGCGCAAGGGGCCGTGGCGCGTCGCCTTGGTGAGCGACGAGCGTCGTCTGGCGGAAGCCTGCGACAGCGCCGACATCGTGCTGTCGACCGTCGATGCCCTGGGACGGTGCCGCGGACCCCGCCTGGTGATCGATCGGCGCGATGCCTGGCACGATGGCGCCCAGGCCCTTTGGCTGGATGACAGGAGCGTGCGTCGCCAAACCGCCAATTCGGCGCGCGGCGACCGGCCCTGGGTACCGAACAGTCCGAGCCGGCAGCAGGGTCCCGTTCGTCCGCCCGGGGCCTGAAGCGGTTGGCACGGTCTTGGCTACTCCGTTCCAGGACCTCAACGACAGGACTTCAAATGGACCGCCGCCTGCAAAGACTTCTGAATACCGCCTATCTCGGGGCCGCGCTGCTGACGGCCAGCGTGCCGGCTCTGGCACAGGGGACGCTGCGTATCGGCATGACGGCGTCCGACATTCCGCTCACCACAGGCCAGACCGACAATGGCGGCGAGGGCATGCGGTTCATGGGCTATACGATGTACGACGGTCTGATCAACTGGGACCTGTCGTCGGCCGACAAGCCGTCTGCCCTGGTGCCGGGCCTTGCGACCTCGTGGAAGGTCGACGACAGCGACAAGACGCGCTGGGTGTTCAATCTGCGCCATGACGTGAAGTTCCACGACGGCAGCACGTTCAAGGCCGACGCCGTCGTCTGGAACATCGAGAAGCTCCTGAACGACAAGTCGCCGCAATTCGATCCCAAGCAGTCGGCGCAGGGCCGTTCGCGCATCCCGAGCGTGGCCTCGTACAAGGCGCTGGACGACTACACGCTGGAAGTCCGGACCAAGACCCCCGACGCCTTCCTGCCGTACCAGATCTCCTGGGTGATGATGTCGAGCCCGGCGCAGTGGGAGAAGGTCGGCAAGGACTGGAATGCCTTCGCCAAGGCTCCCTCCGGAACCGGCCCGTGGAAGCTCGCGAGCTTCGTGCCGCAGACCCGCGCCGAGCTCGTGCCGAACAAGGACTACTGGGACAAGGCGCGGGTCCCGAAGCTCGACAAGCTGGTCTTGCTGCCTATTCCGGAGGCGACGGCGCGCACCGCGGCGCTGCGTGCGAACCAGGTGGACTGGATCGAGGCGCCGTCGCCCGACGCGATCGACAGCCTGCAGAAGGCTGGCTTCAAGATCGTCACCAACGCCTATCCGCACAACTGGACCTGGCATCTCAGTGTCCTCGACAATTCGCCGTTCAAGGACGTGCGGGTCCGCAAGGCTGCCAATCTCGCGATCGATCGCGAAGGGTTGAAGGTCCTGCTGCACGGCATGATGCTGCCGGCCAAGGGCTTCGTAACGCCGGGCAGCGCCTGGTTCGGCCATCCCTCGTTCGACGTGAAGTACGATCCAGAGGCGGCGAAGAAGCTGATGGCCGAGGCGGGCTACAGCCAGAGCAATCCGGCGAAGGTCAAGATCCTGATCTCCTCGTCGGGTTCGGGCCAGATGCAGCCGCTGCCGATGAACGAGTACATCCAGCAGAACCTGGCCGAGGTCGGGATCAAGGTGGAGTTCGACGTCGTCGAATGGAACACGATGATCAATTTGTGGCGCGCCGGAGCCAAGTCGGAGCAGGTGAAGGGCGCGAACGGCATCAACTTCTCCTACTTCATCCAGGACCCGTTCACGGCCTTCATCCGTCACGTCGATTCGACGCTGGTCGCGCCCAACGGCACGAACTGGGGCTTCTACCAGAATCCCGAGATGGACAAGCTGATCGAGC
>DATJWN010000066.1:0-20537 GCA_035501235.1 Reyranella sp.
GCCACGACATGGCCCGCCGCCACGATGGCCTTCATCAGGTCGGGATGGCGCTCCGCGAGGATGCCGCTGACATAGAAGACGGCGCGGACCTTTTGCCGGGCGAGCGCCTCCAGGATCCGCCAGGCGCCGACCTTGGGGCCATACTCGGCCCACGATCGCGCCTGCAGGTCGAGCACGCCAGCGCGCAGCGGATTGCCCATCGGCCCGATGCCGGGTGCCGAGTCGTCGGTCCAGCCTTCCAGCATGACGCTGATGGAGAGAGCGAGCGGCCGATCCTTCGGCCAGCCGGCGGGCAGCGCCATCAGGCCTTCGCCAGCCGCATGCGTCCCATATAGTCGCGCTTGCCGAGCGGTACGCCCTTCATGCGCAGGATGTCGTAGGCCGTCGTGGCGTGGAAATGGAAGTTGGGCAGCGAGAAGGACATCAGGAAGCCCTCGGCCTTGAAGGGCAGGGTGATGTCGCGCACGCTGAAGATCATGTCCTTGCCTTCGAGCGCATTGATCTCGTCGGGCTTCGCCTGCTCGAGCTCCTGGCGGGCATCGCTCACCATCTTCTGGAGATCGGCATAGGTCGCCGTCGTCGGGCCCGAAGGCGAGAACTTGCCGGCCTTCACGCCACGGATCGCGCCCGCCGAATGGTGGGCGACGGAGATGACCTGGAAGCGGAAGGGCAGCATGTCCTCGAACAGGCGCGTCTCGACGATGCTCTCGGGATCGATGCCCTTTTCCTTGCAGTGGGTGAGGCCTTTGGCGAGGAAGCCTTCGACCCCTCCCAGTGTCTGAAGAAAACTGGCGACGCTGAGATCGTAGAGCGAAGTAGGCATGGTCAAGTCCTCCCGCCGCGGACCTTCCCGTCGTTCGCGTTGTCGGTCAAGCGCTGGATGGCTAGTCTCCGCGCAACACAAGGAGACGCCCGATGATCGACCTGCATTACTGGCCGACACCCAACGGCTTCAAGATTTCCATCATGCTCGAAGAGTCCGGCCTGCCGTACAAGATCATCCCGGTGAACATCGGCACGGGCGAGCAGTTCAAGCCGGAATTCCTGAAGATCAGCCCCAACAACCGCATGCCCGCGATCGTCGACGACGATCCGCCGGGCGGCGGCGCGCCGATCTCCGTGTTCGAGTCGGGCGCGATCCTGCAGTACCTCGCGGAGAAGACGGGCAAGTTCCTGCCGAAGGATCTGCGCGGCAAGTACGAGGTGCTGCAATGGGTCAACTGGCAGATGGGCGGGCTGGGGCCGATGGCGGGCCAGGCCAACCACTTCAACATGTACGCCTCGCAATTCAATCCGCCCGAAGCGTTGAAGTACGGCCAGGACCGCTACAGCAACGAGGTCAATCGCCTGTTCGGCGTGCTGAACAAGCGTCTCGCCGACCGTGAGTTCGTGGCGGGCGCGATCTCGATCGCCGACTTCGCGATCTGGCCGTGGCTCGTGGGCTTCAAGAACTTCCGCCAGAACATGGACGACTTCGCGAACCTCAAGCGCTACTTCGAGAAGACGATGGGAGAGCGGCCGGCCGTGCAGAAGGGCCGCAAGGTCGGCGCCGAGCTCAGGCCCACGCCGGGCATCAACACCGAGGAGCAGCGCAAGATCCTGTTCGGCCAGACCGCGTCGGTGGTTCGGTAGGGCAAATGCGATTCTCTCCCCTTCAGAGGCGGACGACCGAGCTACTATATATAGTGGTAGTTACTAAAGGTTACCGTTAAACATATCAAATTTAGCCAGAATCTATGTCCTGACAATTCCTGTCACCGCGCTCGATCTGCCCCACCGTGCAGCGTCTCCCGCGGCCCCCGCGCTCTTGGCCCCGATCACGAGGTCAGGGGCCCTGGATCCGGGTCTCCAGCGTGGCGCGGAGACTAATCGCACACACCCGCGGCTCCTATTCTGATCAATGGACTGCAGGCCGCGCTAGGCGTTCAGCTTCGCCATCTCGCGTGCCGTCTGGGCCATCTTCCGGCGCAACGCCTTGGGTTGCAGGACCTCGGCTTCCGTGCCGAGCCGCATGAAGTGCAGCACGGCCATGTCGATCGATTCGATCGGCACCGTGGCCCGCACCCAGCCTTCGTCATCCGGAGGGTCGGCCGACTCGCGGGCCGCTTCGGCCATCGCTTCGCTCACCATCTCCAGCCGGATCAGACCGCGCGGCGAGAGGCGCAGCACCGCCTTGTCGCGGAAGAGGCCGACCTCGTAGGCGCGCGAGGAGGCCGTCCAGAAGCGCACCAGGTCGAAATCCTTCGGCCGCGCGAAGGTCTCCTCGGAGATCACCAGCTCGACGATGTTGCCGACACGGAAGGTGCGCATCTCGCCGTTCCAGTCGGCGACGAGGTACCAGATGCCGGCCTTGAGCACGAGGCCGAGCGGCTTGACGCGCCGCGTCGAGAACTTCTCGTAGCGACGGTAGCTGATGTCGATGCAGCGCTCGCTCCACACCGCCTTGGCGATCTCGGGCAGGAGCGCCGCGGCCTGCGGGCTCTTGAACCAGTCGACCGGATCGAGATGGAAGCGCTGGGCGATCTTCTGCGCACCCGCGCGCGCCTTCTCGGGCAGCGCGGCGGTGAGCTTGAGCTGCGCCGACAGGAGCTGGTCGGCGAGGCCGAGCTGCGAAGCGGGGCCGGGCAGGCCCGCGATGAACAGCGTCTCGGCTTCGCTCTCCGTCAGCCCCGTGAGCTTGGTGCGAAAGCCGTCGAGCAGCTGGAAGCCGCCGCCCGGACCTCGGTCGGCATAGACCGGCACGTTGGCGGCACTGAGCTGCTCGATGTCGCGATAGATCGTGCGCACCGAGACCTCGAAGGTCTCGGCGAGCTGCTCGGCCGTCAGCCGGCCGCGGGTCTGCAGCATCAGCAGGATCGAGAGCAGGCGGCTCGCACGCATGGCGGCAGCCTAGCAGCCATTCCTGACAAACTACGACAGGATTTCAGACCCGCAGCAGCCAGGCCTCGACGCTGCCCTTGCCCTTGACCTCGATCTCGCCGCGCGGCTCGAAGACGAACAGGTCCTTCAGCCTTTCGTAGACCGGGCGCGTGACCTGGATGGTGTCGGGGACGCCGTTGGCCTCCATGCGGCTCGCGAGGTTCACCGTGTCGCCCCACAGATCGTAGATGTACTTGCTGCGGCCGATCACGCCGGCGACCACCGGTCCCGTATTGACGCCGATACGGAGCCGGAAGGGCACGCGATGCTCCAGCCCATGCTCGCGCGTGATGTGGACCATGCGAATGGCCATGCGGACCATGCGTTCGGCATGGTTCTCCACGGGATGCGGCAGTCCGCAGACGGCCATGTAGGCGTCGCCCACGGTCTTGATCTTCTCGATGCCAAGCTCCTGCGCGGCCTGGTCGAAGCGCGTGAACAGGCCGTTCAGAAGCGCCACGATGTGCTCCGGCGGCATCGTCGAGGAGAGTGCCGTGAATCCCACGATGTCGGCGAAGGCGACACTGACTTCGGCGAAACCGTCGGCGATGCTCTTCTCGCCCTCGCGCAGCCGGTTGGCGATGGGGGCGGGGAGCACGTTCAGCAGGAGCTGCTCGACCTCGCGGTTCTTGGCCTCGATCACGTCGTTCTTGGCATGTATCTCGTCGACCATGCCGTTGAAGGCGGTGCACAGCTGGCCGATCTCGTCATGCGTGCGGGCGCGCACCTTGACGTCGTAGTTGCCCGCGGCGAAGCGGCGCACGCCGTCGGTCAGCTCGGCCAGCGGCCCGGCGAGCGAACGCGACAGCCAGGCGCCGATGACGATCACCGCCGCGAGGGCGAGGCCGCCGACCAGCAGAAGGTCGCGCTGCAGGCGCGCCACGGGCGCAAAGGCCTCGGTCGAGTCGATCTTGGCGACGATGCCCCAGGTAACGCCGGGAATCGCCAGCGGCCCCCAGGAAACGAGTGTCGGCGTGCCGCTATAGTCGTCGAGCTCTCCCGTTCCCTCGAGGCCGTTGACGGCGGCGCGGGCGGCGCGGCTGTCGACTTTCTGCTGCAGGATCGGCGTGCCGTAGCGGCGAATGGCGTCGATCTCCGCGGTCGGCACCTTCTGGGCCGCGAGGCTCGCGAAATAGCCGGTTCGATCCTCGTAGAAGTCGCGCAGGCCCGAGCGTAGCCGGTGGTCCGGTCCCACGACATAGGCCTCGCCGCTCATCCCGAAGCCCTCGCGGGTCCATTGCCGGTCGCCGGTCACGACCTTGTCGATCTCGTCGATCGACAGCTGCGCGATCAGCACGCCGATGGTCTTGCCCTTGTCGATGACGGGGGCGCTCATGAAGGCGATGGGCGCGCCGTCCGAGGGCGCGTAGGCGGCATAGTCCTCGAAGCAGACGGAGCCCGGGTTGTTGGTCGCGAGGCAGCGGGCAACGGCGGTGGCGACGTTCGAGCGCCTGTAGGGGCCGGTCTGCAGGGACGTGACGAAATCGACCTCCTTGACCACGCCGTAGATGAGCTCGGCTTGCTGCGCGTCGGCCAGCATCAGGTCCCAGAAGCCGGATGTCGTCGCCGCGGCGCGCAGCAATGGATGGTAAAGCGCGTGTGCCTTGCTGTAGGCGCTGCCGTCGCCCGCATCGTCGAGGAGCTTGCGCTGCTCGGCGGGGTGGGGATTGTCGACGATGTAGTGATACTGGAGATAGTAGGCCGCCGGTGTCGCGGGCAGATATTCCTCGGGTTTCACCTCGCGTCCGCGAAGGCGCTTGAGCTCCGGCACGACATTGGCGGCGTACCAGTCGTCCACCTTCTTGTGGATCTCGGGCGAGACGCCCTTCTGGTTCAGCTCGTCGACGGCGGCATCCATGCTGCGCATGGCATCGGCCACCATCTTGCTGCTGGCGAGCAAATGCAGCTCGTCGCGCGTGGTGCGGAAATAGGTCTCGATCTGCCGTGCCTTGAAGCGGCGGGCCGCGGTGAGCTGGTTGTAGATCGTGGCTTCGAGCGCATCGCGCGCGCGGACATAGCCGAGGATGGCGGTGACCAGGACGGCGACGGCGCCCAGCAGGAGCAGGGTGGCGAACAGCTTGCGGGCCAACCCCCAGCGGATCGGACGTTCCTCGGGCGGGGCGGGCTCTGCGGCGGTCATGGCGAAAAGTCTAAAGCACTCGTTTGTTGGGCGTCAGGGTGACCGACCGTTTCCACAGGGCAATTACCATATCCTGACAGGTGTCGTCAGCCATGCGCGGTTAGCCTCCGTGCCGATGAGGAGGCCCGCCATGCTGAGATGTCCCACGAAGCCCAGTCCGGATTTCGATTTCCTGATGGGCATCTGGAGCTGCCATCATCGCTATCTCGCGCGGCGATTGAAAGGCTGCCACGACTGGCTCGAGTTCGAGGGCACGTGCGCGGCCCGCAAGATCCTGAACGGCTTCGGCAACATCGACGAAGGCGACATTCCGCTGCCCGGCGACCGATATCGCGCCATGACGATCCGCACCTGGGATCCCGGCAGGGATCGCTGGTCGATCCAGTGGTTCGATAGCCGCCGGCCGGGTCGCGTCTTCGCCCCCATGGTCGGACGCTTCAACAAGGGTGTCGGCACCTTCTACGGCGAGGAGGAGTGCGGCGGCCGGCCGGTGCGGGCCCGCTTCCTGTGGTCGCGCATCATGGAAGGCTCGGCACGCTGGGAGCAGGCCTTCTCCATCGACAACGGCGCGAGCTGGGAAACCAACTGGATCATGGATTTCACGAGGATGTAACGCCGATGACAAAAACGGTATTCGCCATCCTGAGGACGCGAGGGCCGAACTGGAACGACGACCGGCCGATGGAAGGGCAGGTCGATTGGCGGGCCCATGCCGACTACATGAACGCGCTGGTCGACGAGGGCTTCATGCTGCTGGGCGGCCCGCTCGCGGGTTCGCGCGACGTGCTGCTGATCGTGCGGGCGGAGAGCGAGCAGGAAGTCGAGACGCGCTTCGCCGAAGACGTGTGGAGCATCAACGACTTGCTGCGGACGCTGCGGATCGATCCCTGGCGGCTCAGGCTGGGCTCCCTGGCCCCCACTTGACGCCCGGCGGGGCGACAACCACGTTGACGGGGCTCTCAGGGGAGCAGGAGGCACCGTCATGCAACAGCAGGAACGCGACCTGATCGATGATCTGTTTCGTCGTCTGCAGCAGTTCGATTCCCAGCCGCGCGATCCCGAGGCCGAGCGCCTGATCGCCAACTACGTCGTGCGCCAGACCTCGGCGCCTTACCTGCTGACCCAGACGGTGCTGGTGCAGGAGCAGGCGCTGAAGACGGCGCAGGCGCGCATCGCCGAGCTCGAGGCCAAGGCCGGTCAGGCCGCGCCCGCCGGCGGCTTCCTCGGCAGTGCTCCGAATCTCAATCCATGGGGCTCCAGGACCGCGGCACCGCCGCCGGCGGCTCCCGCGCCCGCACCGACGATGGCGCCCGCGATGCCGCAGGGTGGCGGCTTCCTGCGTTCGGCGCTGGCGACCGCTGCCGGCGTTGCAGGCGGCGCGCTGCTGTTCGAAGGCATCCGCAACATGTTCGGCCACAGCACGGACGCTTTCGTGAACACGGCCAGTGCCGCGCCGTCGCCGCTCCTGCCTCCGGATCAGTTCTCCTCTGCCGATCTGGCACAGGACGACAGCACGCCGTCCGACTACGATACGACGTCGGACGATTTCGGCAGCGACGATTCGGGCTTCGGCGGCGGGTCGGACGATACCTGAACCAAGCAAGGGGGAGACATTGGCGACCATCGAACTTCACACCTGGGGCACGCCCAACGGCCGCAAGGTCTCCATCATGCTCGAGGAGTGCGGGCTGCCCTACAGCGTGCACAAGGTCGACATCGCCAAGGGCGAGCAGTTCAAGCCCGAGTTCCTGGCGATCAGCCCGAACAACCGCATCCCCGCGATCGTCGATCCCGACGGTCCGGGCGGCAAGCCGATCAGCGTCTTCGAATCGGGTGCGATCCTGATCTATCTCGCCGACAAGACGGGCAAGTTCCTGTCGAAGGATCCGGTACAGAAGTACAAGACGCTGGAATGGCTGATGTGGCAGATGGGCGGCGTCGGCCCGATGTTCGGCCAGGCGCATCACTTCCTGCGCGCCGCACCGACCAAGATCGAGTACGGCATCAAGCGCTATGTCGACGAGGCGAAGCGCCTCTACGGCGTGCTCGACAAGCAGCTCGCGTCCAACGCCTATGCCGCGGGCGCCGACTACTCGATCGCCGACATGGCGATCTTCCCCTGGGCTGCCCGGCACGAGTGGCATCAGGTGAACCTTGCCGACTTCCCCAACGTCAAGCGCTGGTACGACGCGATCAATGCTCGGCCGGCGGTGACCAAGGGCATGGCGGTTCCCCATCTCAACTAGGGCACTTGCCTTCGTCGTGGCGCTGCTGCTGGGCGCCTGTGCCCAGCAGCCGCCCCCCGCGGCGTGCCCGGCGCCGCTCGAGCCGGCGGTCGAGGTCGATCTCTATTTCGGTCTGGCGAAGAAGAAGGGCGAGGTGAGCCCGGCTGAATGGGCGGCGTTCCTGGACAGGGAAGTGACGCCGCTCTTTCCCGATGGGCTGAGCGTCGTCGATATCTACGGACAGTATCGCGACGCGCCCGACCACATATCGCACGAGCGCTCCAAGCTGCTCGTGGTGATCGTGTTCGATCCGGCGGGCCTCGAGGCCAAGGTCCAGGCGATCGTCGATGCCTACAAGACGCGCTTCGATCAGAAGAGCGTTCTGCAAGTCGAGAAGCCGGTCTGCACCAGCCTACATGACAAGCCGGTGCACCGTTAGTCCGAGCGCGATCGCAGCGCCGAGCGCCCAGAGAAGATTGTAGTCGGTGAAGGCCACGAAGGCCGCCGCCGCCACGGTGAGGGCGATGCTGAGCGGTCCCTGATTCGACGAGGCGGCCATGATCCAGCCACTGGCGAGGATCATCCCGATGGCGAGCGGCACCAGCCCGTCCTTGACGATGCCGAGCCATTTCGACGTGCCGGCGCGCTTCATGAGGCGGCTCATGGCGAAGGCGAGAAGGGACGGCGGCACGGTCATGGCGAAGGTGGCGACCAGCAGGCCAGCCAGCCCCGCGACCCGCCAGCCGATCAGGCTGACGATCATCACGTTGGGGCCGGGCGCGAGCTGGGCCAGCGCGAACAGGTTCGCGAAGGTCTGCCCGTCCATCCAGTGCAGCACCTCGACCGCCTGGCGATGCATCTCGGGCACGACGGCATTGGTGCCGCCGAACTGCAGCAGCGACAGCCAGCCGAAAGTGGCGCCGATCTCTTCCAGGAGCCCGCTCATCGTCTCTTCCATCAAACCGCGGCGATGCTGATCGGCCCCAGCACGGCGATGGCCCAGACCATCGGCACGTGCAGCAGGCCGACGGAGACGAAGGCTGCGAGGCCGACGGCGATCGCGGCAACGTCGAACTTCAGGCGGCGCGCCATCTTGAGCGCCGTGCCGATCACCAGCCCGGCGGCGGCCGCCGCACCCGCGCCGATGGCGACGCCGACGGCGGGCAGGTCCGCGATCCGATCGTAGACGAGGGCAATGCCGATCAGGACGAGCAGCGGCATGCAGAAGATGCCGAGGAAGGCTGCGGTGGATCCCATCGTTCCATGGAAACGATCGCCGATGATGATGGCCGAATTCACCGTGTTCGGGCCGGGCAGGACCTGGCCGATGCCGAGGATGGAGGCGTATTCGCGCTCGTCGAGCCAGCGCCGCTCCTCGACGATGATGTGACGCGCCCAGGGCGCGACGCCGCCGAAGCCCAGCAGCCCGATCTTGGCGAAGCCGAGGAAGAGGTCGAGGCGGCTCGGCGCGGTGCGTTCCATCGGGAGAGTCTAGCGAGCGCAACGAGCGGTGAGTATTCGGTAACGGAATATGGAAGGGATATCGAGAACATATCGGCCGCCGCGCCTCGGTGGCATCCGCTTTGGAACGGGTCTAAGGTTCGCGCGCCCATCCAAGGAGCTGTCGCCATGAGCAAGAACGTGAAGTCCCGTCAGTCCGCCGCCCTTGCCACGCCGACCGATCTCGGCAGCAACGCGACCAAGGACATCGCGGGCGGCCTCGCCATCCTGGCGGCCGACGTCGTCGCGCTCTGGATGAAGACCAAGAACTTCCACTGGCACGTCTCGGGCCCGCATTTCCGCGACTACCACCTGCTGCTCGACGACCAGTCGGACCAGATCTACGCCATGATCGACCCCATCGCCGAGCGCGCGCGCAAGCTCGGCGGCAAGGCGCTGCATTCGATCGGCCAGGTCAAGAAGCTGCAGCGCGTGCTCGACAACGACGCCGACTACGTCACGCCGCAGGACATGCTGGCCGAGCTGCGCGAGGACAACAAGCAGCTCGCCAGGAACATGCGCACCCTCCACGAGGTCTGCGACGAGCACAACGACATCGCCACCGCGAGCCTGATCGAGAACTGGGTCGACGAGACCGAGCAGCGCACCTGGTTCCTCTTCGAGGCGGCGCGGAAGGGCTAGATCAGCGCTCCGCCCACTGGATGATCTTGTCGACGAAGCCGTCGCAGGCATCCATCTGGGACTTCGCCACGAACTCGTTCGGCTGATGGGCCTGGGAGATGTCGCCCGGGCCGCAGATGATCGTGGGAATGCCGTGGTTGCGGAAGATGCTGGCCTCGGTGCCGTAGGGTACCGCGTACGTCCGGTTGCCGCCGGTCCATTCCAGCGCGAGCTTCACCGCCTCGCCATTCTCCTCGGGCTTGAGCGGCGGCAGGAAGGAGCGGCGCTTCAGCACGATGTCGGCGTCGGGGTGCCTGGCCTTCATGCGCGGCAACAGCTCCCCGGCGATGTACTTCTCGGCCCGATGCTGCACTTCCCATGGATCGTCGCCGGGCAGGGTGCGATAGCCCCAGTTCAGCACGCATTCGCGTGCGAGGATGTTGCCCGCTGTGCCGCCATGGATGATGCCGACATTGATGGTCGTGTGGTTGGGCACCGTGTCGAGATGAGGATGCTTGCGTTGGGCCAACTCCTCCTGCAGCACGTTCAGCCAATGGATGAACTCGCCCGCGAAGTGGATGGCGCTGACGCCGAGATGGGTCATCGAGGAGTGCGCCTCGACGCCCGTGAAGGTGGCGACGATGCCGCCGCCGGCGTTCTGGGCGTTGACCACGGCCATCATGGTCGGCTCGCCGACCACGACGGCGCGCGGCATGGGCACGTTGCCGACCAGCTTCTCGACCAGCGCCGGCGCGCCCAGGCAGCCGATCTCCTCGTCGTAGCTGAAGGCGAAATGCAGCGGCACTTTCAGCCTGGCGCGCTGGATCGCCGGCACGTGTGAGAGGGCGACCGCGATGAAGCCCTTCATGTCGCAGGTGCCGCGGCCGTAGAGATTGCCGTCCGGCTTCTCGGTCAGCGTCCAGGGATCGGTCACCCAGGGCTGGCCGTCGACCGGGACCACGTCGGTGTGACCCGAAAGGACGATGCCGCCCGGCGCATTGGGCCCGATCGAGGCGAAGAGGTTGGCCTTGGTGCCCTCGGCGTTGGGCACCAGCGTGCTCTTGACGCCGAAACCATCGAGATAGCTCTGGATATGCTTGATCAGATCGAGGTTGGAATTGCGCGACGTGGTGTCGAACGCCACCAGCTGCTTCAGCATCTCGATCGACGATAGGGTGCTCTGATTCATGGTGGCGGATCATACGCGAGCATTGTTGGCCGATGCCAGATCGGTATAGTTGCCGCGGAGATGAACTTGAAGAACCTCTGGTTGCTGGTGGCGTCGACGGCGGTCGCGTTCGTGGCGGGCATCGCGATCGTGAGCTACTGGATGGTCCCCAATCCGCAGCTCGAGTTCAGGGGCGGCAACTTCCTCGCTTTCGATCCCGAGATCGGCATGGTGGCGACCCCCAGCCACTACACGAAGCGGGTCGATGGCCCCACGCCCAACCGCGGCCCGCTGATCTACGACATCTACACCGACGATCGCAGCGCGCGGGTCGATGGGCCCGAGAAGCAGAAGAGCCCCGAGCATGTCGACATGCTCGCCATCGGCTGCTCCTTCACCTTCGGCCATCCGATCCAGAATCGCGACACCTATTCGTCGCGCCTCGCGCGCGATCTTGGCGTCACCGTGTCCGACTTCGCGCTGCCGAGCTACGGCACGACCGAGTCGCTGCTCATGCTGAGGCGCAACCGCGATCTCGCGCCCAAGGTGGTGATCTACGGCTTCATCACCGCCCATCTCGATCGCAATATCCTGGCCTGCGCCTCGTCCTACCATCCGTTCTGCCTCGACGTGGCGCATGTCGACTGGGACGAAGCCGGCCGGCCCGGGATCGTGCCGCCGACGAGCAACGGCGTGCAGCGCGTCTACCAGCACATGACCGGCCCGTCGCTGAACCCGGTGACGTGGCTCAGTCACGGCGTCGACGTGATCTACGGCAAGCTCCTGCTCGCCAAGGACAACGATCATGCGCTCAGCCGCGAGAAGCGCGAGGAAGCCTTCGCCTTCCTGTTCGCCGAGCTGCAGCGCACCGTGAAGGAGATGGGCGCCGAGCTGCTGGTCGTGCACATCCCGCAGACCTACGAGGCGCCGCCGCCCGAGTTGATGCACCACCTGAACGGCGCGCGCTTCCTGGACGTGGCGCCCGCACTCAAGCGCCATCACGACGCGGGCGGCGCGGCGCTGCAGGTCGTCGATGACGGCCATCCCAACGAGGTGGCGCACGGCATCATCGCCTCGGAAATCGCGGGCTACCTGCGGCGTGAGGGCCTGGCGGTCCCGGGAACCGCGAAATAGGCTTGTTCTGCAGGGCGTTGTTTGACACTCCGGCAGCCCGCCGCTAGAACCGCCGCGCATCCGCCGTGTAACAGGTCGCCGGGGTCTTAACGGGCTGCGGAGAGGTGGCCGAGTGGCCGAAGGCGGCGGTTTGCTAAACCGTTATACGGGGATAACCCGTATCGTGGGTTCGAATCCCATCCTCTCCGCCATTATCTTCCGTCCCGACATGATGCGCGATCTTCGACTTGGACTTCTGGCCGGCCTCGCGGTCCTCGTCCCGGGCCTGCTGCTGTTCCTGCTGGGGCTGCCGGACATCGTCACGGTCGTCGTCGTGATCGCGATCGGCGTCGCGCTCGTGGTGGCGTTCGGCCGTCGCTGGCATCGCCAGGCCACATCGGCCCGTGCCCAGCAGACGACTCATCTGCGCAGCGTGATCGGCCTTGCCGCGAGTTCCGGTGGCATGCCGGTCTACTGGACCGAGCATGCCATCACGCCGGAAACGGTGACCCTGGTGCTGCAGCTCATCGCCGGGCTGGGACTGGCGCGCGTCCTGGAGCTGGGCTCGGGGCTTTCGACCCTGACCATCGCGCACGCCCTTCAACGAGCGGGCGGCGGCCGGGTCCAGTCCTTCGACGACGATGCGCGTTGGGCCGGACAAACGGCGGCGAGCCTCAAGCGCGAAGGCCTCGACGCCTTGGCCGAGGTTCAGGTCGCGCCGCTCAAGGAGATCGCGTCGGGCGGCCGGCAGTCGCTCTGGTACGACCTGCCCAAGATGGACCCGCAGGCGCGCTATGACCTGGTCCTGGTCGACGGGCCGCCGGCCTGGAAGGGCGACCCGCTGGCCCGGCTGCCGGCGCTCTACCAGCTCAGGCAGCATCTGTCGGAAAAGGGCGTTCTCGTCCTCGACGATGCGATGCGCGGCGGCGAGCGCGAGATCGCCAGCCGCTGGCAGCGGGATTTCCCCGACCTGCATTTCCGCATGGTCGATATCGGCCGCGGGCTGTTCGTCGTGTGCGTGGACAAGGCGGCGCTGGACCTCCTTCCCTAGAGCAGCATTCCCCTCACGCTCTGTTGCTTTGACCGTGTTGCCTCGCGACCCCCACGATCCTCGGGCTTCGACGACGTATTCGCGCATCAGGGGGAGATAGCATGCAGCGGACACTGATTCTGGCCGGCCTTTGCGCCGCGCTTCTCGTTGGTCAGCCGGCTCTGGCGCAGGCGCCCGACATGTCGCTGACGCGGCTGGACTGCGGCACGCCGCAGGCGCCGACGCCGGTGAACCAGCGCTTCTCGGACACCTATTCCTATGGCGACCTGAAGCTCCAGCTCGTCTACAGCTGCTATCTGGTCAAGCACGGCGATCGGTATCTGCTGTGGGACACCGGCCATCCGATGAGCGCGCCCAACGTCGCGCCCAAGGTCAGCATCGTCGACCAGCTGGCGAAGATCAATCTCAAGCCCGAGCAGATCACCTTCGTCGGCATCAGCCACTATCACGGCGATCACTCGGGCCAGGTCGGCTCGTTCCTAAAGTCGACGCTCCTGATCGGCAAGGGCGACTGGGACGTGCTCACCAGCCCCAAGCCGCTGGAAGGCGCCGCCGTCAAGTCGTACGAAGCCTGGATCAAGGGCGAAGGCAAGGTCGAGCCTGTGCCGCTCGACAAGGACGTGTTCGGCGACGGCACCGTGATGATGCTCTACACGCCCGGCCACACGCCCGGCCATCACAGCCTGCTCGTGAAGCTGCCGCAGAAAGGTGCCGTGTTCATCACCGGCGATCTCGCGCACTTCCGCGAAAACTGGGAGAGCAACGGCGTACCTGCGTTCAACTTCGACCGCGCCCAGACGCTGGCCTCGCTCGACCGCGCCAAGAAGATCGTGGCGGGCACCAAGGCGACCGTCATCATCCAGCACGACGCCCGCGACATCGACAAGCTGCCGGCTTTCCCGGCGGCCGCAAAGTAGCGATCAGTCCTCGGTCCGCCACGCGCCCAGCAGGAACAGACGGCGCCTGCCCGTCTGTTGCTGCCTGTCGTCGAGATCGACCTGGCGGTGCAACCACCGGCGCAGCACCATGCCGAGCGCAATGAACGTTCCGAAGTAGACGATCGCTGTCACAAGCGCGCGCATGGCCTGCGCTCCTTCGCCCCGGAGAGGGACTCTGGCTGAGTACCACGATTGCTGGTATATTATCGCACTGAAAATGCGGGGACCTCGGATGTTGAAAGCGGCCGTGCTGGCCATCGGATTGCTCGTGCTGGCGGCTTGCGAGAGCGGACCGGCCGGGCCGCAGCTTGCGCATTCGCCCTGCGCCACGCCGTCGGCGACCTACCGCACGCCCGGGCCCTGCTATGACGGCACCGACATCACCGACCGGCGCAATCGCGACGATATCCGCGACATCACGGTCAAGCTCAACGACGACACGCGCGACATCACCGATCGCACGCCGCGCGACGACACCACCGATCGCACCGTGTGGTGCGAGGCCGTCCAGGCGGTTATCCGCGCGCCGTCCTTCATGGTGTTCTTCGACTGGGACAAGTCGACCCTGACGCAGCGCGCGCTGGAGACGATCCAGTCGGCGGCGGACGCCTACAAGGCCAAGGGCGGCGCCCAGATCACCGCGACCGGCCATACCGACACGTCGGGGCCGGCCGACTACAACATGGCGCTGTCGTTGCGCCGCGCCAACGCCGTCAAGGACCAGTTGATCCGCGACGGCGTCAATCCGGGCGACATCTCCGTCGTCGGCAAGGGCGAGACCCAGCTCCTGGTGCCGACGCCCGACGGCGTCCGCGAGGCGCAGAACCGCCGTGTCGAGATCGTGCTGCGCTAACTGAGCGTCAGCGCGGCAAGACCTTGCGATAGAGGTGCCACGTCGCATGCCCCAGCACGGGCAGGACGACGGCGAGCCCGACCAGCAGCGGCACCATGCCGACCACCAGGCTGGCCGCGATGATCGCGCCCCACAGCGCCATGATGCCGGGATTCTCCCGCACGACCCGGATCGAGGTCGTGATCGCCGCCGTGACGCCGACATCGCGGTCGAGCAGCAGCGGGAAGGACACCACGCTGATCGTCGCGGACACCACGGCGAACAGGAAGCCGATGCCCACGCCCAGGATGGTCATCGTCCAGCCGGCGCGCGTCTCGAACACGTCGTGCGCGAAGGACGAGAGCGAGGTCGGCGCTTCGGGTCCCAAGGTCACCAGATAGAGGATGTGGGCGGCGAACATCCAGAGGGCGAAGAGCGCCAGCAGGATCAGGCCCATCACCACGATGCTGCCCAGCGCCGGCGATGCGGCCACGCCGAAGGCGTCGGACCAGCCGCGCTCCATGCCGTGCTCGCGACGGCGGCTCATCTCGTAGAGGCCGACCGCGAAGAGCGGCGCGATCAGCGCGAAGCCCGAGACCAGCGGGAAGAGCAGGGGCAGCATGTCGTAGCCGATCACCAGTCGCGAGAGCACGAGGCCGGCCACGGGATAGAGCAGGCACAGGAAGATCACGTCGGTGCGATAGGCGCCGAAATCCTGCACCCCTTTCAGCAGGACCTCGCGCAGGTCGGCGGCGGTGATGCGCCGCACGACGATGGGGCCCGTATCGCGCGCCTCCCAGGCGCCATCCATGGAATGGGCCGCCACGTCCACGGCGCGGCCGCCGAGCTTGAGCTGGTCCCAGCCCCATTCGATGGGATTGCGGATGTGTTGTTGCATGGCCATGCGTTCCTCCTCTCGAATTGAGAGAACAGGGCCCGCGGCCGCGAGTGGATCGACGTCGTTGAGTCTGCTCGCAAGTCACGAAGAGCCGCGAACCACCACCTAGATAGGCATTGTACGCCTCTTGCGCCTCCGAGTCCGGTTGAAGAAAGTTCGCGTATGATGACCAACTTCAGCTAGGCTGCCGGGGATCTCGGGGGAGGGCGGCATGCTGGCGGCTGAAACGCGCAGGATCATCGTGGCCGGAGCGATCGGCAACGTCCTCGAATGGTACGATTTCTCGGTCTACGGCTACTTCGCCGCCTCGATCGGGCGCGTCTTCTTCCCCCACGAGGATCCCGTCGCGCAGATCCTGTCGGCCTTCGGCATCTTCGCCGTCGGTTTCTTCATGCGGCCGGTCGGCGGCGCGCTGATCGGCTATATCGGGGACCGCCTGGGGCGCGGTGCCGCGCTCACCTTCTCGGTGGTGGCGATGGCGGTGCCGACATTCCTGGTCGGCGTCCTGCCGGGCCATGCCGTGCTGGGCGTCATGGCGCCGGTGCTGCTCACGCTGTTGCGCATGATCCAGGGGCTGTCCGTCGGCGGCGAATACACGACGTCGATCGTCTTTGTGGTCGAGCATGCGCCGCCGGGCCGGCGCGGCCTGATCGGCGCCATGGCCTGCTGCGGCGCGGTCGGCGGCATTCTGCTCGGCTCCGCGACCGGCGCATTCCTCAACACCATCCTGTCGCCGGAGGCGATGGCGGCCTGGGGCTGGCGCGTGCCGTTCGTGGCCGGATTGGCCGTGGGCCTGGCGGGTTTCTTCGTGCGCCGCCACCTGCATGAGATCGCGCCGGCGCGGAAGGCGGGGGCGCACTCGCCTCTGATCGATGCGGTGCGCGAGCACTGGCGGCTGCTTGGCCGGCTGGCGGGCCTCTCGGTGTTCAATGCCGTCGGCTTCTACCTTGTCTTCGTCTACATCGTGAGCTGGGTGCAGCTGGCCGACGGCATCGCGCCCCAGAAAGCGCTCGAGATCAACACGATCAGCATGGCCATGCTGGCGCCCGTGATGATCGGCGCGGGCTGGCTCTCGGACCGCTATGGCCGCAAGCCTTTCCTGATCGCCGGCACGGTGCTGGGCTTCGTTGCCGCCATTCCCCTGCTGTGGCTGATGCGTCATCCGCATCCGGCCGCGATCCAGGCGGGCCAGCTCGGCTTCGTGCTGGCCGTCGGCCTGTTCCTCGGCAGCCAGCCGACGGCGATGGTCGAATCGACGCCCGCCAGGGTGCGCTGCACGGCGGTCGCGCTCGGCTACAACCTTACCCTGGGCATCGTGGGCGGCCTGACGCCGATGGTGGCGACCTGGCTGGTCCATCGCACCGAGAACGAGCTCAGCCCCGCCTACATGGTCATGGTCGCCGCGACGGTCTCGTTCCTGGCGGCGCTCTTGTTCAGGGAGGGCAACAAATCGTCGCTGGATGAGGCGCCTCTACAAGCATAGCGTGTGTCGATCGGCAGGGGAGGGCGGCATCATCCGCAAGCTGATCGTCTTGACCGGCGTGCTGCTGGCAAGTTCGTCCGCGCAGGCTCAATACACGCTCGAGCAGATGATGCAGGTCGGCTACCAGGCCTGCGTCTCCCAAGGCGGCGCGCCGCGATTCTGCGACTGCTATGTGCGCCGCTGGGTCGGCTTGTGGACGCCGGAAGACAGCCAGGTCTGGCGCGCGACCGGCCAGGCGACGCCTCACATGCGGGCCATGGAGGCGGTCGCCCGGCAGCAGTGCGGCGGCTGATCTCCTAGATCTTTCCCCACATCTCCTCGACGACCCACAACGGCGCCTCGCCGCGCGCCACGCGCTGAACGTTGTCGAAGCCGTTGCGCAGGCGGGTGATGTTGCTCTCCCAGGTCGGGCCGGCGAGGTGAGCCGTCAGGATCACGTTGTCGAGCTTGAGCAGGGGATTGTCCGGCGGCGTGGGCTCCTCGTCGAACACGTCGAGGCCCGCGCCGAATAGCTCGCCCTTGGAGAGCGCCTCGGTCATCGCCTTCTCGTCGATCACGGGTCCGCGCGAGGTGTTGACGATGATCGCCGACTTCTTCATGACGCCAAGCTCCTGCTTGCCGATCATGCCGCGGGTCGAATCGTTCAGCGGTACGTGCAGCGAGAGGATGTCGGAGTGGCGCAGGATCTCGGGCAACAGGCGGAAGCGGACGCCCAAAGCATCCTCCTGCTCCTCCTTGAGACGGGCGATGTCGTAGTAGTGGACGATCATGCCGAAGGCCTGGGCGAGGCGCGCGACCTTCTTGCCGATGGTGCCGAGGCCCACGATGCCCAGCACCTTGTTGCGCACTTCATGGACGGTCGGCGGCGAATTGCCGTGCCAGCGGCCGGCGGTGACGTTGGTGTGCTGCGTGATCAGCCGGCGCGACACCGACAGCATCAGCAGCATGGCGTGCTCGGACACCGCGACCGAGTTCGCGCCGCCGTTGTTGCACATCGGCACCTTGGCCTTGATCGCGGCCGGGATATCGGCGCGGTCGTAGCCGGCGCTGAGCAGCTGGATCAGCTTGATCTTGGGCGCATCCTTGAAGAGCTGCGGGGTAACGTATTGCTGCACGAAGCCCACGAAGTAGTCGGCGCCGGCATAGGCAGCCTTCTGCTCCGGCGAATTGTGCAGGGCCTTCACGATCTCGAAGCCCTTGGGGGCGAGGTCGTCGACCATGGAGAGAGTGTCTTTCGGTCCGACGACCAGTACGCGTTCAACCATCAGAATGCCTCCGCAGCGGCGCGATGCCCTTTGAGCAGACCGGGCAACCGGCCCGGCTCGGTCCGGCCCCAGCCGCACTCGGCCGAGAGCCCGAAATCGTCGATGTATTTGCGGGCTGCGGCGATCCTCGCGCGGTCGCCGGCCTCATCATTGTGGTGCAGCAGGCCGAGATAGAGTTCGGTATCCGCCGGCCTCTTCCAGATGCGAAGCGGCATGTAAAAGGCGTCGTCGGTCCGCTCTCGCGGCACCGGAATATGGAAGAAGTCGATCGGCCGCGCGGTGGCCGCAGAAATGCCCTCCAGCATCTCGATCAGGATGGCTGCATCCTTGGGCTGCACGAGATGCTCGTCGGCGGGCGAGCCGTAGCAGAGGTGGTAGCCCATTTCGACATCGCTCGGCACGGAATCGCCCAAGCGTCCCAACATGTCGAAGGTCTGCTTCTTGTAGTCGGCCGGCCGGTCCTTGAAGTAGCTCTCGAAGGCCAGCACTTCCTGGCAGACATCCCACTGGATCGCGAGGTCCTTCGCCGGGATCGTCTTCAGGATGTTGGCGAGCGCCTTCAGCAGCGCGCGTTCGTAGACACGGAAATAGGTCTGTCGCGCCGGCCCGCTGACATAGAGGTAGCCGCTGGAATGAGGCGTCGGCAACGAGACCTGGAAGCGCGTGCCCTTGGCGATGGCGCCCGCGTCGCGCAGGCGCTTGAAGACGTCGTAGGAGGCGGCCGCCGCCTTGTCGTAGCCGGTCTCGAACGCGACCTTGTCGGGATCGACCGTGGGCTTGAAGCGGACCTGCGCGATCTCGCGCACGACCTTGCCGTCCCATTGCACGAAGGGATAGAGCGGCACGGTCGGGTCGATCTCCATGTCGGGATGGGCGCGCAGCATCTGGCCCTGAAAGTAGACCCAGCGCGAGCGCTCGCCGGTCTCGCCGTCGGGGATGCGCGGCAGGAAGGGGCCGAGTTCGCGGGCGAGCGTGCGGAACACCTCCTCGCTCGAGCCGAGCGGGATGGAACCGATCAGATGCAGGCGCTCGCTCCGTTGCACTACTTGACCTTCTCGAGCTTCTGCAGCGAGCGCAGGAACTTCGGCACCGGCACGCCGGGATGCGTGCTGGGCCAGTTGGTGTAACTCACCTCGCCGACATAGATGCTGCCCTTGCTGTCGACCGCGAGCCCATGCGGCGAAAGGAACTTGCCCGGCTCCTGACCCGGCCCATGCTCGCCGCCCAGACGCTGGATCGTCCGGCCCTTGTGATCGACGATGGTGAGACGCGGGCCGATATTGGTGTGCTTGCTGTTGACCGGCATGCCGGGCCCCAGCTCGCCGATGATGAAGGTGGGCTTCTTGCCGCCGCAGCAATAGAGCGCGCAAGGCCGGTGCATGTTGTTCCACTGCGTCTCGTACTTGCCCTTGCCGTTGAACACCTGGACGCGGTGGTTTTCGCGGTCGGCGACGTAGACCCAGCCATCCTCGTCGGTGGCGATGTTGTGCACGATGTTGAACTGGCCGGGATCGGTGCCGGTCGTGCCCCAGCACATCAGGTGCTTGCCGTTGGGCGAGTATTTGTGGACGACGCTGTTGCCGTAGCCGTCGGAAACGTAGATCTCGCCCTTGGGCGACAGCGCGGTGTGCGTGCAGCGATTGAAAGGCTTGCCGCTCAGGAAGGGCGCGGGCTTGCCGGGCACACCGATGGTCATCAGCACCTTGCCGTCGGTCGTCACCTTGCGCACGGTGTGGTCGCCGTCGTCGGTGCAATAGAGGATGTCGTCCTCGTCGATGTCGATGCCGTGGGCCCGGCTGAACACGCCTTCGCCCCACGAGCGCAGGAAGTTGCCGTCGCGATCGAACACCATCATCGGGTGCTCGCCGCGATTGAAGACATAGACGCGGTCCTTGCTATCGACGGCCACGGCCGCGACGTCGCGGAACTCCCAGCCGTCGGGCAGCTTCGCCCAGTTTTCGACCACGCGATAGCGATGCTTGCCTTCTCCGAGGATCACGCTCATTGCATGCTCTCCGCGATCTTTTCCGCCGTCATCAGGGTCGGAAAGTTGGTGTTGGCGCAGGGCACGATGGGGAAGATCGAGGCATCGACCACGCGCAGGCCCTGCACACCCTTTACGCGCCCCTGGGTGTCGGTGACGGACATCGGGTCGTCGGCGCGGCCCATGCGGCAGGTACACGACGCATGCCACACGCCGATCGTGTTCTTCTTCACGAACTCCTCGAGCGCGTCGTCGTCGTTCATTACCTGGTCGAAGGTGAAGCCTTCCACGACAAGGTTCTCGATCATGTACTTGCGCAGCGCCTGCGGTCCGTCGAGGAACTGGGCGATGATCGCCGTCAGGATCTTGTTCTTGGTGTTCACCACGCCGATCTTGCGCA
>DATJWN010000067.1:0-9231 GCA_035501235.1 Reyranella sp.
CAACGCCGACGACGGCAGCCGGCAGGAACGCGACGACGATTGCGGAGGCGAAACGGATGGCCCGCTGCTCGCGTTTCAGGACGCCGACGATGGTGCTCCATATCTTGACGCGATAGAGGACGCAGATCGCGAGAATCGCGCCCAGCTGGATCACGATCTCGAACACCTTGCCGGGCGGTCCCTGGAAGTGGAGGATTTCCTCGGCGAGGACGATGTGGCCGGTCGAGGAGACCGGCAGGAACTCGGTAACGCCCTCGACGATGCCGATCACCACCGTCTTCCAGATCAGCATCCAGTCCATCTTGGCTATTCCCTGAAGCGCTTGGCGCGCGGCCAGCCCTTCTCCCGCATCTTGCCCGCCTGGGCACGCTCGCCGCGCCAGAACTTCAGCTCGGAGGCCGCGATCAGCTGTCTCTGCCACGGCAGGCCGTCGGCGAGCTTGAACGCCTGCGCGTCGGCCAACCTATCGGCCTTGGATTTCTGCAAGGTGACACCGCGGCCGCGGCCCATCTCAGGGACCTGCTCGAGCGGGAAGATCAGCAGCTTGCTGCCTTCGCTCAGCGCCGCGATCGAGTCGGCACCCTCGGGCACGATGGCGAAGGCCTTCGCCTTCTCCTGGGCCGACAGGTTCAGCACCTGCTTGCCGTTCTTGGTCTGTGCCACGACCTCGTCCTCGGGCACGACGAAGCCGCGGCCGGCATCCGAGGCCACCAGGAACTTGCGCCCGCCCTTGAAGATCGCGAGATCGACGATGTCCTGATCGTTGCCGAGCTCGATCATCAGGCGAATCGGCTCGCCATGGCCGCGCGCGCCGGGCAGGCGATCACATCCCAAGGTGTAGAAGCGGCCGTTGGTGCCGAACACCAGCACCTTGTCGGTCGACTGGGCGTGGACCGCGAAGCGCGACCCGTCGCCTTCCTTGAATTTGAGCTCCGCCGCCTGCTTCTCGTCGAGATGTCCCTTTGCGGCGCGGATCCAGCCTTTCTCCGAGCAGACGATCGTCACGGGCTCGCGCTCGACAAAATCCTCGACCGCGTGCTCCAGCTCGGCCGGCGCGTCGGCGAGCTCCGTACGGCGCTTTCCGAGCGGCGTTTTCTGGCCGAACTTCGCCTTTATCTCCTGGACCTCGGTCGCGATCGTCGACCATTGCAGCTTCTCTTCCTTGAGAAGCGCCTTCAGCTCCTTGCGCTCGGCGGTGAGCTTCTTGTGCTCGCCCTTGATCTCGAACTCCTCCAGCCGGCGCAAGGCGCGCAGCCGCATGTTCAGGATCGCCTCGGCCTGCAGATCGGTGAGCTTGAAGGCCTTGATCATCTTGGGCTTGGGCTCGTCCTCCTCGCGGATGATCTTGATCAGCTTGTCGAGGTTGAGATAGGCGACGAGATAGCCGTCGAGGATCTCGATGCGCCGCTCGATCTCGGCCAGCCGGAAGGTCGAGCGCCGGATCAGCACCTCGCGGCGGTGGTCGAGGAAGGCCTGCAGCGCCTCGCGCAGGTCCATGACCTGGGGCGTGTTGTCCTTGTCGAGGACATTGAGGTTCAGCGGAAAACGGATCTCGAGATCCGTCATCTTGAAGAGCTGCTCCATCAGCAGCTCCGCCGGCACCTGTCCCGTGCGCGGCTCGAGCACGATGCGGACATCCTCCGCCGACTCGTCGCGCACATCCTCCAGGATCGGCAGTTTCTTGGCGTTGATGATCTCGGCGATGCGCTCGATCAGCTTGCCCTTCTGGACCTGGTACGGGATCTCCGTGATGACGAGCCGGTACTGGCCGCGCGGCAACTCTTCCTTCTCCCAGCGCGCGCGGAGCCGGAATGCGCCACGGCCGGTCTTGTAGGCCTCGACGATCGATTCGCGCGGTTCGACCAGCAGGCCGCCGGTCGGGAAATCCGGTCCCTTCACCAGGTCGACCAGCGTGTCGATGCGCGCGTTCGGCGTCTTGATCAGGTGCAGCAGCGCATCGCAAAGCTCACCGGCATTGTGCGGCGGGATCGAGGTCGCCATGCCGACGGCGATGCCGGCCGCGCCGTTGGCCAGCAGGTTCGGAAAAGCGCCGGGCAGCACGATCGGCTCCTGCGCCGAGCCGTCGTAGTTGGGACGGAAGTCGACGGCATCGTCGTCGATGCCCTGCAGCAGCGCCTCGGCAACCGCCGTGAGGCGCGCCTCGGTGTAGCGCATGGCGGCAGGGTTATCGCCGTCGATATTGCCGAAGTTGCCCTGCCCCTCGATCAGCGGATAGCGGGCGGCGAATTCCTGCGCGAGGCGCACCAGCGCGTCGTAGATCGACTGGTCGCCGTGCGGGTGATACTGGCCGATCACGTCGCCCACCACGCGCGCGCTCTTCTTGAAGGCGCTGTTGGGATCGAGCCGGAGCTGCCGCATGGCGAAGAGCAGCCGGCGATGCACCGGCTTCAGCCCATCGCGGACGTCGGGCAGCGAGCGCGCCATGATCGTGGAAAGCGCGTAGGACAGGTAGCGCTCGGAAAGCGCCTGTCCGAATTGCACGGGCCTGACGGCGGCGAGCGAGACGACGTTGCTGGTGCGTTTGGCCATCGAGGAACGTAGGAGGGGTTTCAGCCGCGATTCACGCCGCGGCCTTTGTCATTGACGCTGCATCAATTCCATAAATCTCGCCCGCGCGGGAGGCAAGGGCTTGTTCTGTGGCCAAAATACATGCCGTTCCAGGAAATGGCCTGTCAGTTCGAGGCCCTGCCGAAGCGCCGCATCATCGGCCGGCAACCCGCCGGTGGATAGAAAGGCCGGCAGCGGCAGGAGCTTCTCCTTGTAGGGCTCGGCCGCCGCGCGCGACACGGCCCTGCCCGTCTTGGGCGAGACGAACGCCAGATCGTCGGTCACCCCGCTCAGGGCGCACGTCGCGAGGTCGAGGCCGAAGCCCAGCTCCTGCAGCAACCCCAACTCCAGCCGGACATAGATCGCGGGCCAGCCGGGATGACCGAGCCCGCCCAGGAAGGCCTCGAAGCCGTCGAACATCGCCGGATGCGGCTCGCGCTCGGGCAGCGCCGCATCGACCATCGCGCACGCAGCGGTCAGTCCTGCAAGCTCGGTCGCGTCGTCCATGGCGCGCGCTGCATGCGGCTCGCGCAGTTCGCCCGTGTAGTTGCCGAGCTGCTCGGCGAGCCGCGCACGCCATTCGACCTCGACCAAGTTGCCCGGCTGCCAGACCGGCCGCGCGCGCCGCGACACTCCGCCATGCACGAAGCCTGCGTGACGGCCGTGCGAACGCGTCAGCAATGACGCAACGAGCCCGTTCTCTCCGTGCGGCCGGCTCGCGAGCACGATCGCGTGATCGCTCCATTCCATGCGTTCGATATGCCGCGTTTCGCCGATTCGCGCTAGGCTGCGGCATGGCAAACGTTCGACGACGCCGGTTGATCGGCGGTGCCGCGGCCACAGCGGCGCTGCCCCGGCGCCTCTTCGCCCAGACGTTGGCCAAGAACCGGCCACAGCTGCCGCAGGGCGTTCAGTCAGGCGACGTCCTGCCCGACGGCGGCGTGATCTGGAGCCGCGTCGACCGTCCGGCGCAGATGTTCGTCGACTACGCCACGACGGAGAGCTTCAGCAACGCCCAGCGCATCGACGGTCCACTCGCGCTCGAGCCGACCGATTTCACCACGCGCGTGCGCATCAACGGCATCCCCCCGGGACAAACGGTGTTCTATCGCGTGACCTATCTCGATCTCGCCGATTTCTCGACCTTCAGCGAGCCGGTGGTCGGCCGCTTCAAGGTGCCGGCGGCGACGACAGGCGATGTGAGCTTCGTGTGGTCCGGCGACACGGCAGGCCAGGGTTACGGCATCAACCCCGATGTCGGCGGCATGACGATCTACGAGTCCATGCGCCGCCTCTCGCCCGACTTCTTCGTGCACAGCGGCGATGCGATCTACGCCGACAATCCGATTGCGCCCGAGAAGAAGCTGCCCGACGGCAAGGTGTGGAAGAACATCGTCACGGAGGGCAAGTCGAGAGTCGCCGAGACCCTCGCCGACTTCCGCGCCAATTACCGCTACAATTTCCTCGACGACCATCTGCGCCGCTTCGCGGCCGAGGTGCCCCTCATCGCGCAGTGGGACGATCACGACGTTCTCGACAACTGGTACTGGCAGAAGCGGCTCGATAACGACCCGCGCTACCACGAGAAGAGCGTCGCCAAGCTCGCGGCCCTCGGCCAGCGGGCATTCCGCGAATACATGCCCCTGTGGCGCGATCTCGACGGACCGATGGAGCTCTATCACCGCTTCTCCTTCGGTCCGAGGCTGGACCTGTTCCGCGTCGACATGCGCTCCTACCGCGGTCCCAACGGCCGCAACCTCCAGTCGGTGCTGGACGGCGACAGCGCGTTCATGGGCAACCTGCAGGTCGAATGGCTGAAGGGCGCGTTGAAGGAATCGACCGCGACCTGGAAGATCATCGCCGCCGACATGCCGATCGGCGTCGTGGTCTACGACGACTGGCGCACCAAGTCGGGCTCGGAGGCCGTCGCCAACGGCGATGACGGCCCGCCGCTCGGCCGCGAGCTCGAGATCGCGGGCCTGCTTTCCTTCATCAAGCGCGAAGGCATCCGAAACGTGCACTGGATCACGGCCGACGTGCACTATCCCGCCACCCATCGCTACGACCCCAACAAGGCGGCCTTCAGCGATTTCCTGCCATTCTACGAATTCGTCTCGGGGCCCCTCTGTGCCGGCGGCTTCGGCCCCAACGCGCTCGACAGGACCTTCGGTCCCGAAATCGTCTTCCAGAAGCCGGCCGGCCGGCCCGACCTCGCGCCGTCGGAAGGATCCTGCCATTTCGGCCATGTGAAGGTCGACGGCAAGTCCGGCGCCATGACCGTCACCCACCGCGACGCTGCGGGCAACATCCTGCACGCGCTAGACCTCGCGCCGCTCTAAGGCTCGTAATCGAGGCCGATGCTGCGATAGTGCGCGGGATCGTCGGCCCAGCGTTCGCTCACCTTCACGTGCAGGAAGAGATGCACCGGCCGCTCCAGCATATGGGTGAGCTCGTGGCGGGCCCGAGCGCCGATCTGCTTGATGCGGGCGCCGCCCTTGCCGAGCACGATGGCGCGCTGGCCTTCGCGCTGGACATGGATCGTCTGCTCGATGCGCACGCTCGAATCGCCGCGCTCCTCCCATTTGTCGGTCTCGACGGCGGCTTCGTAGGGCAGCTCCTGATGGAGCTGCAGGAAGACCTGCTCGCGCGTCACCTCGGCCGCCAGCAGCCGCATGGGCAGGTCGGCCGCCTGGTCCTCGGGATAGAGGAACGGACCGACAGGCAACGCGGCGGCAAGGGCCTGCAGGACATCGGCGACACCATCGTTCTTGAGCGCGCTCACCATGAAGGTCCGCTCGAAGGACAACAGCGCATTCAGCTCGCCCGTGAGCGCCAGCAGCCTTTCGCGCGGCACCAGGTCGATCTTGTTCAGGACCAGGGTGCGCGGCACGCGCGAGGCCTTGAGCTTGTCGGCGATCGCCCGTGTCTCGGCGCCGACGCCACGTTCGGCGTCGACGACGAGCGCGATCGCGTCGGCGTCCTCGGCGCCCTGCCAGGCCGCGGCCACCATGGCACGCTCGAGCCGCCGCTTGGCCACCCGAAAGATGCCCGGCGTGTCGACCAGGACGACCTGCGCGCGACCGCCGTCGGCCAAGTCAGCCATGGCGATGCCGATCACGCGCATCCGCGTGGTCTGCACCTTGGGCGAGACGATGCTCACCTTGGCGCCCACCAGCGCGTTGACCAGCGTCGACTTGCCCGCATTGGGGGCGCCGACCACGGCCACGAAGCCGGACCGCGTCGTCATTGCACACGCTCCAGCAGCGCCTGTGCAGCTTGCCGTTCGGCCTCCCGCTTGCTGCCGCCGCGGCCGAGCGCGGGCTCCTGGCCCTTGATCGCGACTTCGACCACGAAGACCGGCGCATGCGCAGGCCCCTCTCGCCCGATCTCGCGATAAGCCGGCAAGGGCAGGCGGCGCGCCTGCGCCCATTCCTGCAGCGCCGTCTTGGCGTCGCGCGCCGAGGCCATGGAACTCGTGATCCGCTCGCCCCAGAGACGCTCGACGCACCCAGCCGCCACGGCAAAACCGGCATCGAGGAAGATGGCCCCGAGCAGCGCTTCCAGCGCATCGGCCAGGATGTTGGGTTTCACCGCCTCGCCCCCCGCCCGTTCGGAATCGCCGAGGCGAATATGGGCGCCGAGCCCGATCGCCTGCGCGATCTCGACCAGGGTCTCGGCGCGCACCAGGGTGGCATGGCGGCGGGCCAGTTCGCCCTCGCGCTCGTTCGGGAAGCGGCGCAGCAGCAGATCGGCCATCGCCAGCGACAGGACGCGATCGCCCAGGAACTCCAGCCGCTCGTTGCCGTGCGGGACCGCGGCCTTCAGCTCGGGATTGCGATCGAGCGCGCTGCGATGGGTCAACGCCTCGCCCGCCAGCTCCACGCGCGTGAAGCTATGCCCGATGCCTTTCGCCAGCAGCGCCGTATCGACGTCGTGCGTCAGTGGATCGCCATGAAGAAACGGCTGAAGCGGATCGCCTCGGGCCATTTCCAGGGTTCCAGCCAGCCCGCCGCCTGGGGATCGTGGCTGAAGAAGATGAACTCGGCGCGACCCACGAGGTTTTCCGCCGGCACGTACCAGCCGAGCTGGTCGCGGAACCGCAATGCGCCCGTGCTGTCGCGGACCTGCAGCTGCGTGCGGCTGTCGAGCGAATCGTCGCGATTGTCGCCCATCACGAAGAAATTGCCGGCCGGCACCAGGAACTCCGGCGTGTTGTCCGACATGCCGTTGTCCGTGGTCTCGATGATCTCGTGCCGCACGTTGTTGGGCAGCACTTCGCTGTAGAGCGTGGCCTTGCGGTAGCTGCCGGCGCCACCCTGGACATATTCGCCCATGTTGATGCGCTCGACCGGCTTGCCGTTGATGTTGAGGATGCCGCCCGTCACCTGAACGCGATCGCCGGGCAGGCCGATGATGCGCTTGATGTAGTCGGTGCGGCTGGTGCCCTGGCCCTGGTCGCCGGGATACTTGAAGACCGCGACGTCGCCGCGCTTGGGATCGTGGCCGAAGATGCGGCCCGAGAAGAAGCCCAGCGAAAAGGGAAAGGAGTGCTTGCTGTAGCCGTAGGAGTATTTCGAGACGAAGAGGTAGTCGCCCACCAGCAGGGTGGGGATCATCGAGCCCGATGGAATGTTGAACGGCTCGATGACGAAAGTTCGCACGACCCCCGCAATCAGAATCGCATAGAGCACCGTCCGGATGGTTTCTCCCCATCCGCCGGCCTTTTCCTGTCCACGCTTGCGCCGTTCAGCCACGTCCGTCATCGCTGTACCAGTTTAAACGACCCGCGCCTATAGCAGGGCACAAAGGGCGTGTCTCCCGCCCATTGGCCGCATGGGAGTCCTGCAAAATTGGGCACACCACGGCCGAACGGCGCGAAAAGGCGTCATTGCAGGTCATCATGGCCGGGGTACGGCGGAAATGATCACAAAAGCCTGCGCCAGCGGATATTCGTCGGTGATGCTGACGTCGATCTGCGCCGTCGTGCCGGGCGGCGTCAGTTCCTGCAGGCGTGCGAGCGCGCCGCCCGTCAGGGCCATGGTGGGCTTGCCGCCGCGCAGATTGATCACCCCCATGTCACGCCAGAAGACGCCGCGGCGCAGACCCGTGCCCAGCGCCTTGGAGCAGGCCTCCTTGGCCGCGAAGCGCTTGGCATAGCTCGCCGCGCGCTCGGCCCGGCCCTCGGAGCGCTTCTGTTCGGTCTCGGTGAAGATTCGCTGCACGAAGCGGCTGCCGAATCTTTCCAGCGACTTCTCGATACGCCTGATATCGCAGAGATCGCTGCCGATGCCGATGATCACGCCGCAGCTCCGCGGGCGGCATCCATCAGCCGGCGCATCTCGCGGATGGCGGCTTCCAGCCCGACGAAGATCGCCTCGCCCACCAGGAAGTGGCCGATGTTCAGCTCGCGCACCTCGGGGATCGCCGCGATCGGTCCGACATCGGCGTAGCTGAGGCCATGGCCGCAATGGCATTCGAGGCCGAGCTTGCCGCAGAGCGCCGCGGCCTTCCGCAGCCGCGTCAGCTCGGCCTTCTGCGCCTCGCCCTCCAGCTCGCAGTAGCGGCCGGTGTGCAGCTCGACGACCGGCGCGCCGAGGGACACCGCCGCATCGAGCTGGCGCGGATCGGCCTCGATGAAGAGCGACACGCGTATGCCGGCATCGCGCAGGCGGGCGACCATGGGCTTGAGGTGATTGTGCTGGCCGGCCGCATCGAGCCCCCCCTCGGTCGTCCGCTCCTCGCGCTTCTCGGGCACGATGCAGGCGGCATGCGGGCGATGCTTCAGCGCGATGCCGACCATCTCCGGCGTCGCCGCCATCTCGAAGTTGAGCGGGATCTTGAGCTCGCGCATCAGCCCCTCGATGTCGCCATCGACGATATGGCGACGATCCTCGCGCAGATGGGCGGTGATGCCGTCTGCCCCGGCCTTGGCCGCGAGCGCGGCGGCGCGCAGCGGATCGGGAAGCCTGCCGCCCCGCGCGTTACGCACCGTGGCGACATGGTCGATGTTCACGCCGAGGCGGAGGGGCTTCAGGGCAGGCATGACTCTATTTTGTTCGTTCAGTTGCGCGCACGCTCGACGGCGTTGATGGCGGGCGTTGCGCGCAGCGCCGCCGTGATGTCGGCCAGATGCTTCACGTCGGCCACCTCGACATCGATCACCATGTCGAAGAAATCCATCGAGCGATTGACGATGCGCAGGTTCGAGATGTTGCCCTCGTGCCGCGCGATCACGGTCGAAAGGCTCGACAGACTGCCGGGCTGGTTGGCGACGGTGATCTTGAGCCGGCCGGTGAACGAAGCCTCGCCTTCGGCGACGCTGTCCCAGCCGACATCGATCCAGCGTTCCGGCGCCTCCGAGAAGCTCTCCAGCGTCGCGCAGTCGATCGTGTGGATGGTGACACCCTTGCCGGTCGTGATGATGCCGACGATGCGATCGCCCGGCAGCGGATGGCAGCAGCGGGCGAAGTGCACGGCCATGCCCGGGATCAGGCCCTTGATGGCGATCCGGCCGGCCTCGCCCTTGGCGCGCGCCGTCTCGCCGGTCTTCGTCGCCTTGGCACGGGCGCGGCTGATCGGCACGACCTCGGCGCCGCCCGCCTTGCGCGGCTGCTTGAGGCCGGGATAGACGGCGGTCAGCACCTCGCGCGCGCCGATCAATCC
>DATJWN010000068.1:0-3425 GCA_035501235.1 Reyranella sp.
GTCCCAAGGGTTCGGCTGTTCGCCGATTAAAGTGGTACGTGAGTTGGGTTCAAAACGTCGTGAGACAGTTTGGTCCCTATCTGCTGTGGGTGTTCGAGACTTGAGAGGAGCCGTCCTTAGTACGAGAGGACCGGGATGGACTTACCTCTGGTGTACCGGTTGTGACGCCAGTCGCAGCGCCGGGTAGCTATGTAGTGAAGGGATAAACGCTGAAAGCATCTAAGCGTGAAACCCGCCTCAAAACTAGGTCTCGCTGAGAGTCGTGGTAGACCACCACGTTGATAGGCCGCATGTGCAAGCGCTGTGAGGCGTTCAGCTTAGCGGTACTAATAGCTCGATCGGCTTGATTTCATTCGTTCCGTGCAGCGGTCGACATCTGCTGCATGGCTTTGGTTACGCACGGGACTTCAGACCTTTCTTCGCGCTTCGACGACCTGGTGGCACTAGCGAAGGGTGAACACCCGATCCCATTCCGAACTCGGCCGTGAAAACCTTCAGCGCCAATGGTACTGTGTCTCAAGACACGGGAGAGTAGGTCGCTGCCAGGTCTTCCAAGCGCGAAGATCCTCTTCCGATAAACGACGACGAAGCGCCATGGATTTGACGCGGGATGGAGCAGCCCGGTAGCTCGTCAGGCTCATAACCTGAAGGTCGTTGGTTCAAATCCAGCTCCCGCAACCAATCGAAAAAAGCCGTTCTCGCAAGAGAACGGCTTTTTTGCTTTTACCGGTCGCCCGGCACGCCGTAGCTCGGCGCCTCGGTCGGGTTGATCGCGCGCGTGACGTAGCTTTCGAGCTGCGGCTTGTAGATTTCCCAGACGCGCGCCAGATCCTCGATCGGGCAGGCATCCGACCAGTCGCAGCGGAGATCGGCGACCGGCCAGGACACATCGCGCACCAGCTTGAGGCCGGCGGAATGCACGGGTCCCGCTTCGCCGCCCGCCTTGAGAGCGGCCCGCATCACCGCGATCAGGCGATCGCCGAGATCGCCCGTGGAAGACAGGAAGCTCGCGACCATGGCCGTCGGCACCTGGGTGTTCGCCAGCAGATTGCCGCCGCACGCAACATCGGTGTCCCGTGCCTCGGCCCAAGTGCCGAGCACGTTCGTGCCCGAGTAGATCGCGCTCGTGCCCTGCGCATCGACCGCCAGCACCTGGCGATAATTCTTGTGCGCCGCCGCCGCCATCACGATCTCGACCGCCTGCGCCGCGGTGGCGCCACGCGCCATGAGATCCAGCGTCTTCGGCCCGAGCGTCGGGTCGGTCACGTTCTGGCTGGTGACGGCGCCCACGCCCGCCTGCGCATAGGCGCAGCGCGCGGCGACCGCGGGCGACGAGGAGGAGACCGCGACGCCGAACATGCCGGTGCGGCGGCAGCGCGCGACGATCGAGAAGGTCATGGCTCAGTCCGGAATGACGGCCGTGCCGTCGATCTCGACCAGCCAGTCGGGCCGTGCCAGCGCCTGCACGACGATACCCGTCGACACCGGATGCACGTTCTTGATGTACTCGCCCATGGTGCGATAGACGGCCTCGCGGTGGCGGACGTCGGTCAGGTAGACCACGACTTTCACCAGATGATCCATCGTGCCGCCGCACTCCTCGATAAGCTGCTTGATGTTCTGCATCACCTTGTGCGTCTGCTCGACGGGATCGTGGCTCGCGATGTTCTTGGCCGTATCGAGATCCTGCGGGCACTGGCCGCGCAGCCAGACGGTGCGCCCGCCGCGCGTGACGACGGCCTGGCAGAGATCGTTGTCGAGCTTCTGTTCGGGATAGGTGTCCCGGGTGTTGAACTTCCGGATGCGGGTATGAGCCATCGTTATCGTCCCTTCGAGGCGTGATAGTCGACATAGCGGCGCTGCGTGGCGATGCGGTCGGCCACGTGCTTGGCGTCGTGCCAGACGCCCCAGATGAAGGCCGAGCCGCGGCGCGACTGCCACGGCAGGCCGAGGAAATAGACGCCGGGTTCCGATGAAACGCCGCGCTGATGCTTCGGCTTCCCTTGAGCGTCGAAGGCATCGACCTTGAGCCAGCTATAGTCCGAGCTGTAGCCGGTCGCCCAGAGGATCGTCTTCACGCCGGCTTCGGCCAGGTTGAGGCTCAGGATCGGCTTGGTCATGCACTCCGGATCGGCCCCGATCGCGCGGGCGCCCGGTTCCTCGGGCAGATCGATGCCGTACTGCCTCACATAAGCGTCGGCCTCGTCCAGCACCGCCAGATAGTTCTTGTCGCCATCGGCGATGTTGTGGGCGAGATCGGGCTTGAAGGTGACGCTGCCGTCCTTGAAGCCGTCGGTCATGCCGAGCAGCGTCATGCCTTGAGCGGCAAGCCTGCGGAAGTCGATCGTGTGACCGCCGCGTGCGCCGCTCACCGCGAGCGTGATGTGCTCGCGGCCGGGGATCCTCGTCTCGAGGTCCCACTTGCCCATCATGCCGAGCCACCAGCAATAGTCGCGGCCGCGATAGGCCCGCGGCGGCCGCTCGTGCGGGCCGACCGAGAGGTAGACGCGCCGGCCGGCGAGCAGCAGCTCCTCGGCGATCTGCACGCCCGAAGAGCCCGCGCCGACCACCAGGACGGCGCCCTTCGGCAGCTGCTCGGGATTGTGATAGGTCGAGGAGTGGAGCTGCAGGATGTCCGGAGTCTTGGGCACGATCGGCGGGATGATCGGCACCTGGAACGGTCCGGTCGCGACGACGACGCTGTTGGCCTCGATCGGGCCGTGCGACGTCTCGAGCGCGAAGCCCGCGCGGCCTTTGCGTCGCTCGACCTTCTTGACGTCGACGCCGCAGCGGATGGGCGCCGCGATCTTCTTCGCATAGGCCTCGAAATAGGCCGCGACCACCTCCTTGTTCGGAAAGGCGTCGGGATCGGTCGGAAACTGCATGTTGGGAAAGCGGTCGTGCCAGGCCGGCCCGTTCGCGGCGAGCGAATCCCACCGTTCCGAGCGCCAGCGCTCGGCGATCCGGTGCCGCTCCAGCACGAGATGCGGAATGCCGAAGCTGCCGAGATGCTCGCTCATGGCGATCCCAGCCTGGCCGCCGCCGATGACGACCGTATCGACTTCTTCAACCGCCATGGAGGCTTCCTCTTTCGCATTTGCGCGGCGCCGTACTGCTAGGCGCACGCCCCTGACCGGAGAGACTCAACCGGGAAAACTGTGCTTTCATGCGGCGCTAAGTAAGCCGATTTCGCGGCTGCAAGTCCATTGTGGTTGTCTGGGGGATCGGGGCGTGACGAGTTCGAAGAAGATGGCGCTGGGCATGCTGGTTGGCAGCGCGGCCGGCGGGCATCCCGCGGCCTGGCTGCATCCCAAGGCGAACGCCTCCGGCTCGACCGACATCGACTACTACCGTTCTCTCGCCCAGCTCGCCGAGCGTGGCCTGTTCGACCTGTTCTTCATCGCCGACACGCCGGCGGCGCGCAC
>DATJWN010000069.1:0-6123 GCA_035501235.1 Reyranella sp.
TCCTGGGCGGTATCGACAATCCGGTCGGCGCTGTGGTCGGAGGATTCATCGTCGGCGTGATGGAGAACCTGGTCGGTGCGTTCGTCATCGGCCCCGACCTCAAGCTGACCGTGGCGCTCGTCCTGATCATCGGGGTGCTCGTCGTCCGTCCGGCCGGATTGCTCGGCCGGCGCGTCGTGACGCGGGTCTGACCATGACTCCCGGCTCGGATCATCGCAACCGCTGGGGCGTGGCCGCCACGGCGGTCGTGCTTGCGTGCGCGCTGCCGCTCGTGCTCTCGAATTATCAGACCTTCCAGCTCACCTTGGCGCTGATCTACGCCATCGCGTTGTTCGGGCTGAACCTCCTGACCGGGTACAACGGCCAGATCTCGCTCGGCCATGGCGCGTTCTATGCGATTGGCGCGTACACCGCGGCGATCCTCATGGATCATTACGATCTGCCCTATTGGGCGACGATCGTTCCGGCAGGCGTGGTCTGCCTCGGCGCCGGGTTCCTGTTCGGCCTGCCGGCGCTGCGGCTCGAGGGCCTGTACCTGGCACTCGCGACGTTCGCGCTCGCGGTGTGCACGCCGCAGCTCCTGAAATACAAGCTCATCGAGAAATGGACCGGCGGGGTGCAGGGGATCGTGCTGCTCAAGCCCGATCCGCCCCTGGATCTGCCGATCAGCGCCGACCGCTGGCTGTACTATTTCACGCTCGCGATCACCGTGCTGGCGTTTCTGTTCGGCTGGAACCTGCTGCGCGGGCGCACGGGCCGCGCGCTGGTGGCGATCCGCGATCATCCGATCGCGGCTGAGACCATGGGCATCAACGCGGCCCTCTACAAGTCGCTCGCCTTCGGGGTGAGCGCCATGTACACGGGCATCGCCGGTGCTCTGGGCGCCATCGTCGTGCAGTTCGTCGCCCCGGACAGCTTCAGCCCGTTCCTGTCGATCAGCTTCCTGGTCGGCGTGGTGGTGGGCGGGCTCGCCTCCATCTCGGGAGCCATCTTCGGCGGCCTGGTCGTCGAGTTCATTCCCAATGTCGCCGACAGCATTTCCAAGGCGGCCCCTTGGGCGATTTACGGTATATTTTTACTCGGCTTCATGTACCTGATGCCGAGCGGTGTCGCCGGCGCCCTGCGGGTGCTGGCGATGCGAAAAACGACGCGACAGACGCAGGGTGCCCATGTCGCACCCCCGCTGACGCGGAGCACAGGAGAGGTGCCGCAAAAATCCCAATAGGTGCAAAGGAGGAACCATGTCGCGCGCAACATTGATCACGACCGCGATCGCAGCCGCGGTCATCCTGGCGGCCAGTCCCGGCCACGCCCAGAAGAAATACGGACCGGGCGCCAGCGATACCGAAATCAAGATCGGGCAGACCATGCCCTATAGCGGGCCAGCTTCGGCCTATGGCGCCATCGGGAAGGCCGAGGCCGCCTACTTCAAGATGGTCAACGAGGAGAAGGGCGGGATCAACGGCCGCAAGGTCAACTTCATCTCGCTCGATGACGGCTACAGCCCGCCCAAGACGGTCGAGCAGGTGCGGCGTCTCGTCGAAGAGGACCAGGTGCTTGCGACCTTCCAGACCTTGGGCACGCCGAGCAACACGGCAATCCACAAATACATGAACGCGAAGAAAGTGCCGCAATTGTTCGTGGCCACGGGGGCAACGAAATGGGGCGACCCCAAGAATTTCCCGTGGACGATGGGCTGGCAGCCCAACTACCAGGCCGAGGCGAAGATCTACATCAAGTACATCCGCGACAACATTCCGAACGCCAAGATCGGCATGCTGATCCAGAACGACGACTACGGGAAGGATTACCTGGTCGGCGTGAACGACGCGCTCGGCGAAAAGGACAAGGCCATGCTGGTGAAGGTCGTCACATATGAGGTGACCGATCCCACGATCGACTCGCAGATCATCGACCTCAAGGCCAGCGGCGCCAACGTGTTCATCAACATCACGACGCCGAAATTCGCCACCATGGCCATCCGCAAGGCCTACGACATCGACTGGCATCCGACGCAGTTCCTCAACAACGTCTCGACGTCGGTGGGCTCGGTGCTCACGCCGGCAGGACTCGAGAAGGCAAAGGGCGTTATCACGATCCAGTACTACAAGGATCCGACCGACCCGAAGTGGAAGGACGAGCCGGACTTCAAGCAGTGGCAGGCGTGGATGAAGAAATACAACCCCGACGCCAACGCCGAGGATGGCTTCAATGCGTACGGCTATGCGGCAGCGGCCACGCTCGAGCAGGCGCTGCGGCAGTGCGGCGACGATCTCACCCGCGAGAACGTGATGAAGCAGGCCGCGAATCTCAAGGACGTCAAGATCCCGATGCTGCAGCCGGGCGTGCTCGTGAACACGAGCCCGACCGATTTCTACCCGATCGAGCAGGGCGTGCTGTCGAAGTTCAACGGCACGACCTGGGAGACGTTCGGTCCGGTGGTCAGCGCCAGCAACAGCTGATCTCGGCGAGCGAATCGTCAGCGCGAGGGGCGAGCCGGGATGTCCGGCTCGCCTTTTGCTTTGGTCTTCAGTCGTGCCACGCGCCGCTTGACGGAGCGCCGCGAGGGGCGTAGTTTTGCATATGGGACGTTGTTCCATATACGGAACAAACGGGTACCAACACTAGAGAAGAGGGGATACTCAGAATGGCATGGCAGCGCGTCGCGTCCGTGGCGGACGTCACGCCGGACACACCGGCTCCGGTCACCCTGGGCGACAAGCAGCTCGCCGTCTACAAGCTCGGCGACTCTTACTTCTGCCTCGACGATGTGTGCCCGCACGCATACGCGCTGCTGTCGTCGGGCTTCATCGAGAACGAGCGGGTGGAATGCCCGCTGCATCAGGCGGCCTTCGAGATCCGTACCGGCAAGTGCGTGGCCCCGCCGGCGGAGGAAGACCTGAAGATGTATCCGGTGAAGGTCGAGGGCAACGACATCTTCATCGACGTCTGACCGAGACCGGAGGGTGCGATGTCCGAACACAACGTCGTTCTTGAGGAGTGGCTCGCGCGCACCGCCGGCACGAAGGGCGATGCAGGCTCCATCGAGCGTCCCGGCGAGGTGCAGAACATCCGCTGGCAGACGCGTCCGGCGCCGCTGAGCGAGTACGAGAACGCGCTCGCCGACGCGCTGCAAGCGACCTTCGGCGAGGAGATTTACGAGCTTCCGGCCATCGTCCGGCGGCTGAACGAGCGCGGGCCAAAGCCGCCGCAAGGTGGCGCGTGGACCGAGGAGCTGTTCACCGCCGAGATGGCGCGGCTCGGCATCTGAGGTTCTGCGGAGACCCTGCGTGGCCCCTCGGCTCGAATTCCGGAACGTCACCAAGCGGTTTCCGAACAAGCTGAACGGAGCGGCGAAGCTCGACGGCGCCGACCCGTTCATCACCGCGGTGCGCGGGGTCAATTTCCGGGTCAGCGACGGCGAGGTGGTGTCGCTCATCGGTCCCAGCGGCTGCGGCAAGAGCACGTTGCTCAATATGGGCTCGGGCCTCGACCGGCCGAGCGACGGCGAGGTGTTCGTCGACGGCGAGCGGGTCGAGAAGCCCAACCCGCATGTCGCGTTCATGCTGCAGAAGGATCTTCTGCTTCCCTGGCGGACCATCCGCGAGAACGTCGAGTTCGGCCTTGAGATCCAGGGCATCGCCGCGGATGAACGCCGGGTTCGCTCGGATGAACTCCTGCGCAAATGCCGCCTGACCGATTTTGCCGGCCATTATCCGCACCAGCTCTCGGGCGGCATGCGCCAGCGCGCAGCGCTTGCGCGCACGCTCGCGGTCAATCCGACCGTCCTCCTGATGGACGAGCCGTTCTCCGCCCTCGATGCGCAGACCAAGATGATCCTGCAGCAGGACCTCGGCCGCACGCTCAAGGAAACCGGCAAGACCGCTCTCTTCATCACCCACGACCTGGTCGAGGCGATTGCGCTCTCGGATCGCGTCCTGGTGATGAGCGAGCGGCCGGGCCAGATCGTCGAGGAGCTGACGGTCGATCTGCCGGGGCGCGGCGATCCCATGACGCGGCGCCAGCATTCCGGCATGGGCCAGTTCGTGCCCAAGCTGATGTCGCTGTTGCATCTGAGCGACATGACCCATTGAGACCAGACAAACCGAACGGGGAGATCAAGTCGATGAGCAAATCTTTGAAGGGCGGATTGTTGGGCGCGATGGCGCTCGCATTGGCGGCGCTCGGCACGGCGCCGGTCATGGCGGCCGAGAAGGTGACGTATCTGCTGCCGGCGCCGGCTTTCCTGCCGGCCTTCGGGCCGTGGATGGTGGCACAGCAGCGCGGCTATTACACGAAGGAAGGTCTTGATGTGACCTTCGAGGCGGCCAAGGGCGGCGTCGATGCGGCCAAGCAGGTCGGCGTCGGCAACGCGCAGATCGGCGGCGCCATCGGCGACACGCCGATCATCGTGCGCGCCAACGGCGTGCCGGTGAAGGCGGTGGCGCTGCTCGGCGGCGGCGGGCTGATGCAGCTCGTGGTGCACGAGGACTCGCCGATCAAGTCGCCGGCCGATCTCAAGGGTAAGACGGTAACGGTCATGGCCTATCAGGACACGACCTATATCGCCTTGCTCGGCATGCTCGCCAAGGTCGGCTTGACCAAGAACGACATCGACGCGCAGGCGGTAGGTGCCACCAACGTCTGGAAGCTGTTCCTCGCCGGCAAGTCCGATGCGCTGGCGAGCGTGCCCGACTGGGAGGGGGACCTGCTCGAGGCGGGTGCGAAGATCCGTATCATTCCGGCCGACAAATACTTCCAGAGCATGGCCCAGGTCGTCGTGGCTTCGGACGAGATGATCCAGAAGCGGCCGGACCTCATCAAGAAGCTGGTCCAGGCGACCCTTCACGGCTGGCAGGACATCGAAAAGGATCCGGACGGCGCCGCGGTCGATTACGTGAAGGCGGTGCCGCAGCGCGCGGGCCAGGAGAAGGCGATGGCCCGCGTGTTCAAGCTCTACAAGGAATACGTCTACCCGGGCCAGTCGAAGCCGGGCGTCATCGATGAGGCGCGGCTCGCGGCCGTGCAGGATTTCTATCTGAAGCAGCATATCATCGAGAAAGAGACGCCGGTGAAGGAGCTCTACACCAACCAGTTCGTCCAGTAGGCGAGGGACGAAGTCGGCACATGTTCGGGAAGCTGACGCAGATCGCGACCGGATGGCAGGCGTGGGCGAGCCTCGCCGTCCTGGCTGCGTTCCTGGCGGCGTGGCAATGGGGCCCGCCGCTCGTCGGAATTCCGTCGTACATCGTGCCGACCGCGTCCGAATGCTTCACAGAGGCCCTGCGCATGGTCGGGCGCGACCGCCTGTTCTTCCACGTGGGTGTCACCGCGGGCGAGGTGGTGGCCGGCTTCCTACTCGGCGCACTGCTCGGCATGGTCATCGGCTATGTCCTGGGTATGTCGGAAACTGCCGAGCTGGTGCTATCGCCCTACATCCTGGCGCTGCAGATCGCACCCAAGGTGGCCTTCGCGCCCCTGTTCGTGATGTGGTTCGGCTTCACGGTCTATCCCAAGATCCTGGTCTCGGTGCTGATCGTGTTCTTCCCGATCATGGTCAACGTGCTGACCGCAATCCGCACCGTCGACCGCGACATGATCAATCTCGCGCGCTCGTTCACGGCGACGCGCCTGCAGGTGTTCTGGAAGGTGGAGTTCCGCGCTGCGATGCCGCCGTTGTTCGCGGGGCTGCGCATCGGCTCGACACTCGCGGTGATCGGGGTCGTGGTCGGCGAGCTCGTCGGCGGCAATTCCGGCCTCGGGTATCTGCTCGTCTACGGCGAGGGGGCGGCGAATACGCCGATGGTATTCGTCGCGATCGTCTTGCTGACGGCCATCGGCATCCTCGCCTATCTGGCCGTCATCCTGCTCGAGCGGCGCGTGCTGCACTACATCCCGGCGCGTCTCGCCGAAGCCATTTGAACGAGAGGGTTGCCATGAGCACAGCCACCAGCACCACCCAAGAGGTCGAAAAGCTGCTGACATTCGGTTTGCGCGACCGCTGGTATCCGGTCGCGGCGAGCTGGATGGTCGGGCGCAAGCCCGTGGGGCTGACCCGGCTCGGCGAGCGGCTGGTCCTGTGGCGCGACGAAGCTGGCACCGTGCACGCGCTCGAAGACCGCT
>DATJWN010000070.1:0-15530 GCA_035501235.1 Reyranella sp.
TGGGGCATCTGGAACTTCAGCAAGAATGTTCCGGCGGCCAAGAGCCTGCTGGCGCATCTGTCGACCGCCGCGGCGACGGAGAAGATGGTGGTGGCGTCGGGCGGCTATGACCTGCCGTCGTTCGCCAACCTGACCAAGTTCAAGGTATGGGCCGAGGCGGAGCCGCCGAAGGGCACGCTCTTCCACTATCCCGACCCGTACCACACACAGACCTTGTCGATTGCCTGCGCGCCCGCGCCGCACAAGATCGCCGAGCAGATCTACAATCAGGGCATCCAGACCCAGATGGCGGTCCGCTATTTCAAGGGCGAGGCGCTGGAGAAGACGCTGGCCTGGGCCGAAGGCGAAATCGAAGGCTTCATGCGTAACTAGCAGTCGGAATAGAGGACGCCGCCTTCGGGCGGCGTCCTCGCTCTAACGGCACGAGCCGCACTCGCACGGAGCACGTCATGGCAGACATCGTTGCCCCCAACGCCGCCGGCATCGCAGGCGACAGTCGCAGCAGCCTGCACAAGTTGATGCAGCGCAAGTCGACGATCGCCTTCCTGATGGCGCTGCCGCTGATCCTTCTGATCGGCGTCCTCGTCGTCTATCCCGCGGGCTACGCGATCTGGCTCTCCATGCTGAACAAGTCGATGACGAAGTTCGTCGGCTTGGGCAATTTCGAATTCCTCTTCAAGCGCGACACGTTCTGGGACGTCGTCTTCCAGTCCTGCCTGTTCGCCATCACGGCGGTGATCTTCAAGGCGATGATCGGCTTCGTGGTCGCGCACTTCGTCCACAACATCCCGACCAAGGGCCAGCGCAAGTGGCGCGGCATGCTGCTCGTGCCGTGGGTCATCCCGCCCGCCATGAGCACGCTCGCCTGGCTGTGGTTGTTCGATCCCAGCTACTCCGCCTTCAACTGGATCCTGGCGCATCTCGGCATGCACGGCGTTCCCTGGCTGGGCGACTCCGGCTGGGCGCGCGCCTCGGTGATCCTGGTCAATATCTGGGCCGGCTCGCCGTTCTTCATGATCATGTATCTGGCGGCGCTGAAGTCGGTGCCGGAGCAGCTCTACGAGGCGGCAGCGATCGACGGCGCCACCTGGTGGCAGCGCATCTGGTACGTGACCCTGCCGATGATGCGCAACATCATCGCCATCACGGCGCTGTTCTCGATGATCGTGACCTTCGCCAACTTCGACATCGTGCGCGTGCTGACCAGCGGCGGGCCGCTGACCTCGACGCACCTCTTCGCCACCTGGGCCTTCAAGGTCGGCATCGAGAGCGGTGACATCCCGCTCGGAGCCACCGTGTCGCTGTTCATGGTGCCGATCCTGGCCGTCGCCGCGGCCTTCATCCTGCGCGACATTTCCAAGCGGGGGAGTGAAGTCTGATGGCCAACGCCGCAATCGCATCAGGCGCGCCCGTACGGAAGGTCAAATACCGCAGCATGAGCGCCGACCGGCGCTGGGCCATGCGCTGGTCCTACTTCTTCCTCGTGCTGTTCGCGATCTTCTTCCTGACGCCGCCGCTCTACATGTTCCTGACCTCGATCAAGGGCAAGGCGGAGATCGCGGCGGTCACCAACCCGTGGTGGGTCTACCAGCCGACGCTCGAGAACTACGTCGAGCTGCTGGGGCAGAGCCAGTATCTGATCTTCTTCCGCAACTCCGCGATCGTGTCGTGCTGCGTGGTCGCCATCACCATGCTGATCAGCGTCACCGCGGCCTTCGCGCTGGCGCGCATGAAGTTCTGGGGCTCGGCGACGCTCGCCACCGGCGTGTTCCTGACTTACCTGATCCCGGACACGCTGCTCTTCATCCCGCTGTTCAAGATGTTCGCATTCGTACGCGACGTCACCGGCATCGAGCTGATGAACCACTGGTGGACGCTGATCATCATCTACCCGACGCTCTCGGTGCCGTTCGCCACCTGGATCATGATCGGCTACTTCGCCTCGATCCCCAAGGAACTCGACGAGGCGGCTCTGATCGACGGTGCGAGCTGGATGCAGACGCTCACCAAGATCTTCATCCCGGTGGCGCTGCCCGGAATCATCGCGGCGACGATCTTCAGCTTCACCGTGTCATGGGCGCAGTTCCTCTATCCGCTCGCCTTCACGACCTCGGCCGACCAGCTCGTGCTGCCGGTCGGCATCGTCACGACTTTGATCAAGGGCGACGTCTTCAACTGGGGGCAGATCATGACCGGCGCGCTGCTGGGAGCGGCGCCTCCGCTCATCATCTATGCCTTCCTCATGGACTATTACATCGCGGGTCTCACCGCGGGCGCCACAAAGGGTTAAGGGCAGGGAACCATGGCTCAGGTCACGTTGCGTAAGGTCGTCAAGAAGTACGACGAAGTGCTCGCCGTCCGCGGCGTCGATCTCGATATCGCCGACAAGGAATTCATCGTCCTGGTCGGTCCCTCTGGCTGCGGCAAGAGCACGACCTTGCGCATGATCGCGGGCCTCGAGGAGATCTCCGGCGGCGACATCGCGATCGGTGGCGACGTCGTGAACGACGTGCCGCCCAAGGACCGGGACATCGCCATGGTGTTCCAGAACTACGCGCTCTATCCGCACATGAACGTGTACGAGAACATGTCGTTCGGGCTCAAGCTGAAGCGCCGGCCCAAGGACGAGATCGACCGTCGCGTGAAGCAGGCGGCGCAGATCCTCGACATCACCGATCTCCTGGACCGCAAGCCCAAGCAGCTTTCAGGCGGTCAGCGCCAGCGCGTCGCCATGGGCCGTGCCATCGTGCGCGATCCCAAGGTGTTCCTGTTCGACGAGCCGCTTTCCAATCTGGACGCCAAGTTGCGCGTGCAGATGCGCACCGAGATCAAGAAGGTGCATCAGAAGGTGCGCACCACGACGGTCTATGTCACGCACGACCAGGTCGAGGCGATGACCTTGGCCGACCGCGTGGTGGTGATGAACCAGGGCCTGATCGAGCAGGTCGGCTCACCCAACGATCTCTACCATTCGCCGGCCACCAAGTTCGTGGCGGGCTTCATCGGTTCGCCGGCGATGAACTTCATCCCCTGCCAGCTCGACCAGTCCGCCGGGGCGCTGACCGTGCGCGTGGGCGACAAGCTTTCCTTCCCGGTGCCGTCGGACCGCACAGGCCGCTACTCGGCCCATATCGGCAAGCCGAACCTGGTGCTGGGCCTCAGGCCGGAGCACATCACCGAAACCCGTCCGCATGCCGAGTCCAACCAGCACGATTTCGAGCAGATGATCGACGTCGTCGAGCCGATGGGCATGGAGACGCTGGTCTACTTCACGATCCTGGGCGTCGAGATTTGCGGCCGGGTCAATCCCAATGCCGGAGCCGCGGCCGGTCGCCCGATGAAGCTGCGTGCCGACTTGAGCAACATGCACCTGATCGACGACACCACGGGCAAGGTGCTGTAGTAGCACCCTCATTGTCGTTCGGCGTTCGGAGGAGACATCGATGGCTTCGTTGACAGGCAAGGTCGCCTGGGTGACCGGTGCTGGCTCGGGTATTGGTCAGGCGGCGGCTGTGGCGCTCGCCAGGGAAGGCGCCACGGTCGTGCTGACCGGCCGGCGCAAGGAGCCGCTGCAGGAGACGGCGGCCACGATCAGGAAGGTCGGCGGCAAGGCCGATGTGCAGGCGGGCGACCTCATGAAGGCGACTGCCGTCACCAGGATCGCCAAGGCGATCGAGAAGAAGTACGGCCGCTGCGACATCTTGGTGAACAATGCCGGCCTCAATATCCTCGAGCGCCAATGGGCGAAGCTGACGCCGGCCGGCGCCGAGCAGGTGATCGACGGAAATCTTTCCAGCGCCTTCTATTGCACGACGGCGGTGCTGCCGATGATGCGCAAGCAGAAGGACGGCGTTCTGATCCACACCTCCTCGATGGCCGGCCGCACCATCGGCCTTTTGTCGGGCCCCGCCTATTCGGCCGCCAAGCACGGCGTGGTGGCGATGAGCCACACGGTCAACATGGAAGAGTGCGTGAACGGCATCCGCTCCTGCGTGGTCTGCCCCGGCGAGGTGGCGACGCCGATCCTCGACAAGCGCCCCGTGCCGATCACGCCTGCCGAGCGCAAGCGCATGGCGCAGTCGGAGGATGTGGGCGACCTCATCCGGTACGTCGCCTGCCTACCCCCGCATGTGGTGATCAACGAGGTCTGGATCAATCCGACCTGGAATCGCGGCTATGTCGCCAATCTCAATCGCAGCAAGGGCTGACCATGACTGGAGTTCGCCCGGAAAAGGGCGCGTAGCGCCCGCGGGCGAGCCATGTTCGGCGGGAGTTCATTGGAATGACAGTGACCATCAAGGCGAAGGAACTCGAATCCTTCGTCGCGGATATCTTTGCCTCGGCGGGATGCTCGAAGGAAGAAGGTGGCCGCATCGGCCGCTATCTCGTGAGCGCCAATCTCTCGGGTCATGACAGTCACGGCGTCGTGCGCGTGCCACGCTATGCCACGCAGAAGAAGAACGGCACGGTGATCGCCGATGTCACGGTGGACGTGCTGGTCGATACGCCGGTGATCGCCGTCATCGACGGCAAGTACGGTTTCGGACAGACGGTGACGCCGCAGGCGGTGCGGATCGGCATCGACAAGGCGAAGAAAAACGGTCTTAGCGCCGTCACCTTGCGCAATGCGGGCCATGTCGGCCGCGTCGGCGACTGGGCCGAGATGGCGGCGGCTGAGGGGCTGGTGTCGGTGCACTTCGTCAATGCAGGAGGCAGCGTGCTGGTGGCACCCTATGGCGGCGTCGATCGCCGCTTCTCGACGGCGCCTTATTGCGTCGGCATACCGCGGCCGGGCGAGGATCCGCTGGTGCTCGATTTCGCCACCTCCATCGTGGCGGAGGGCAAGGTGCTGGTGGCGAGCCAGGGCGGCAAGAAGGTGCCCGAAGGCGCGCTGATCGGCCCCGACGGCGCGCCGAGCAACGATCCGCATCTGCTCTACGGTGACTACACGCCGACCGGCCCGCGCAACCATGCCCAGGGCACGGGTGCGATCCGCGCCTTCGGCGGCCACAAGGGCTCGGGCCTCGCCTTCATGTGCGAGATGCTGGGCGGCTCTTTCTCGGGCAACGGCGCGACGGACCCGAAGCGTGGAAAGTTCGCCAACGGCATGCTGAGCTTCTATCTGGACCCCAAGGTCTTCGATCCCGAGGGCTTCTTTCCCAAGGACATCGCCAAGTATGTTTCCTTCGTGAAGAGTTCGCGGCCGGCCAAGGCGGGCGGCGAGATCCTGGTGCCGGGCGAACCCGAGGCGCGCATGCGCGCCGAGCGCCTCGCGAACGGCGTGCCGCTGCCCGACGACACCTGGGCCGCCATCGTTGAAACGGCACGTTCGGTCGGCGTCGACGAGCGGCGCATCCAGCGAGCGACATCTGCGTGATGCGGCAGGGCCCGGTGTACATTTAAAATTGACTTTCGCCGCGATGTGTGCATAGTGAGGAAGGGACCCGGACCCTTGAGCGATCCGGCCGCAAGGCGGCCGAAAAGGCGCCAAAGCGCGGGGACCGCGGGAGACGCCGCACGGCGGGGTGGATCGAGCGCGGCTGCCGAGACGACGGCGCCCCCGTTTTTGAGCCCGCAAATCGACCGTTCATCGGTCGATTCGAATCAAGTCACTGAAACGCCTGCAGGACTCCGTCCCGTTATTTTTCCGTTTGTTTAACGGGGCGGGCGGCTGGCGGAGTTAGCGCCGTTGCGCCGCGCACACATTTTTGCTGTTTGACGGCGGACGGCGCGGAAAGGGGCTATCGGCCCGGAGCCTTTTGCAGCTTCACGACGGGCCCCGCGATCGGGTCGTCGTAGACCGGCACTGCAGTGTAGTCGCGATGCAGCATCTCGCGCAGGGCGGCGAGGCGCTGGCGGTCGACGATCATGCCGGTCGCCGTCTCGAGATCGGGCTGGCGGAGGTCCCACAGGCGCAGGACAATCACGTCGTAGCCGAGCTCGAGCGCGCGATCGATCTCGTGTCTCAGGTCGTCCACATGGTGCTCGACGGTCCAGTCGGGGTGGCGCATCACCTGGCCCGCGAAGCCGATCCACTTGAACTTGGGTGTCGCCTGCGGAGCGGGGCCGAGCGCATCGGTGCCGGGCTCGTTCACGCCCCAGTGCAGCGAGGCGTAGATCATCGCCCAGTCGAAGTCGTGCAACAGGAAGACGGTGCGCGCCGGATCGGCATGCTGCTCGATGCGGTCGAGCGCGTGCTTCCAGCGGGTGTCGAGGCCGCGCTCCGGTTCGAGGCTCCAGACATTGTAGGCGAAGAGCGCGACCGTGAGGCCCGCAAAGGCGGCTAGCCCCTGCCGGCCCCAGCGCCGCCGCGCCGCCAGCAGCACGATCGCCCAGCCGACCGTCAGCCAGGCCATGACGTTGATCTGCATCTGCGGATCCTGCGGCTGGGAATAGAGGTTGAAGACCTCGCCCGCGGCGAAGGTACCGCCGAACACCGCGACGAGCGCCCGCGCCCGCCCGTCTTCCCGATAGGGCCACAGTGCCCGGAGCGCGGTGACCGCGATGGCGAGCTCCGCCGCGAGCGAGAGGTAGCGCCAGAGGTCCCAGCCGGGTATGTGGCGGAAAGTGGTGATGCCCGTGCCGAGCCAGTAGGCCGCGATGCCGTCTCGCATGTAGCCGAGCTTGGCCCAGGTGAAGCCCGCCCAGACCGAGTGCACGGCCTTGCCGGTCCAGATCAGGTCGAACGGGCCGACGGCGCCGCGGTGTCCTGCCCAGACGAGCGCCATGACCGCCGCCGTCGCCATGAGGCCCGCGCAAAAGAGCGCGATCCAGGCGAGGCGACGTCTGAAGTGCGGCTCGCAGAGCCAGAGCGCCAGCAGCATGGCCGGCAGCGTCGGGAACATCAGCCGCCATTCGAACAGCCAGCCCAGGCTGAAGAGCACGGCGACCGAGAGCACACGTGGAACGCTGGGCTCGGCGAACCACAGCGCGGCCAGCGCCATCGCCGCGAACATCACCGTGTAGCTCGGCATGATGTCCTCGTTGGTGATGGCGAGGAACAGCACGAACATCGAAGCGAGGTGGAAGCCGGCGGCGATCAGGGCGATCGGCCGCTCGCCGGTCAGGCGGCGCACCAGGCCGTAGACGAGGCAGAGGCAAAGGCTCGCGCTCAGCGAATTCAGGATGGTGAGCTGCCGCCGGGGATCTCCCGCGAACACGCCCACGAGGTCGAGCAGCCGGCAAAGCAGGCCGTAGACGGGATAGAACAGGTAGTTCGACGGGTAGAGCGGCGCCCCCGCCGGATCGACGATCCAGGGCTTGAGCTCGATGCTCTTGAACACGCCGTTGCCGGTGAGGCCGCCCTGGGCATTGTCGAACCACAGCACGACCGCGATCAGGAGCGCGCCGCCGCCCGCCACGAGCAGGGCGCAATCGGCAAGCCAGCCCCGCTGGTCGACGGAGGAGGGAGGAGAGCGGGGGGCGAAGACCAAGAGCTGTGCGTCTCGCCGCCCGCCCGTCATGGCCACCGGGAAAGCTTCCCGTGTCGCAGTGCCGAGAGGGCCGGCAACGAATCTTGTTGCTGAATGACCTCGGGCGACTGTCTCACACTTTGATCGGAGCGCCAAGCGGCGGACCGGCGCAGGGCGACGGTGTCAGGACCGTCGCTGCAGGTCTGACGCGAAGACGACCGCCTGGAACGAGGCGCCGACCGAGTCCAGCCGCGCCAGGGCCTCCTCGAGGGAGAGCACCAGCAAGGGCGGTTCGTCGCCATGGGTTTCCTGCTGGAGGCCATAGTGGCGGAAGACGTCGATCAGCGTCTCCGGAACCACGAAGGCCCGGCGAAACCCTTGCATGCGCGAGGGCCGGCGACCCCGCTGGGCGAGCCGCGACGCCAGTATGCGGGCAAACGGGGCGCTGCTGAAATCGATGATCATGTTCGTGGCGCCCTGTTCGCCGACGAAGCGCGCCAGCAGCGCGTTCATCCGGTCGACATTCGCGTCGGTGATCTCGTCCGTGAAGCGCACCAGCAGTATGCGGGGCGCTCGGCAGAAGAGGAGGTCGATGCTCATCGGCGCGCCAACGATTCCCCGTGGCGCGCCGATCGTCAACATACGAGACCGTCAGCGGAGGTCGTAGCGGTCGAGCTCCATCACCTTGGCCCAGCCTGCCGCGAAGTCCTTCACGAACTTCTCCTGTGCGTCCGACGAGCCATAGACTTCGGCGAGCGCCCGCAGGACCGAGTGCGAGCCGAAGATCAGGTCGACGCGCGTCGCCGTCCATTTGACGGCCTTGGTCTTGCGGTCCCGCCCCTCGTAGACGCCCTCCGTGCCGGAAGGCTGCCATTCGGTGCCCATGTCGAGCAGGTTCACGAAGAAGTCGTTGGAGAGCGTGCCCACCCTCTTGGTGAAGACACCGTGCGTGGATTTCCCGGCATTGGCCCCCAGCACGCGCAGGCCGCCCACCAGCACCGTCATCTCGGGTGCGGAGAGGGTGAGAAGCTGCGCGCGATCGATCAATGCTTCTTCCGGCGCCATGAACTGCTTGCCGCTCCGATAGTTGCGGAAGCCGTCAGCGCGCGGCTCGAGGGCGGCGAAGGAGTGTGCGTCCGTCTGCTGCTCGGAGGCGTCCATGCGGCCCGGCGTGAAGCGCACCTTCACGTCCACGCCGGCGTCCTTGGCCGCCTTCTCGATCGCGGCATTGCCCCCCAGCACGATCAGGTCGGCGAGCGACACCTTCTTGCCGAATTCCTTCTGGATCGCCTCGAGTTTCGTCAGCACCGCTTTGAGCTGGGCGGGCTGGTTGACCTCCCAGTCCTTCTGCGGCGCCAGCCGGACGCGCGCGCCATTGGCGCCGCCGCGCTTGTCGGAGCCGCGGAAGGTCGAGGCCGAGGCCCAGGCCGCGCCGACCAGCTCGGCCACCGAGAGGCCCGAGGCCAGGATCTTCTGCTTGAGCGAAGCTGCATCGGCGTCGCTGATCGGCGGATGGTCGACGGCTGGAATCGGGTCCTGCCAGATCGGCCGCTCTTTGGGCACGAGCGGTCCGAGGTAGCGCTGGATCGGGCCCATGTCGCGATGGGTGAGCTTGAACCAGGCGCGCGCGAAGGCGTCGGCGAACTGCTCGGGATGCTCATGGAAGCGCCGCGAGATCTTCTCGTAGGCGGGATCCATGCGCAGCGAGAGGTCCGTCGTCAGCATGGTCGGCACGTGCTTCTTCGACGTGTCGAAAGCATCGGGAATGTCGGCCGGCGCGTTTTTCGCCTTCCATTGCTGGGCACCGGCGGGGCTCCTGGTCAGCTCCCATTCGTACTTGAAGAGATTGTCGAAGAAGGCGTTGCTCCACTTGGTCGGAGTCTGCGACCAGGTGACTTCCGGCCCGCCGGTGATGGCATCGGCGCCGATGCCGCTCTTGTACTTGCTCTTCCAGCCGAGCCCCTGGTCCTCGATGGCGCCGCCCTCGGGTTCAGGTCCGATGAGCGAGGGATCGCCTGCGCCGTGCGCCTTGCCGAAGGTGTGGCCGCCCGCGATCAAGGCCACGGTTTCCTCATCGTTCATCGCCATGCGGGCGAAGGTCTCGCGGATGTCCTTCGCCGCGGCGACGGGATCGGGCTTGCCGTTGGGGCCTTCAGGATTGACGTAGATCAGGCCCATTTGCACGGCGCCCAGCGGGTTCGCGAGCTCGCGCTCGCCGCTATAGCGCTCGTCGCCCAGCCACGACCCTTCGGGACCCCAGTAGAGCTCTTCCGGTTCCCATTGATCGGCGCGGCCGCCGGCAAAGCCGAAGGTCTTGAAACCCATCGATTCGAGCGCGACGTTGCCCGCGAGGATGTAGAGGTCGGCCCACGAGATCTTGCGGCCGTACTTCTTCTTGATCGGCCACAGCAAGCGCCGCGCCTTGTCGAGATTGGCGTTGTCGGGCCAGCTGTTGAGCGGGGCGAAACGCTGCTGGCCGCCGCCCGCGCCGCCGCGCCCGTCGGCGATGCGATAGGTGCCGGCCGAGTGCCAGGCCATGCGGATGAACAGGCCGCCATAATGGCCGAAATCGGCCGGCCACCAATCCTGCGAATCCGTCATCAGGGCGTGCAGGTCCTTGATCACCGCGTTGAGATCGAGGCTTTTGAATTCCTTGGCGTAGTCGAAGGTCTCGCCCATCGGATTGGAGCGGGGCGCATGTTGGTTCAGCGGTTGGAGGTTCAACTGGTTGGGCCACCAGTCGCGATTGTTGTGAGTGGGGCGGTTGCCGCTGAACGGGCACTTGCTTCCATCAGCCATGATCATCCTCCGATCGTCATCTGAGGTGTTACATATGGTTTAGAATTATTCTAAACAATCCCCCGCGCAAATTTTTTGAAGGAGAGGGCTCGTTCGAGAAATTCCGAAAAACAGGGGAGGCGCGCGCAGCACTTGCGCTTTGGCGCTCCCTACGGGATTCGAACCCGTGTTTTAGCCTTGAGAGGGCCACGTCCTAGGCCTCTAGACGAAGGGAGCGTCGAGGCAGGCGGGGAGAAATAGTCGATGGCGACGGCGGGCGCAACCCCGCGCCTTCAGGCGGGTTTCCGGCCGGCCACGCGTGATAGGACCCCCGGCACGAAGGGGTGCACGGCGACATCGGTGAAACCCGCGGCCTCGAGATAGCCCCTCACCTCCGCTTCGGTGTGTGCCACGCCGGTGCTGCGCTGGACGGCCTCGTTCAGGCCCCACAGCGCGGCTGACAGAGGTCCCTTGCGGTCGTCGTGCAGGGTCTCGCCGACCAGATGCATCTCGCCGCCCGGGACCAGCGCTGCGAACGCCTTGGTTACGACCAGACGGATCAGGTCGGGCTCGTATTGCGGCAGGTTGCTCGCCATGACCACGACGTCGATGCCTTTTGGGAAAGGTGTCGTCGTGAAGTCGCCGGCGAGCGTGCTTACGCGGTCGCGCGCCTTGTGGCTCGCGATGTATTCGTCGGCCACCACGACGACCGGCGGCAGGTCGAGCACGATCGCCTTGAGGCCGGGATAGGTCTCGGTCGCCACGATGGAATAGGCGCCCGAGCCGCCGCCGAGATCGAGCATCAGCTTGCGGCCGGTGAGGTTCACGCTGCGGCTGAACAGCCGCGCGGCGCCAATGCCGATGGAATAGGTCGCGGCGTGGTAGCGGCGGGCGTCCTCGACGCCGAACTCGACATAGGCGCCCAGCTTGTTCTCGACGGGACTCCTTAGCCGCTCGGTCAGTTCGCCGAAGGCCTGCCAGCGCGGCTTGGTGAACAGGATCCACGGGCCGGCATAGCGGTCGCTGTCCTTGACCAGGAAGCGCTGCACGTCGGGCGCATTGGTGAAGCGCTGTCCATCGAGTTCCAGCAATTCCATGGCCACCAGCACCGTCGCCAGCCGCTCGGCGTTGCGCTCGCTGATGCCGATCGCCTTGGCCAGGGCGGGCAAAGTGTCATGGCCGTGGGCGATGGCGGTGAAGACCTCGAGCTCCACGGCCGACATCAGGGCGGCGCTCTGCCAGTAGGCTTGGGCAATCTTTTGCAGGCGCGTCGTATCGAGGCGCGGTTTCTCAGCCATGGACGTTTCCTCCCGCTTGCCCGATCATAGCGCCAGTTCGCCGGAGGAGCGCCCCATGGACATGCACATCGCGGAAAACGCGCCCGTCACGGGCATCGACGTCTATTCGCTGCCGCCCGAGGAGGGCGAGGCCGTGCTGCGCCGCCAGCTCGCCGCCGCCTACCGGCTGGTCGACTGGTTCGGCTGGACCGAGCTGATTTACGGCCACCTGACGGCGCGCGTGCCGGGCGACAAGCCGCACTTCCTGATCAATCCGTTCGGCCTCAACTACGACGAGGTCACGGCCTCGAACCTGGTGAAGATCGATGTCGACGGCAACAATGTGGGCGAGTCCCAGCATCCCGTGAACTATGCCGGCTTCGTCATCCATTCGGCGATCCACATGGCGCATCAGGCGCGGCACCGCTGCGTGATGCACACCCACACCCGCGCCGGCATGGCGGTGGCGGCGACCAAGGAAGGGCTGATGCCCATCTCGATGAATGCCACGGCGTTCCACGGCGCGCTCGCCTATCACGATTATGAGGGCGTGAGCCTCGAAGTCGATGAGCGGCCGCGCCTGGTGGCCGATCTCGGCGACAAGACCGCCATGATGCTCAAGAACCACGGCCTGCTCACCACCGGCCGCAGCGTGCCCGAGGCGTTCTTGCGCCTCTATCGCCTCGAACGCGCCTGCCAGACGCAGGTCGATGCGGGCGCGGCGGGCACGATCAGCACGATGGGCAACAACGTCGCCGGCAAGTCGCACGGCCAGCTCGAGCGCTTCGCCGACACGGATACCGGCGGCATGGGCGAGCTCGAATTCGCCGCCCTGGTCCGCAAGATCGACAAGATCGATACGAGCTGGCGGAACTAGGGCTTCAGCTTGTAGAGCGCGCGCAGGGAGCCGCCCTCGGTCACGATATCAAGGATGCGCCAGCCGTCGGGTGTCTTCGCCAGCTTGAGGGCGACACTCTTCGGTTCGCCGAGATTGACGAAGGCGACGCCGGCGGCGGCCTTGTCACCTTCGACCACGACGCCCTGGCTGATCGAGGTGATCTTCCAGTCCTGCGCATCGATGAAGGGATCGCCGTCGAGCAGCGGCACCTCGTTCTTCTTCTTGGCGAGCTCCATGTCCTTGTCGATCGCCGCCGCAAGGTCGGGCGCGAAGAAGCGCTTCGATTCCCAATAAGGCTGCCCTTTGAAGCCTTCCTTCTGGTAGGGCTCGTAGATCGATTTCAGGAAGTCCTGCGCCGACAGGGTCTGTGCCGCGGCGGCGACAGGCAGCGCGATGGCGAGCGCCGCGATCAGCGCGCGTCTAAGCACGGAACTGTGTCCGGTCGGTCCCGGCATAGAGCGCCTTCACCGAGCGCTCGACGGCGTCCTTGTGGGCGGCCAACGCCGCGGCATCGAGATCCGATTTGGGCGGCGACTCCAGATCGAAATTGCCGTGCGTGTCGCGGCCGCGCACCAGCATGGCGCAGTCGCGCACCTTGAGCTGACGCACATGGGGCGGGATGTAGCGGATGGCGAAGCCGATGCGGCGATCGTTGGTCGTGTTGGGGCCCGAACCGTGTGCCAGCAGCACGTGGTGTAGCGACATCTCGCCGGCCTTGAGGGCCACGTCGACGCCTGCGCCCGCGGGCACGTCGACGGCGATCTCCTGGCCGCGGCTCAAGAGATTGTCCTTGTCGAACGTGTCGCGATGCTCGATCTGCTTCTTGAGATGGCTGCCCGGCCAGAACGTCATGGCGCCGCTCTCGACGGGTGCGTCGGCGAAGGCCACCCAGGCAGTGATCACGTCCGAGGTCGAGAGGCCCCAGTAGGTCGCATCCTGATGCCACGATACGTAGGACGGCGAGTGCGCCTCCTTGATGAAGAAGGTCGTGCTCCAGCAGAGAATGTCCGGCCCGATGATGTCCTCGACCGCATCGAGGATGGCGGGATGGCGCGTGAGCTCGTTGGCCCAGGTGAAGAGGAGATGCACCCTGTGGCGCATGTTGCCCGAGACCGGGCCGCCCGTGGCGCGCTCGTGTGCCTCGAGCTTGTCGCGATAGGCGCGCGCCTCGGCCGCCGACAGCACGGGCACCGGGAAGTGGTAGCCGTCGCGATGATACTTGGCGACCGCTTCGGGGCTGAGCCGTTTGGTCATGGGCCTTTTTCCTCCGGGCCCCAGTCTAGCTCAGCGTGAACGCGCCGCGAAGCTCGGCGGCTGGTGCGCGGTCACGGCCGGCGGCGGGCCGTCGAAGCGCTCGATCTCGACCAGGCAGGTCTGAGCGATGCAGCCCTGGCTGAGCTTTGAGGCGCCAATGTCGAGGGTGAGCGCGTTGGGATTGCCGTGCTTCTCCAGCGGCCGATTGGAGCCGGAATCCTCCGGGTCGAACCAGGCGCCCGTGGACAGCCGTACCACGCCGCGGCGGATGCGGTCGTTGGTGCGCACCGCCGCGAGGCAGGCACCGCGGTCGTTGAACACGCGCACGACATCTCCGTCGGCGAGGCCGCGTGCCACGGCGTCGTCGGGATGGAGGGTGATCGGCTGGCGGCCCTTGATCTTGGTCGCCTTGGCGTGCGGGCTGTGGTCGAGCTGGCTGTGGAGTTTGTCGGTCGGCTGGTCCGACAGCATGTGCAGCGGATAGCGCTCGGCTTTCTTCGAGCCCAGCCACTCGATCGGCTCCAACCACACCGGATGGCCGGGGCAGTCGTCGTAGCCGAAAGAAGCGATCTTCTCGGAGAAGATCTCGATCTTGCCCGAAGGCGTCTTGAGCAGGTTCCTCTCGGGATCGGCGCGGAAGCGGGCGAGCATCACCGGCTCTCGCTCCTCGCCCTCGATCTCGGCGATACCGGCGTCCCAGAATTCATTGAAGGCTGGGAAGGCGATGCCGCCCTTGGCCGACTTCTCGCGTGCTTCCTCGTACAGATGCGATAGCCACTGCATCGTGTCGCGGCCTTCGGAGTAGATGTCTCCGGCGCCAAGCCGCCGCGTGATCTCGGAGAAGATCCAGTAGTCGTCGCGCGCCTCGCCGATCGGCTCGCGGGCCTTCTTCATGGCGATCAGGAACGGCTCCTTGCGCGCATAGCCTATGTCGTCGCGCTCGAGGCCAGTGGTGGCGGGCAGCACAATGTCGGCCATCTTGGCGGCCGGCGTCCAGAACTGCTCGTTGAAGACGATTGTTTCAGGCTTACGCCAGGCGCCGCGCAGGCGGTTGAGATCCTGGTGGTGGTGAAAGGGATTGCCGCCCGCCCAGTAGATCAGGCGGATGTCGGGGAAGGTGATCTCCTGCCCGTTGTACGGGATCTTGGCTCCCGGATTGAGCAGCATGTCCGTGAAGCGCGCGACTGGGATGAAATCCGGCACCGCGTTGGTGCCCTGGCTCAAGGTCGGGCCCGAGAAGCGCGGGGCGTTGCTGCCCATGATGTTGGTCGGCCCATAGCTCGCGCCGAATCCGCCGCCCGGCAGGCCGATCTGACCCAGCATGCAGGCGAGCGTCACCAGCGCCCAGAAGGGCTGCTCGCCATGATGGCTGCGCTGCAGCGACCAGTTGATGTTGACCGTCGTGCGGGTCGCCGCCATCTCGCGGGCGAGGCTGCAGATTCGAGCGGCGGAAATGCCGCAAATCCCCTCGGCCCACTCGGGCGTCTTGTCGGCGAGATAGGGCGCGAACTTGTCGAAGCCCACGGTGCAGCGGTCGAGGAACTCACGGCTGTGAAGGTTCTCGGTCAGCAGCACGTGGCAGAGCGCCAGGATCATGGCGGCATCGGTGTTGGGCCGGATCGCGAGCCATTCGATGTCGCCGCCGGTGTCGAGATCCTCGGCGGTCGGCGTCACGTTGACGAAGCGCACGCCCTTGGCGCGCATGCCGTAGAGCCCGTCCTTCAGGCGATGGACCATCGCGCCGCCGGCGTTGATCTGTGCGTTCTTATGAGGCGCGCCGCCGAAAGTGACGAACAGCTTGCAGTGCTCGGCCAGCACGTCCCAGTTGGTGTGCAAGGACATCAATTCGTCCATCGACGCCACGATGTGCGGCATCAGCACACGCGCCGCCGCCAGGCTGTAGGAATCCTG
>DATJWN010000071.1:0-19354 GCA_035501235.1 Reyranella sp.
CGCAACGAAGAAGCGCCACGGAGCGAAACGTGCACAAGGTCGATATCTCCTGGGACCGCCGACCCAACGGCGTCGTGGCGCGCGTGGTGTTCGACAATGCAAGGCGCCTCAACGTCCTCAACCCGCCGGCGCTGCTCGATCTCACCGAGGCGTTCCTCGGATTGGCACGCGAGAGCGACCTGCGTGTCGTCGTGCTCTCGGGCGCGGGCGGCCGCGCTTTCATCGGCGGCGCCGACATCAACCACATGGCCGGCATGAAGCAGAGCGAGGATGGCCGCGCCTTCATCACCCTGATCCACAAGCTCTGCCAGTCGATCCGCGATTGTCCGGTGCCGGTGATCTGCCGCCTGGAAGGCTACACCTTGGGCGCGGGCCTCGAGGTCGCCGCGGCCTGTGACATGCGTGTCGCCGCCGACAACGCCTTCTTCGGCATGCCGGAAGTGAAGGTGGGCGTGCCGTCGGTCGTCGAGGCGGCCCTGCTGCCGCGTCTGATCGGCTGGGGCCGGACGTCCCGCCTGCTGTTGACCGCGGAGAATATCGACGCCGCCCGCGCCGAGGCCTGGGGCCTGGTCGAGGAGGTCGTGCCTGTCGCCCGGCTCGACGCGGCGATCGATAAACTGGTCGATTCGATCGTCGAAGCAACGCCGGGTGCAGTGCGTGCGCAGAAGCGGCTTTTGCGCCGTTGGGAGCGGCTCTCGATCGACGAGGCGATCCAGGCCGGCATCGATTCCTTTGCCCAATCGGTGGCGGAGGGCGAGCACATCGCGCCCATGTCAGCCTTTGCCAATCGAAAGAAAAAGTCGTAGCAGCCCAAAAAATATCGAACGATTGACATAGTCTATCGAACGATATAGTCACCCCGCCCGAATCGGCGACCGGCAGGGGATATGAACGAAAGCTCGTTGAGACACCGGCAGGGGAGCTACACGCGCGGCGAGGACACGCGCCGGCGCATCCTGGATGCCGCGCTCGAGATCTTCGCCGCCGAAGGCTACGAGGGCGCCAGCACCCGCGTGCTGGCCGAGCGGGCCGGCGTGAACCTGCCGGCGATCCAGTATTATTTCGGCAACAAGGAAGGCCTCTACCGGGCGGTGATCGAGAGCATCATCCGCCACAACGAGGCGCACATGGCGCCGCTCACCGCCAAGGTGAAGGTGGCGCTCGCCGATCCCGCGACGCCACGCGAGACGTTGCTCGATCTCCTGTGCGAGATCTTCGAGTCCTTCGTCACTCTCGTCTCGGGCGGCCACCAGGTGGAAAGCCGCCGCCTGCTTTATGCCCGTGCCGAGGTCGAGCGGACGCCGGGCCTGGAGATGCTGCACGAGAGCGGCATCCGCGAGATTTTCGAGCCCTGCCTGACGCTGGTTGCCCGCCTGCTGGGCAAGCCTGCCGAAGATCCCGAGGTCGTCGTCCGCACCCTGGCGCTGTTCGGCCAGGTGACGATCTTCTGCAACAAGGCCGTAAGACGCGTCTTGAAGATGCCGGAGTTCGACGACGAACGCGCTGCAACGATCAGGGCCATCATTCGTTCCCACACCCAGGCCGTCGTGCGCGACATCGCAAGGAGCAGCAAATGAGCGGTTCGCGTCTTCGCCTCGGCGCGCTGGCCTTTGCCGCGGTCCTGTCGGCCGCGGGATGCAGCTCGGGGCCCGACTTCAAGAAGCCCGACAAGCCCACGGTCGCCGGCTACACGCCCGAGACACTCGAGCCGCAGACCGCCTCGGCCAATGTGCATGCCGGCGACGCCCAGTCGTTCTTGTCCGGCGCCGACATTCCCGGCCAATGGTGGGAACTGTACCGGTCGGCCGAGCTCAATGGGCTGATCGAGCAGGCGCTCAAGGCCAATCCCGATCTCGATGCCGCGCAGGCCACGCTGCGCCAGGCCAACGAGTTGCTCTATGCCCAGCAGGGGGCGCTGTTTCCCACGATCAGCGGCAACGGTTCGGCGACGCAGCAGAAGATCAACGGCGCCCAGCAGGGCGGCTCGCAGAGCCTGCAGGTCGTCTATGGCCTGACAAGCGCCTCGCTCAACATCTCCTACTCGCCCGATATATGGGGCGGCACGCGCCGTGCGGTCGAATCGCAGCAGGCGCAGGCCGAGTACCAGCGCTTCCAGCTCGAGGCGACCTATCTCACGCTCACCTCCAACGTCGTGGTGGCCGCGATCAATCTCGCCTCGCTGCGCGGCCAGATCGCCGCCACCGAGGCGATCATCAAGCTCGAAGGCGATGCGCTGCGCGTGGTGCAGAGCCAGTTCGATCTCGGGGGCGCCTCGCGTGCCGACGTCCTGCAGCAGCAGGCCCAGCTGACGGCGACGCAGGCCCAGCTGCCGCCGCTGCAGAAGCAGCTCGCCCAGCAGCGCAACCAGCTCATGACGCTGCTCGGCAAGACGCCGACGGAGGATGCCGGCCAGACCCTGCAGCTCCAGGCGCTGCAGCTTCCCGGCGACCTGCCGCTCAGCCTGCCCTCGCAGCTCGTCGAGCAGCGCCCCGACGTGCGATCGGCCGAGGCGACGCTGCACAGCGCCAGCGCCGAGATCGGCGTCGCGACGGCGGCCCAGCTGCCGCAGTTCAGCATCACCGGCCTGTGGGGCGTGGCCTCCGGGGGCTTCGGCTCGCTGTTCGCCGCGGGCTCGGGCGTCTGGAGCATCGGCGCCAGCGTGGCGCAGACGCTGTTCGACGGCGGCCAGCTCGAGCACAAGAAGCTCGCGGCGGTCGCCGCCTACGATGCCGCCGCCGCCAGGTATCGCAGCACCGTGCTGCTTGCCTTCCAGGACGTGGCCAATGCCTTGCGCGCGCTGCAGGCCGATGCGGATCTCCTGAAGGCCGCCGCGGCGGCGGAGTCGACGGCACAGCAGAGCCTCAACCTCACGCAGCAGCAGTTCCAGCTGGGTGCGGTGAACTACATCGCGCTGCTCAACGCCCAGCAGACCTACCAGAACGCGCTGCTCAACCGCGTGAAGGCTCAGGCCGCGCGCTACAGCGACACGGCCGCCCTTTTCCAGGCGCTGGGCGGCGGCTGGTGGAACCGCACCGACGTCGCCCCGCAAAGCAATGGCAAGCCTGGCGTGTTCAACCTGCCGCCGTTCGACCAAGTCAGCCTGCCGCGCGCGGGCAAGTAAGGACGCTCCCATGAAATTGCGTATGGTCATCATGCTGGTCCTCGTCGCCGCTGTTCTAGGCGGCGTGTTCGGCTTCAAGGACTTCGTGAACGGCAAGATCAAGGAGTTCATGAGCGGACCGGCGGGGCCCGGCCACCAGCCGCAGACCGTTTCGACGATCAAGGCGGGCAAAACGGAGTGGCAGGAGGAGATCCGCGCCGTCGGCAGCCTGCGCGCCGTGCGCGGCGCCGATCTTTCGCTCGAGCTCGCGGGCGTGGTCGACGAGATCAACTTCCAGTCCGGCGACGATGTCGAGGCCGGCAAGGTGCTGTTGCATCTGCGCGATGCCGACGATGTCGCCAAGCTGCAGTCGCTCGAGGCGCAGGCCGACCTGTCGCAGGTCGTCTACGACCGCGACCTCAAGCAGCTCAAGGCGCAGGCCGTCAGCCAGGCGGTGATCGATACCGATGCCGCCAACCTCAAGAACAACCGCGCCCAGGTCGAGCAGCAGCGCGCCATCGTCGAGAAGAAGACGCTGAAGGCGCCGTTCGCGGGCCATATCGGCCTGCGCCAGGTCGATCTCGGCCAGTATCTCGCCGCCGGCACGGTGATCGTCACCCTGCAGGCGCTGACGCCGATCTACGCCGACTTCTTCCTGCCGCAGCAGCAGATCTCGCAGATCAAGGTCGGCCAGGGGGTGGTGGCGCATGTCGATGGCTACCCGGGGCAGACCTTCCCGGGCAAGATCACCGCCATCAATCCCAAGGTGGAAACCGGCAGCCGCAACGTGCAGGTGCGCGCCACCCTGGACAATCCGGACCGCAAGCTGCTGCCCGGCATGTACGTGACGGTCACCGCGACGACGGGCGCGCCCGTGAAGCTCGTGACGCTGCCGCAGACGGCGATCACCTACAACGCCTACGGCGATCTGGTGTACGTCGTCGACGAAAAGGGCAAGGGCCCCGACGGCAAGCCGCTTCTCACCGTGCGTCAGACCTTCGTGACGCTCGGCGCCACGCGCGGCGACCAGGTCTCGGTGCTGAAGGGCATCGACGACGGCGCCACCGTCGTGACCAGCGGCCAGATGAAGCTGCGCAACGGCGTGAACGTCGTGGTCAACAACTCGATCCAGCCCAAGAACGACGTCAGCCCGAAGCCGGTCGACAATTGAGGAGGGCGGTCCGATGAGCTTCACCGACATCTTCGTCCGCCGTCCGGTGCTGGCCACGGTGGTGAGCCTCCTGATCCTGGTGCTGGGCCTCCGCGCGGTCGGCGCGCTGCCGGTGCTGCAGTATCCGCGCACCGAGAACGCCATCGTCACGGTGACCACCACCTACTACGGCGCCGATCCCGACGTGATCGCGGGCTTCATCACCACGCCGCTCGAGCAGGCGATCGCCCAGGCCAACGGCATCGACTACATGACGTCGACCAGCGTGAGCGGCGTCAGCACGATCTCGATCAATCTCCGCCTCAACTATGATTCCAACAAGGCGATGACCGAGATCAACGCCAAGGTGAATTCGGTGCTGAACCGCCTGCCGCAGGGCACGCAGCAGCCGGTGCTGACGGTCAAGGTCGGCCAGACGATCGACGCCATGTACATCGGCTTCTCCTCGGACAAGCTCGCCCCCAACCAGATCACCGACTACCTGACGCGCGTCGTGCAGCCCAAGCTGCAATCGGTGGCGGGTGTGCAGACGGCCGAGATGCTGGGCGCCAAGAACTTCGCGCTGCGCGCCTGGCTCGATCCGATCAAGCTCGCGGCCTACGGCATGACCGCGGCCGACGTGGCGAGCCAGCTCGGCAGCAACAACTACATCTCCGGCCTCGGCACGACCAAGGGGCAGATGGTGCAGGTGACGCTGACCGCCTCCACGGCGCTGCACACGCTCGACGAGTTCAAGAACCTCGTGCTGAAGCAGGATGGCGGCGCCATCGTGCGGCTGAGCGACGTCGCCAAGGTCACGCTCGGCTCCGACGACTACGAAAGCCAGGTCGGCTTCGACGGCCAGCAGGCGGTCTATATCGGCATCCAGGTCGCGCCGTCGGCCAATCTGCTCGACGTCATCAAGGGCGTGCGCGCGGCCTTCCCCGACATCGTGGCGCAGCTGCCGCAGGGCCTCGAAGGCAAGATCGTCTACGACTCGACGGCCTTCGTGAACAGCTCGATCGACGAGGTGATCCGCACCCTGATCGAGGCGCTGCTGATCGTCACCGCCGTGGTGTTCGTGTTCCTGGGCTCGCTGCGTTCGGTGCTGATCCCGACGATCGCCATTCCGCTGTCGCTGGTCGGCACCTTCACGATGATGGCGGCCTTCGGCTTCTCCATCAATCTGCTCACCTTGCTGGCCCTGGTGCTGGCGATCGGCCTGGTGGTCGACGACGCGATCATCGTGGTCGAGAACGTGAACCGCCATCTCGAGGAGGGCATGAAGCCGATCCCAGCCTCCGTCCAGGCGGCGCGGGAGCTCGGCGGTCCCATCATCGCCATGACCGTCGTGCTGGTCGCAGTCTACGTGCCGATCGGCTTTCAGAAGGGCCTCACCGGCGCGCTGTTCACCGAGTTCGCCTTCACGCTGGTGGGCGCGGTCACGATCTCGGCGATCGTGGCGCTCACGCTCTCGCCCATGATGTGCTCGCGGCTGCTGAAGCCGCACGGCGAAGGCACGATGCGCTGGGAGGCGGGATACATGGCTCTGGTCGACCGCGCCTTCGACCGGCTGCGGCACGGCTATCGGCGGCGCCTCGACGGCAGCCTGAACTACCTGCCGGTGACGGCGGTGTTCGCCGCCATCGTGCTCGGCAGCATCTATTTCCTCTACACGACGACCAAGGCCGAGCTCGCGCCGCAGGAAGACCAGGGCGTCATCATCACCCTCGCCACATCGGCGCCCAACTCGACCATCGACCAGCGCCTCATGTACTCCAAGGAGGTCTTCGGCATCTTCTCGAGCTATCCCGAGACCGACCATGTCTTCCAGCTCGATGTGCCGGGCCAGTCGATCGCCGGCATGGTGCTGAAGCCGTGGGACCAGCGGACGAGGACCTCGAACCAGCTCATGCCGATCGTGCAGCAGAAGGTCGGCTCCGTGGCCGGCGCACAGATCGTGGCCTTCCAGCCGCCGCCGCTCCCCGGCTCGGTCGGCCTGCCGGTGCAGTTCGTCATCACCACGACGGGCGACTTCGGGCCGCTGAACGAGGTGGCGCAGGGCTTCCTGCAGACGGCGATGTCGAGCGGCATGTTCATCTTCCTGAACACCGACCTCAAGATCGACCAGCCGCAGTCGACGGTGACCATCGATCGCGACAAGACCGCCCAGCTCGGCCTCAAGATGAGCGACGTCGGCAACGCCCTCGCCTGGATGCTGGGCGGCGGCTACGTCAACTACTTCGCCCTCGACGGCCGCTCCTACAAGGTGATGCCGCAGGTCGAGCAGCGCTCGCGACTCAATCCCGACCAGCTCCTGGACTATTACATCCGCTCGTCCGATGGCAGCACGGTGCCGGTCTCGACGGTGGCCAAGATCGTCACCAGGACCATTCCGGAGTCGCTGAACCACTTCCAGCAGCTCAACAGCGCCACCATCCAGGGCGTGACCTTCCCCGGCGTCGCCCAGGCGGACGCCATCGCCTACCTGAACGACCTCGCCGCGCGCACGCTGCCCGCGGGCTACACGGTCGACTACGGCGGCCTGTCGCGTCAGTACATCCAGGAGTCCGGCGGCTTCGCGGTGACCTTCGGCTTCGCGCTGATCATCATCTTCCTGTCGCTGGCCGCGCTGTTCGAGAGCTTCCGCGATCCGCTGATCATCCTGTTCTCGGTGCCGATGTCGATCGCGGGCGCGCTGATCTTCCTCACTGTGCTCAGCACCATGAACGTGCTCGGCGCCACGGTGAACATCTACACCCAGGTCGGCCTGGTGACCCTGATGGGCCTGATCAGCAAGCACGGCATCCTGATCGTCGAGGTGGCGAACGAGCAGCAGCGCCACGGCAAGTCCAAGCGCGAGGCCGTGGTCGAGGCCGCCGCCATCCGGTTGCGGCCCATCCTGATGACCACGGCGGCGATGGTGCTGGGCGTCGTGCCGCTGATCATCGCGACCGGTGCGGGCGCGCTCTCGCGCTTCAGCATGGGCCTGGTGATCGCCTCGGGCATCTCGATCGGCACTCTGTTCACGCTGTTCGTCGTGCCGGCCGTGTACGTCATGCTGGCGGGCGACCACTCCGCCGCGCACGAGGCGGCCGAGCAGGGGCTGGAGCCGAGGCCAAGTCCCGGCGAGTAAATCAACACTTTACTTTTGCCGCCAGTCGTGCATGCTGGCGGCAAACCCACAATTCGCCGTTCGCGGGACCTGGTCCCGATATTTTCCCGTTTTTTTAACGGGAGGTCGACGGAGGGCGACGGTTGGCGCAGTTAGCGCTCGGGCGCTGCTCGAAAAATTTTTCGTCTCGGCGGACCGCGGGCCTCCCGGCCCGCGGTCCATGAACAAGAGGGACCATTGGTGTATCCTGCCTGGATGACCGAGAAAGCCGCGCCGCAGAAGGACGACCGTGAGCAGCGCCTGGCCGCGGCGCTGCGGGAAAACCTCAAGCGGCGCAAGGCACAGGCGCGCTCACAGGCTCCGGGAAAAGACGGTCCGGACAAACAAGAGAAAGCCCGCTAGAAGCCCCTCGTAATGACCATCCTGTCCGACCGCTGGATCCGCCGCATGGCCGAGGAGAAGGGCATGATCGAGCCCTTCGTCGCGAGCCAGAAGCGCGAAGGCATGATCTCCTACGGCCTCTCGTCCTACGGCTACGACGCCCGCGTGGGCCGCGAGTTCAAGATCTTCACCAATGTCGATTCGGCCGTCGTCGACCCCAAGAATTTCGCGGAGAACAGCTTCGTCGACCGCGCGGCCGATGTCTGCATCATCCCGCCCAATTCCTTCGCGCTCGCCCGCACGGTCGAGTATTTCCGCATCCCGCGCGACGTGTTGGTGATCTGCGTCGGCAAGTCGACCTATGCCCGCTGCGGCATCATCGTGAACGTGACCCCGCTCGAGCCCGAATGGGAAGGCCACGTGACCCTGGAATTCTCCAACACCACGCCCCTGCCCGCGAAGATCTACGCCAACGAGGGCGCGTGTCAGTTTCTCTTCCTGCAGGGCAACGAACCCTGCGAGATCTCCTACCGCGACAAGGCCGGAAAATACCAGGGCCAGCGCGGCGTCACCTTACCCAAGATCTAGGGAGTTCCCCGCTCATGGATCGCATCAGGATCAGAGGCGGCCGCCAGCTCAAGGGCGAAATCGTCGTGTCGGGCTCGAAGAACGCCTGCCTGCCGCTGATGGTGGCGGCGATGCTGACCGACAAGCCGCTCACCCTGAAGAACGTGCCGCGGCTCGCCGACATCGCCACCATGATCGCCCTCCTGAAGCAGCATGGCGTCGCCATCGACGCGGCGCCGGGCGAGAACGGCCACAGCCACGGCACGACGCTGAGCCTGCGCGCGGCCAAGATCACCTCGACCACGGCGCCCTACGACATCGTGCGCAAGATGCGCGCCTCGGTGCTGGTGCTGGGCCCGCTGGTCGCGCGGGAAGGCGAGGCGCGCGTCTCGCTGCCGGGCGGCTGCGCGATCGGCGCGCGGCCGGTCGACCTGCACATCGCGGGCCTGAAGGCGATGGGCGCGGAGATCGATATCGACGGCGGCTACATGGTCGCGCGCGCGCGCAAGGGGCTGAGGGGCGCGCGCTATACCTTCCCCAAGGTGTCGGTGGGCGCGACCGAGAACCTGATGATGGCGGCGGCACTGGCCAAGGGCACCACCGTGCTCGACAACGCCGCGCGCGAGCCCGAGATCACCGATCTCGCAGAGTGCCTGGCAAAGATGGGCGTGCCGATCGCCGGCATCGGCACCGAGACGCTGACCATCGAGGGCGTCGACCAGCTCAAGGCGGCAACGCATGCCGTCATCCCGGATCGTATCGAGACCGGCACCTATGCCATGGCCGTCGCCATGACCGCGGGCGATGTCGAGCTGGTGCATGGCCGGCTCGACCTGATGGAGGCAGCCGCCCAAAGCCTGCGCGCGGCGGGCGTGGTGCTGGAGAAGACCAACCGCGGCTTTCGCGTCAGCCGCGCCAACGGCCTGCACGGCGTCGACGTCATGACCGAGCCCTATCCCGGCTTCCCGACCGATTTGCAGGCACAGATGATGGCGTTGATGACGCGCGCCGAGGGTGCGTCGATGATCACCGAGACGATCTTCGAGAGCCGCTTCATGCATGTCCCCGAGCTGGCGCGCATGGGGGCCAACGTCACGATCCACCATGAGTCGGCTCTCGTGCGCGGGGTGCCGAAGCTGCGCGGCGCCGAGGTGATGGCGACCGACTTGCGGGCGTCGGTCTCGCTCGCCATCGCGGGCCTGGCGGCGGAGGGCGACACCACCCTCCACCGTGTCTATCACCTCGATCGGGGCTACGAGCGTCTCGAGGAGAAGCTTGCCGCCTGCGGCGCGGACATCGAGCGGATCAAGGGCTAGAGGCCCTCGTCACATCTTGAGGTCGCACGAGTCGCCCGACACGACATAGGTCACGTTGGGCGGATTGTTGCGGGTAGGCGGTGTCGCGGGTTGCGAGTAGGTCGCCCGCTGGCCGTTCAGGCCCGCGCCGGTGAACACGATTCCCCCGGAGCCGGCGTCGAAGCTGTAGGTGCCACTGGCACCCGAGGCGTCGCGATAGTTCCGGCCGTCCACGATCGTGAAGTTGAGCGTCAGCCGTGGCGACAGCCGGCCACCGGTCAGTGCGTAGCACTCGTAGGCACCGGGAATGATGGCGCCGGGCTTGGCCGGCGCGGCCTTGCCTTGCACTTTCTGCAGCCAGGGATCGGAGGTGAGCGCCCCCGGCGGCTCGGTCGCGGCACTGGCCGGACGCAGCATCGAGGGCGCCCAGGATTGCTGCTCGAGATCGTTGTAGCCCAGCATGTGCACGCGGCACGGATAGGGCTTGCCCGGTTCGACGGCGATCACGACCGCCGGCGCCCAGCGGTCGCGGAAGTTCTTGGCGGCCACGGCCTGTCCGACCTGGCAGCTCGACAATTGCGCTGCGGCCGGGCCCGCCGCGATGGCGAGCCCGACCCAGGCGATCAGGCCTGCGCCTGCGTGTTTCAGCATGGTCCGGCGGATCAGTTGCCGTTGCGGTTGCCGGGCGAGATCAGCGTGCCGCCGGCATTGCCGACGAGGCCGTTGCTGCCTTGGCCGGGCTTGTTGCCGCCGCCCGCGGCAACGACGCCGTGGCCGCCATTGTTGTCGACGAGGCTTCCGCCCGCCGGTCCGACAACGCTGCCGCTGTTGGAGCTGATGATGCCGCCGCCGTTGTTGCCCATGTTGGCGCCGCTGTTGCCCAGGATGCCGTTGCCATTGCCGCTATGGACCGCGGGCGGCTGGACGGGCAGCGGCTTGGGACCGACCGGCGTCGTATGCGCCTGCGGCGGCTGCACCGGCTTCTTGGGCGCCACATAGTGCGGGAATTGCGGCCCGTTGTTGTTGTCCCACGGCGCGCAACCCCATTCGGCGACGTTGACGTGGCCGTTGCAGCCGTTCGCTTCGGCCTGGCCGGCCGCGATCACAAGCGCGCCCGAGGCGAGCGCACTCAAGCCAAGAATTCTCAGCATTTCTGTTCCTTCCCCAAGACGTAGCGGCGACAGTGCCGCTGAAAGCAGGGGTACAAGGCGCGCCAAAGAGCGTCTGTTTACGGGCTATGAACCGCCTCCCGAACTTGGAACGAAATTGCATACATTGTGTCGCAGATGTTGACAGGATGTTGACCGGGGCCTGCTCGGACAATTGGAAAGGGGTTGCCCCCGGGATAGGTCTCTCGGGAAGGAGCCGATGGGTGTACAGCGTCGCCGTCGTCGAGGATGAAACCCTGACCCGCAAAGCGATCGCGCTGTCTCTGCGCGAGGCGGGCTATACGGTCCATGAGGCCAGCGACGCGCTGGCTTGCCGGGCCCTGCTGCGCCAGGCGCGCCTCGACCTGATCGTGCTCGATCTCGGCCTGCCGGGGATCGACGGCCTCGATTTCGCGCGCGAGGTGCGCGGCAATTCCGACATCGGCCTGATCGTGGTCACGCGGCAGGGCGCCCCCGAGGCGCGCATCGCCGCCCTCGATCTCGGGGCGGATGACTATCTCGTGAAGCCGATCCACTATGGCGAGCTCGCGGCGCGCATCCGCAGCGTCATGCGCCGCACGGGCCGCGAGCGGGGGCGGCGCAAGAAATTGGGGCGGTGGATCGTGGATCTCGAGGCGCGCACCGTGAGCAGGGGGGAAGCCGACACAGCCGCCCTGACACGCGGTGAGTTCGACATTCTGGCGCGGCTGGTGCAGGCCGGCACCAAGATCGTCTCCCGCCAGGAGCTCCTGTCGGTGATCAGCCGCTCGCCGCAGGAGTCGGACCTGCGTTCGGTCGACGCGCTGGTGAGCCGGCTCCGCCGCAAGCTCGACGAGGTCGAGGGCGACAGCCTGATCGCGACCGCGCCCGGCTTCGGTTACCGCCTGGCCGTCATTCCGCAGGAGTCATGACGGCCTTCGTCGGCCGCCTGCCGGAGCGGCAGTTGCTGAGAACGGCATTGGAAGGCCGCACGCCGCGGCTGCTGGTCGTGCGTGGCCCTTCGGGCGTCGGCAAGACGGCCTTGATCGAGCAGGCGCTGGCGGAGGTCGCATCGGCGGCGCCCATCGTGGGCCGCGGCAAGTACGTCGACCAGACGACCAGCGCGGGCCTGGCGCCGGTGGTCGATGCGTTGTCGCAAGCGGTCGATGCCGCGCTGAGCCGCCTCTACGATCCCGCGGCGGGCGCGGCGTCGCTGCGCGGCCTGCTGGGGGCGCAGTTCGACACCCTGCTGGCGGCGGGCTTCGATGCGATGGGCCTGCCGCGCGACAAGGCCTTCTCGGCCGGCGCCTCCCTGCAGAGCCTGGCCGGCACCGTGCGCCTCGTCGACGCGTTGGTGCGCGTGCTGCAATGGCTTGAAGGCTTCGCCCTGCCCGTCGTGCTGTTCATCGACGATTGGCATCGCGCGCCCAACGAAGCGGTGGGCTTCGTCCACGCCTGCAGCCGCCGCGGCCAGGGCAGTGCGCTCAAGCTCATCCTTTCCGCGCGAACCGAAGGCGCGATGGCCTATCCGGCGACGGCGTCGATCGTCGAGCTGCAGCCGCTCGACGAGACCCAGCAATTCGAGTTGCTGAGCGGACTGTTGGGCAAGCCGGCGCGTGCCCGGGCGATGCTCGAGTGGCTCGGCGACCGCGCGAGCGGCCTGCCCTTCGATCTTGCCGAGATCGCGCTCGCCCTCAGCCACGAGGACGCCTTCGTGGGTGAAGGCGAGGCCCTGTGCGTCGATCCCGCGCGAGCCGCCGCGATCGACCATCGCGACATCAACCAGATCATCGTGCAGCGCGCCCGCTCGCTTCCCGCGCCGGTGCTGCGCCTGGGCATCGCCGCTGCACTCTGGGGTGATCGCGCCAATCTGGGAGTGCTCGGTCGCTGCCTCTCCTTCGACGAGGCGGGAACCCGCGCCGCGGCCGACGACCTGCAGGCGAACGGCCTGTTGCGCCTCGAGGGCAATGACATCTCCCTTCCGCACGACCGCATCCGGGCGAGCCTCCTGCAGGTCCCGCCGCAGGCAGAGTTGAAGCGTCTTGCGCGTGCCATGGCCGACGTGCTGCTGGCCGACGACGCCAACCCGCACCGGCAGACGGCGCTCAGCCTGCGTCTCGCCGGCGGTCTCGATGAGGTCGACGATCCGCGTCTCGCCGTGCTGTTCGCCGCCGAAGCCGTGGCGACTCGGCACGCCGCCCAGTTCGATCTTGCCGCCTCCTTCGGTGACGCCGCCTGGTCGATCCTGCGGCGCGCTCCCGAGCTGAGCCAAGGCGAGCGGTTCGCCGTGCTGCGCGAAGCGTGCTTCGCCGCGGCCCACCGGCGCGACGCCCGGGCGACCAAGGATCGCGCCACGCTCATGGTCGCCGCGGCCTCGGATGAGGCTGAACTGGCCGAGGCCTACGAGCGCGGCTCCATCGCGATGCGCCTCGCCGGTCCGGCGGCCGACGCCTGGCTCCTGTGCCGCGAGGGCTATGCGCGCTTCGGCATCCGCCAGCCCGAGCACGTCACCGATCTCCATCTGCGCTTCGCGACGCTGCTGTGGCGGCTGTTCGGCCGCAAGCCCCGCCGCCTTTTGCGGCACGATCCTCGGACCGAGGAGGCGATCACCTCCTTCTCCAACGCGACCGGTTACATGGTCTGGGAGCGCGGTTGGCGCCATTCGGCCTACAAATCGCTTCAGGTCGCCATGCGGGCACGCCTGAAGGGCTACGATTCGGCGCTTTGGCAGAGCGTCGACGCTCACATCTCTGCCGCGCTGAAGGACTATCGCGCGGCGGCGGAACTCGGCGACCGCGCGCTCGCGGGGTTGGGCGACCTGAAATCCGGGCGCGGCATGACGGTTCATCGCGCCGTGCATTTCGGCAAGTCCTGGCGCGATCCCCGCGCCTCGCTCATCGGGATGAACCGCCTGATCTACGATTACTGCATGGCCGAGAACGACCTGATCGGCGCGGCCAACGGTGTCCTCAATGAAGCGCTCATGACCTGGCGGAGCGCGCCCACTCTCGAGGAAGTGTCGGCCAAGCTCGACGAGGCGGACGGCAAGGCCGAGCGCATGGCCGACGTCCGTATCCGCAACGAGATCGGGCTTCTGATCGAGCTGGTCGGCCGCCTGCGTCGACCGGCGCCCTTGTCATCGCACGGCCTCGCCCTCACTCGAGACAAGGTCTTCGACGCCCCTTCCACGGTCCTGGAATATCTCAGCCTGGTCGAGGATTGGCCGGCCATCCTGCGTCTGGCCGACGAGTTCAGGAGCCAGCGCAGCATCATGGACGCGCAACCCACGAGCGTGAGCTGGCGGTTCTTCGAGAACCTCGCACGGCTGAAGAGCGGCTTGCCGCCGATCCGTTCGGAACTGCGCTTCATCCGGCGCGCCGCCCGGGCCAATCCGACGGACCAGCGCGGCAAGTTCCTGCTGTTGCGCGCCGAAGAGCTCCATCAACGGGGAAGCAAGGACTGCTTGAACGCCTATGCGGCGGCCATCGAGGCGTTTGAACAGGGCTCGTCACGCCTCGAACTCGGCCTGGCGGCCGAGTGCGCCGCCGCGGCTGCGCGGCGGATGGGCGATGGCGCCGAGCGCGAGCGGTTCCGCGCGATCGCCGCGTCAGTCTGGTCGTCCTGGGGCGCCTTCGGCAAGCTTGCGTCGTATGGGCCGGGCCAGCTCGATGCCCCGACCCAGGCGCGACTTGCGGAGGCCGAAGCGCAGGCCGCGCTGGCGCAGCGCGGCGAGCGGGCCAAGCAGCGGTTCCTGGCCGAGATCGGGCACGAATTGCGCACGCCGCTGCAGGCCATGCAGGGCCTGATCGATCTCGCCGGCGAGCGGCCGGACGAGATCAACCTGGGCGAGATGCGCCAGGTCTTCGGCAGCCTGAAATCCGTCGTCGACGACCTCACCGAACTGGGGGCGCTCGGGGCCGAGGCGCCGCTCAACCAGAGACCGACCGATCTGTCGGAGTTGCTGCGCTCGGAGCTCGCCTTGCTGCAAGAGAACGCGCGGCGAAAGGGCATCGCGCTCGAGTCCGACATTGCCGCGCTGGAGGACCGGCATTTCCTCGTCGACCCCGACCGGCTTCGCCAGGCCGTGCGCAATCTCCTGTCGAACGCGGTCAAGTACACCGATCGCGGCAGCGTCCTGCTGAGTGCCCGCGCGGTGGAGGACACGGCCGGCAAGGTACGTATATCGCTCGTCGTCGAGGATACCGGTCCCGGCATCCCCGAAGAGCGGCTGGCGCATGTCTTTGAGCCGTTCGACCGCGCCGGCCGGCGCGACGCCAAGGGGCTCGGCCTCGGCCTGCCGCTGTCGCGCCGCATCGCCGAACGCATGGGCGGGTCGCTGATCGCCGAGAATCGCGCGGCGGGCGGAGCGCGCTTCGTGCTGTCCTTCGTGGCCGAGAAGCGCAGCGCGGTGGCGCCGTCGACGGCGCGCGCGCCGGCTCTATCCATCCTGATCGTGGAGGACATCGCCTTGGTGCGCCGCCTCATGGCGCGGCTGCTGGAACTCGATGGCCACGACGTGATCCAGGCCGGGAGCCTGGCCCAGGGCCTCGCCTTCGCCGGCCGCGTCGGGTTCGACCTGGTGATCCTCGACCTTCATCTGCCCGACGGCGATGGACTGTCGTTGATCGAGCGCTGGCCCGCGGATCACCGCAAGCCGCCGGTCATCGTCGCCACGGCCTCCGTCTCGCGCGAGACGGAAGACCGCGTGGTCCGCGCGGGCGCCACGATCCTGCGCAAACCCGTTGCCGCCGCGGAATTGCGCGCCACCATCGCGCGGATCTATGGCGGCGCTCGCGGCGGTCGCCGTGTCGCCGGCTTCGATGCCGAAATGGCCAAGCTCGCACGGGACGCGCAGGAGGAAATTGCCAAGCGTGCCCGCGAGCTTGCCGATCTCGTGCAGGCCGACCGGCCGGGCGAGGAAATCCGCCAGCACGCCCATAAGCTGGCGGGCCTCGCCGCCCAGTTCGACGCCCCGGCCGTGGCCGAGGCTGCCGACCGCATCGAGCGCGCCTGCAAGGCGGGGCGGGCCTCCCGCCAGGAACTGGCGGAACTGGCCCATGGCCTGGCCGCTTGATTGCGGCGACTTTCTCCCTGTATCCATCGCGCGGCATGGAAAAACTCAGGCTTACGGCGCTGGACGCCGACGATTTGGCCGTGATCTCGGCCGCAGCGCAGGACTCGCTGGTCGCTGTGCGCGATTGCGCCCATTTCGCCGACGAGAAGCGTTTTGTTCTTCTGCTCAACCGCTTCTGCTGGGAAGCCGATCCGGGCATCGAGACCCGCTACTGGCGCACCCATTCGGCCCTTGTTTTCAACGATGTGACGGCCGTCCACCACCACAAGATCCCGCTCGATAAGCCCGACCGGGTGCTGGAATTGCTGTCCATGGCCGTGGAAAACGACCGTTCAGTCAGCCTGCGCTTCGCCGCCGGGCGCGCCATACGGCTGGAAATCGGCCGGCTCGCATGCCATTTGGGGGATGTCGGGGAGCCTTGGCCAACCCCGTGGAAGCCCGCCCATCCAGTGGCATAGCCCGGAGGCGGGCGTTCGCGTTACTGGAGCTATGGTCGTGTTGCGGCAAGACAATGAGAAGCTGATTCTGGCGGTCCCCAAGGGGCGCATCCTCAACGAGGCGGCCCCCTTGCTGGTCGCGGCCGACATCGTGCCGGAGGCGGCCTTCGCCGATCCCGACGCGCGCCAACTGCGCTTCACGACCAATCATCCCGACCTCGACATCATCCGCGTGCGCTCCTTCGACGTGGCGACGTTCGTGGCCTTCGGCGCGGCCCATCTCGGCATCGCCGGCTACGACGTATTGATGGAGTTCGACTATCCGGAGATCTACGCCCCGGTCGACCTCGGCATCGGCAAGTGCCGTCTGGCCGTCGCTGAGCCCGTCGAGATGGCGGGTAGCGACGATCCGCGGCGCTGGAGCCATGTCCGCATCGCCACCAAGTATCCCGAAGTGACGCGCCGCCACTTCGCCGCGCGTGGTGTTCAGGCCGAGTGCGTCAAGCTCTCGGGCGCCATGGAGCTTGCGCCCTCGCTCGGCCTCAGTCATCGCATCGTCGACCTGGTCGATTCGGGCCGCACGCTCCGCGAGAACGGCCTGGTCGAGATCGAGCACGTGGCGGACATCACCTCGCGCTTCATCGTCAACCGCGCCGCACTCAAGACGCGGCCGGAGCGGATCGGCCATTGGGTCGAGCGTTTCCGCGAGGTCAGCCGTGCCGCCTGAGGGCCCTCTCAGGCTCGATGCGTCAAAGCCGGATTTCGACAGGGACTTCCAGGCCTTCCTGGCGCGCAATCGCGACACTGACGAGGATGTCGACCGCATCGTGGCCGAGATCATCGCCGAGGTGCGCCAGCGCGGCGACGCGGCCGTCGTCGACTACACGCGCAAGTTCGACAAGTTCGATACCGATGTCGCGGGCCTGCGCATCTCGGAGGAACAGTGCCGCGAGCTGGCGGCGAAGGTCCCGCACGAGCAGAAGGCGGCGCTGGAGTTCGCCGCCGGGCGCATCGAGGCGTTTCATCGCGAGCTGTTGCCGCGCGACGTCGACTTCACCGACTCCTCGGGCACCCGTCTCGGCGCGCGCTATCGGCCGCTCGACTCGGTCGGCGTCTACGTGCCGGGCGGCACGGCGGCCTATCCGTCGTCGGTGCTGATGAACATCGTTCCGGCCAAGGTGGCCGGCGTGAAGCGCGTGGTCATGGTCGTCCCCGCTCCGAACGGCGTGCTGAATCCGCTGGTCATGCTGGCGGCGGGCCTGGCCGGCGCCGATGAAATCTGGCGTATCGGCGGTGCGCAGGCGGTGGCGGCACTCGCCTACGGTACGCAATCGATCCAGCCCGTCGACAAGATCACCGGCCCCGGCAATGCCTTCGTCGCCGCTGCGAAGCGCCGCGTGTTCGGCCAGGTCGGCATCGACCTGATCGCGGGCCCGTCGGAGATCCTGGTCGTCGCCGATCGGCAGAACGATCCCGCCTGGATCGCGGCCGATCTGCTGTCGCAGGCCGAGCACGACGTCTCGGCGCAGTCGGTCCTGGTCACCGACGACGGGAGCTTCGCCCAGGCCGTCGAGAAGGCCGTCGAGACCGAGTTGAGGGGACTGCCGCGCGCCGAGATCGCTGCGGCGAGCTGGCGGGCAAACGGTTGCATCATCCTGGTGCCCGATCTCGCGGCCTCTGCACCGATTGTCGATCGCATCGCCGCCGAGCATGTCGAGCTGGCGATGGAACCGGCCGCGGCCGACGCGTTGGCGGGCAAGATCCGCCACGCCGGCGCGATCTTCCTCGGCCGCCACACGCCCGAGGCGATCGGCGACTATGTGGCCGGCACCAACCATGTGCTGCCGACCTCGCGCGCGGCGCGCTTCTCGGGCGGCCTCGGCGTCGCCGACTTCCTGAAGCGCACGTCGATCGTGGGATGCACGCCGGAGTCGCTGGCCAAGCTCGGGCCGGCCGCCGTGGCGCTCGCCGAGGCCGAAGGGCTCACGGCGCACGGCCGATCCGTCCTGGTGCGGCTGAATCGTCGCTGAGCGGGGCCATGGCGACGGCACCCCACCACGCCAAATCGATCGTCGACATCGTGCTCGACGAGCGGTCGGTCGCGCCGCGCTCGCCCGAGGTCGAGCATGAGCGGGCGGTGGCGCTGTTCGATCTCCTCGAGGAGAACCATTTCCTCCTGGTGAGCGGCGGGACCGGCCCCTACAAGCTCCATATCGGCATCTTCGAGCAGCGGCTGGTGTTCGGCGTGCACGACCAGCACGACAAGAAGCTGCGCGACATCGTCCTGTCGCTGACGCCGTTCCGCAAGATCGTGAAGGACTACTTCCTGGTCTGCGAGAGCTACTACGCCGCCATCAAGAAGCTCAGCACCACGCAGATCGAGGCGCTCGACATGGGCCGCCGCGGCCTGCACAACGAGGGCTCCGAACTGCTGCGCGAGCGGCTGGCCGGCAAGATCGAGGTCGATCTCGACACGGCCCGCCGGCTCTTCACCTTGATCTGCGCGCTGCACATCAAGGCATGAGCACGCTCCCCTCCAGCGTGCTGTTCGCCTGCAGCCAGAACTCCGTGCGCTCGCCGATGGCCGAGGCGATGGCCAAGCGGCTTTACGGCCAGTCCTCCTACATCGATTCCGCCGGTGTTCGTGCGATCGAGGTCGATACTTTCGCGGCCGCCGTGCTCGACGAGATCGGCGTCGACGTGCATCGCCACCATGCCAAGACGTTCGACGACATCGAACCGAGCTCGTTCGACCTGATCGTGACCCTCTCGCCCGAAGCCCATCATCGTGCGCTGGACGTCACGCGCAATGCCTCGACCGAGGTCGAGTACTGGCCGATCCCCGATGCCACGGCGGTCGAGGGATCGCGCGAGACCCGCCTCGACGCCTATCGCCGCGTGCGCGACATGATCCTGGCACGCCTCAAGGCGCGGTTCGGTACGCCGTCCGGCCCAACTCTGTGACCCCCGGCAGCAGGCCGCAGTCGATCACCAGCCAGACGAAGCCGACAGGGACAAGCAGCAGGAGCAGAGACCAGAAGCCGGTCTTGCCGCGGTCGTGGCAGCGCTTGATGGTGATGGCGTATTGCACCCAGATGAGCGGTGCCA
>DATJWN010000072.1:0-5218 GCA_035501235.1 Reyranella sp.
GTCGCGGTCTATTGGCGCAAGATCTGGGAGGTGATCGTGGGCCTGTTCGGCGAGCCCAAGGCGCGGCATTTCGCGCTGGCGGTGATCGTGGCCTTCCTGCCGGCCGCCGTGGTCGGCGTGGCGCTGCACAAGTACATCAAGGCGCTGCTGGAGAAACCCGTCGTGGTCGCCGTGTCCTTCATCGTGGGCGGCATCATCATCCTGGTGATCGAGCGGCTCGCTGAGCGGCCGCGCGTGAAGTCGGTCGACGATATTCCCCTCATGACGGCGCTGTGGATCGGCGTCTGCCAGTGCCTCGCCATGATCCCCGGCGTGTCGCGGTCGGGCGCCACCATCATGGCTGCCCGGGCGCTCCGCGTGGACAAGCCGACCTCGGCCGAGTTCTCGTTCTTCCTCGCCATTCCCACCATGCTGGGGGCGACGGTCTACGACCTCTACAAGAACAGCTCGACCCTGGACTGGCATGGGGGTGGGCTGATTGCCCTCGGATTCATCGTGGCGTTTTTTGCGGCACTCGTGGTGGTCAAGGCCTTCGTTCGGTTCATCAGCCGGCATGGTTTTGGCATTTTCGCCTGGTATCGCATCGTGGTGGGCGCCTTGGCGCTGGCTTTATTGCTCATGCGCTGAAGCGGCGCTTTTCACCCTCCTGTCATGCATGGCATAAGCGCCGGATTGGATCATCCGGGAGCTATCTAGATGCAACGTCGTAAATTCCTGCGGACTGCCGGCGTGGGCAGCGCCGCTGTCGCCACCACGGCTGTCCTGGCCGCACCGGCCATCGCCCAGTCGATGCCCGAGCTCAAGTGGCGCCTGACCTCGAGCTTTCCCAAGTCGCTCGACACCCTCTGGGGCGGCGCCGAGCGTCTGGTCAAGGTCGTCGCCGAGGCGACGGACAACAAGTGGCAGATCCAGCCCTTTGCCGCGGGCGAGATCGTCCCGGGCCTGCAGGTCCTCGATGCCGTGCAGAACGGCACCGTCGAGATGGGCCAAACGGCGTCGTATTACTATTTCGGCAAGGACCCGACCTTCGCGCTGGCCACCACCGTGCCGTTCGGCCTCAACACGCGCCAGATGGATGCCTGGATGCGCTTCGGCGGCGGCGAGGAGCTGCTGAACGAGTTCTTCAAGGGCTACAAGGTCTTCGGCCTCGTGGCCGGCAACACGGGCTGCCAGATGGGCGGCTGGTTCCGTAAGGAAATCAACACTGTCGACGATCTCAAGGGGCTCAAGTTCCGCATCGGCGGCTTCGCGGGCCAGGTTGTCGCCAAGCTCGGTGCCGTGCCCCAGCAGCTCGCCGGCGGCGACATCTATCCAGCACTCGAGAAGGGCACCATCGATGCCGCCGAATGGGTCGGCCCCTACGACGACCAGAAGCTCGGCTTCAACAAGATCGCGCCGCACTACTACTACCCGGGCTGGTGGGAGGGCACTGCCGCGCTCCATGTGTTCATCGGCGGCGAAAAGTGGGAGTCGTTGCCGAAGAGCTACCAGGCGATCCTTCGCGCGGCTTGCGCGGAGAGCAACACCTGGATGACGGCGAAGTACGACGCCGACAATCCCAAGGCGTTGAAGGAGCTGGCGGCGAGCGGCACCAAGCTGCATCCGTTCTCGCAGGCGATCATGGAAGCGTCGTGGGATGCCGCCCAGCAGGTCTATGCCGAGACGACGGCCAAGAACGCGAACTTCAAGAAGATCTACGATTCGATGACGGCCTTCCGTCACGACGAGACGCTGTGGTTCCGCGTCGCCGAGAACACCTACGACAACTTCATGGCGCGCCAGCAGAACGCGGGCAAGTTCTGAGCGCTGGGCGCCCAGGCCATCGAACAGAATGAAAGCCCCGCTTCGGCGGGGCTTTTTGCTGGAGCGTATTCCGTTCGGCCGGAATCAGCCGAACGGAATACGCTCCAGGTCGGCTACTTGAAGACCGGCGGAGGCGCGTCCTCGGTGGGAGGCGCCTGGATCTCGATCTTGACCTTGTTCAGGTCGACCTCGGCGGCGCGGTCGACGAAGACGGTCACCGACTTCGGGAAGGCGATCACGATCACCACCATGATCAGCTGCAGCAGCACCCAGGGAATCGAGCCCCAGTAGATGTCGGAGCTTCTTACTTCCTTGGGCGCGACAGAGCGCAGATAGAACAACGCGAAGCCGAAGGGCGGGTGCATGAACGAGGTCTGCACGTTCACGCACAGCATGACGCCGAACCAGATAAGCGCCGCGTCGTGGCCGACCACCGGTTCCAGGATCTTCTGCGCCACCGGCGCCAGCATCGGGATGATGATGAAGGCGATTTCGAAGAAATCGAGGAAGAAGGCGAGGAAGAAGACGAACAGGTTGACGACGATCAGGAAGCCCCAGACGCCGCCTGGCAGGCCGGTCAGCATGTGCTCGACCCACGGTCCGCCCTTGACGCCCTGGAAAGTGATCGAGAAGCAGGTGGCGCCCACCAGGATGAACGACACCATGGCCGTGATGCGCATCGTCGCCTGGAAGGCCTGGATGATCAGGCCGCGCAGCTCGACCACCTGCCACGCCCGCCAGCACAGCCACGCGATCGCGAAGAAGACCACGGTGAAGGCCGCCATGAAGGGCAGGGAGCCGAAGGCGACCAGGCCGATCAGCAGGCCGATGATGGAGGCCGCGCAGCCCGCGCCGAAGGTCCATTTGTCGAACTTGGTGAGGGGCGCATTGCGCACGACGGCGAGAACGATCGCGCCGACGGTGCCCATGGCGCCCGCTTCGGTGGGTGTGGCGAGGCCCATCATGATCGTGCCCAGCACCAGGAAGATCAGGACGGCCGCGGGGATGATGCCCCAGGCGCATTTGATCAGCAGCGCCCGGCCGTGCAGCGTGCGCGGCACCGGCGGCACGTCCTCGGGCCGCACGAACGAGAGGTAAAACGTGTAGGCCGCGAACAGCAGGATCTGCAGGATCGAGGGGCCCCAGGCGCCGGCATACATGTCGCCCACGGATTTGCCGAGCTGGTCGGCCAGCACGATCAGAACCAGCGAGGGCGGCACGAGCTGCGTGATCGTGCCGGAGGCCGCAAGCACGCCGGTCGCGTAGCGCATGCTGTATTTGTACCGCATCATCACGGGCAGCGTGATCAGCGCCATGGCGATGACTTGGGCTGCCACCGTGCCGGTGATGGCGCCCAGGATGAAGCCCACGATGATGGTCGAGTAGCCGAGGCCGCCGCGTACGGGCCCGAAGAGCTGGCCCATCGATTCCAGCATGTCCTCCGCCAGCCCGCATTTCTCCAATATCGCGCCCATGAAGGTGAAGAACGGGATGGCGAGCAGCAGCTCGTTGCTGAGGATGTTGCCGTAGACGCGGCTGGGGATCGCCTGGAGGAAGGGCAGCGTGAAGTAGCCGTACTCGATCGACAGGAAGCCGAAGAAGAAACCGACGGCGGCCAGCGAGAAGGAGACCGGGTAGCCGATCAGCATGAACACGACCAGCCCCGTGAACATCAGGGGCGGCATCCACTCGAGAGGGATGATCATTGCTGCGGCCTCTCGTAGTGCGCTTCGAGGCTCTCGACGGGAATGCCGATGAGGAAGGCCACGCGCTTGATCAGCTCGCTCACGCCCTGCAGCGCGATCAGCAGGAAACCCACCGGCATCACCAGCTTGATCGGCCAGCGCAGCAGGCCGCCGACATTCTGCGCATGCTCGTTCGTGTCATAGGACTGCACGAAGAACGGCCAGGAAAGCCAAGCCAGCAGCACGCAGGCCGGCAGCAGGAAGATCAGCGTGCCGAGGATGTCGACCCAGAGCTGGCCGCGGCGGCCGAGCAGCATGTAGATGATGTCGACGCGGACGTGCTCGTTGCGCTTCAGCGTGTAGGACGCGCCCAGCATCACGATGATGGCGAACATGTACCACTGGGCGTCGACCCAGGCGTTCGAGGCGGCATTGTAGCCGTAGCGCATCATGGCGTTGCCTGCGCTCACCAGACAGGAGAGCAGCACCAGCCAGTTGCAGACGTCCCCGATCTTTTCGTTGATGATGTCGACAACGGCGCTGAACTTCAGCAGCAGACGCATTCCATCCCCGTCCCGGCGGCTTTTTCATTGCTTTGAATCGGCTCCGTCCCCCGCAAACGGAGCACGTGTCGTTTCGGTTAAACCGGCGGCGGCGTCAAGTCGCTTTGTCACGACGGCCCGTCCCGTCGTGCTCCCTGCCTAGGTGTTGGGCAGTTCGGTCCAGCCTTCGGGCCCGAAATATTCCAGCGGCCGGAAGGAGCGCTTGTAGGCCATCTTGCTGGAATCGGCGATCCAATAGCCGAGATAGACGTACGGCAGGCCGCGCTTGGCGGCGGCCTGGGCGAGCCACAGGATCATGTAGGTGCCGAGCCCGCGGCGGGGGTCGGTCGGGTCGAAGTAGCTGTAGACAGCCGACACGCCGCTGGAGAGCCAGTCGACCAGGCAAGCGCCGACCAAGCGGCCCTCGGTCGAATCGTCGCGGAACTCGATGATCGCCGTCTCGACCGGGCTTTCCTCGACCATCGCCCGGTAGTCGTCGAAATCCATGTCGGCCATGTCGCCGTCGCGATGCCGGGCCATCACGTAGCGTGAAAAAAGCGCGTACTGCTCGCCGGTCGCCAGCGGCTGGGTCTCCTGCGCGATCACATGCTCGTTGCGGCGCTGGAGGCGGCGCTGGATGCGATTGGGATCGAAGTCGCGCACGCGGATGCGCACCGGCACGCACGACCGGCAGCCGTCGCACAACGGCTTGTAGACGAAATGATGGGACCGCCTGAAGCCCGCGTCGGTCAGCGTGTCGTGCTGCGACACCGCGTCCGGACCCGAGAGCTCGGTGACGAGCTTGGTCTCCAGCCGATGCGGCAGGTACGGGCAGCGCATCGCCGGCGTGGTGCGGAAGAACCGCAGGGTCTGGATATTCTGCCGAATGAACATGTTTGCAGTACGCAGTGTATCGCCATCGCAAGGCCGCCGCGAACGCAAAAAACGCTTGCCAACACGCAAGCGTGAGCGGCAGCGATTGTTACAACGCCCGCCGCGCCTTGAGCGCCGTGGCCAACGTGCCGTCGTCCAGCCAGTCGAGCTCGCCGCCGACCGGGACGCCATGTGCGAGACGCGTGAGCGGCACGCCCGTCGAGGCGAGCCGCTCGGCGAGATAGTGCGCGGTGGTCTGGCCGTCGACGGTGGCGTTGGTGGCGACGATGATCTCGCGCACGCCGCCGCCTTGCA
>DATJWN010000073.1:0-21130 GCA_035501235.1 Reyranella sp.
CGGTGCCGCCGAAGGGGCCAGCGAAGGGCTCGCCCGTGGCATAGATCGGAATGGGCAGCACGACGCAGAACAGGAAACCCGCCAGCGCGTCGATCCACGTCTCGACGAACCGCTGCGGTGCCGAACGGATTGTGACCCTGGTCGTTCCTCGCCGTTCACCCTGCGGCGGCGATTCCCCGGCTGATTGCACGACCCCCCGCATGTCTGATTGTTGCAGGATTTAGGACGATCCTGCTTCCTGCAAGGACGATTTTCGGGGTGGGTCGTTTGTGTCGCTAGTCCCGGAACGGATCCGTCATCAGGATCGTGTCCTCGCGCTGCGGGCTGGTGCTGAGCAGGGCGACCGGGCAGCCGACCAGCTCTTCGACTCGCCGTACATATTTGATGCAAGTGGCGGGCAGTTCGGCGAAGGAGCGAGCGCCATGGGTGCTTTCCGACCAGCCTTCGAAGCTTTCGTAGATCGGCTTCAGCTTGGCCTGCGCGCCCATTGTGAAGGGAAACCGCTCGATGCGCCGGCCGTCGATCTCGTAGCCGACGCAGACCTTGATCTCCTCCATGCCGTCCAGCACGTCGAGCTTGGTGAGCGCAATGCCGTCGATGCCATTCAGCTTCACGGCCTGGCGAACCATCACCGCATCGAACCAGCCGCAGCGCCGGCGCCGGCCGGTGTTGGTGCCGAATTCCTTGCCGCGATCGCCCAGTCCCTGGCCGATCTCGTCCATGAGTTCGGTCGGGAAGGGGCCGTCACCCACGCGCGTCGTGTAGGCCTTGGCGATGCCCAGCACGTAGCCCACCGCGCCATTGCCCATGCCTGAGCCGATCATCGCTTGCGCCGCCACGGTGTTGGACGAGGTCACGTACGGATAGGTGCCATGGTCGATGTCGAGCATCGTGGCCTGGGCGCCTTCGAACAGGATGCGCTTGCCCGAGGCCCGGAGATGGTCGAGCCGTTCCCACACATCCTCGGCATAGGGCAGGATCTTCGGCGCCAGCGCCAGCAGGTCGGTCGTGAGCCGCGCCGCATCGACCGGCTCCTTGCCGAGCCCAACACGCAGCGGATTGTGATGGGCCAGCAGAGTATTGACCTTGGCGGGCAGCGTCTCCGGCTCGCCGAGATCGCCGACGCGGATGGCACGGCGGCCGACCTTGTCCTCGTAGGCGGGGCCGATGCCGCGCCGCGTGGTGCCGATCCTGATGATGCCGGGCGCATCTTCACGCCAGCCGTCGAGGTCGCGATGCAGCGGCAGGATGAGCACGGCATGGTTTGCGATCTTGAGGGACTGCGGCGTCACTGACAGGCCCTGGTCGGTGACCTTCTTCACTTCCTCGATGAAGTGCCAGGGGTCGACCACGACACCGTTTCCGATGATCGACAGCTTGCCCTCGCGCACCACGCCCGAGGGCAACAGCGCGAGCTTGTAGGTCTGGTTGCCGATGACCAGCGTATGGCCGGCATTGTGACCACCCTGGAAGCGCACCACGACTTCGGCGCGCTCGCATAGCCAATCGACGATCTTGCCCTTGCCCTCGTCGCCCCACTGGGCGCCGATCACTGCCACATTGGCCATTTCAATTCCCCAGACACACGAACGCCTCCCCGGCGAGGTGCCGGAGAGGCGTGAGCTTGGATAGCACGCGGGGGCGGGGCGACGAAGAGGAAAAGCCCTTCGCTACTGTTGAATGATCTGGTCCTTGTCGTCGTCCTTGCTCTGGGCCTGTTCGGGGTTGCCGGTCAGGACCGTCATGCCGCCCGGTCCGATCAGCATCATCACGGGCTGGTCGTCCTTGTTCTTGGCGCTGACGATATACGAGCCGGGCACGACCTTGACGTCCTTGAAACCCTGAGAGGTGAGTTCGTCGTGGATCTTCTGCGGGACCTCCTTCGCCGGATCGTCGGCCGGGGAGGGGGCGGCAGTCTGCGCCAGGGCCACGCCGCCGATCAGCGCGACCGCGGCCAAGCCTGGAACTATCGCTCGGAAAAGCATGGCAGTCTCCATGGGCTGAAAAGTGGGCAGTCTTGGTCAAGAAACGAATGGGCAGATCGCTGCGTTCCGCTCAGCGTGCCTGAAATACACGCAGAGTGTGTGTTTTTCACAAGAACTTGCGGCAAAGCGGCACCGAAGCGGCGATTTATGCAAGTTCGTGATTGTCATCTGCTCCTCGATACGTATCGTTCGCCACGCAGGACGCCCGGCACACGAAGCCGTGTGGGATCTGTGAAGCCTAGGGAGGCAATTGGTATGACGAACAAGCTTCTGCTTACGCGCCGGCGCAAGTTCCTGACCGCCGCGGCGGCCGTGGGCGGCCTGCAACTGACGGGCCCCTTCATCATCAGTGCGCGCGGCGAGACGCCGGTGAAGATCGGCTTCATCGATCCCATCACCGGCAGCCTCTCGGCACTCGCGGTGAGCGAGGTCGAAGGCGCCAAGTGGACGGTCGCCGAGATGAACAAGAAGGGCGGCATCCTGGGCCGCCAGGTCGAGCTCCTGGTCGAGGACAGCGCCAACGACACCGGCACCGGCGTCCAGAAAGCGCACAAGCTGATCGAGCGCGACAAGGTCGACATGATCATGGGCGACGTGAACTCGGGCATCGCCTACGCGATCATGGGCGTGACCAGCGCCGCCAAGGTGTTCCACATCGTCCCCGGCGGCCACACCGACGCGATCACCGGCAAGGACTGCAAGTGGAACACGTTCCGCACCTGCAACACCACCGCGATGGACGCCGCGGCCGTCACCGGCGAGTTGGTGAAGCGCTTCGGCAAGAAGTGGTTCTTCGTCACGCCCGACTATGCCTACGGCCAGACGCTGCAGGCGAACTTCGTGAAGAACCTCGAGAAGCTCGGCGGCACCTGGCAGGGCGACATGCTGCCGATCGCCAATTCGGACTTCTCGGCGACCCTGATCAAGGCCAAGGCGTTCAAGCCGAACGTCATCCTGAACAACATGGGCGGTGCCGCGCAGATCAACTGCATGAAGCAGTTCGTGCAGTTCGGCATGGCCAAGGAAATGGCGCTGGGCGGCGCGCTGTTCGAGATCGAGTCGGTGCGATCGGTGCCGAAGGAGGCGCAGGCCGGCTGGTGGGTCATGGAATGGTACTGGAACCAGCCCAACGTGCCGCACGTGAAGGAGTTCGTCGACGCGATCTCGCCCGCGATCGGCAACAAGAAGCCCACGGCGCGCCACTGGATGGCCTTCGTGTCGCTGCAGGCCGCAAAGCTTGCCGCGGAAAAGGCCAAGTCGCTCGAAGCCGTCAAGATGGCGCAGGCGATGGAAGACCTCGAGCTTCCGCCGGAAGTGTCGCTGTCGCCGAACAAGGTCCGCTATCGCAAGGGCGACCATCAGCTGATGAGCGATCTGTTCGTCGGCGAGATGCATCCGCCGGGCCCTGGCGGCCCGGACGATGTCTTCAAGGTGGGAGAGGTCGTCACCGGCGAGCAGGCCGCGGGCTCCGCGGAATCGACCGGGTGCAAGGTCACCTGGCCGTCCTGAGCTGAAGGCAACGCGCCGCGCAGCACCCACTGCGCGGCGCTTTTCTTCGAACCTCTTCCAGAGTCGGATCGACATGCTGCAACTCGTATTGTTCAACCTCACAAACGGGCTGATCGTCGGCGCCTTCTACGTGCTGATGGCGCTCGGCCTGTCGCTGATCATCAACCTCAGCAACGTGGTGAACTTCGCGCACGGCAACTTCCTTGCGATCGGCGGCTATTTTGCCTTCGTCTTAACGCCTTTTGTCGGTTTCTGGGGGGCGCTGCTGATCTCGCCGTTCCTTACTGCGATCATGGGCTACGCGGTCGAGAAGCTGATGATCCGGCATGTCTACGCCCGCAACCACATCTACAGCCTGCTGCTGACCTTTGGGCTCGGCTTTATCCTCCAGGACGCCTGCCGCTATCTCTGGGGCTCGGCCCCGCTGCCTCTGGGCATTCCCGACATGCTTTCGCAGCCGGTTACGCCCGACCTTTTCTTCGTCACCTGGTACCGCATCTTTATGGTCGTCGTGGTGATCGTGGCGGTGGGCGGCCTGTTCGCCTTCCTGCGCTACACGCGCGTCGGCATGCGTATCCGCGCCGGCACGCTCGACCTCGACACGGTGTCGGCGCTGGGCGTCAACGTGGCCGCACTGCGCTCCTATAATTTCGCCGTCGGCAGCTTCCTCGCAGGCCTCGCGGGCGTGCTGGCGGCGGGCCAGGTCGGCCTCAACCCCAATATGGGTGACGACCTGATTATGCCGAGCTTCATTGCCATTATCGTGGGCGGCGTCGGCAGCCTCACCGGCACCCTGCTGGGCGGCTTGTTGATCGGCGTCGCGGCGGCGCTCACCACGGTGGTCTATCCGGCGGGTGCCGAGGCCGTGATCTACGTCATCATGGCGATCGTGCTGCTGATCCGTCCACGTGGACTCCTCGGCGAGGAAGGGATGCTGTCATGAGCACCGCCACGACGACTCCGGCTGCGCCGCCACCTTCGGAAACGCCAGCGCGGCCCTGGCTGCAGCTTGCCATCATCTGGGCACTCCTGTTGACGGTGCCGCTGTGGCTACCGCTGCTGGGCGGTTACACCGCAATTGCTGCCCGCGTGGTCATCTTTGCGCTGGCCGCGATGAGCCTCAACATGCTGCTGGGCTTCACCGGTGTGCTGAGCTTCGGCCATGCCGCCTATTTCGGCCTCGGCGCCTACGGTGCCGGCCTGACCCTGAGGTACGTCACCGCCTCGACGCCGCTCGCCATGCTGGCCGGCACGCTGCTGGCGGGCATCGCCGGCACTCTGTTTGGCCGCCTGCTGGTCCGCCGGCGCGGCGTCTACTTCGCCATGGTGACCATCGCCTTCGGCCAGGTCTGCTACTACATCGCCTTCAAGTGGGACAGCTTCACCGGTGGCTATGATGGGCTGCGCGGCTTTTCCCGCGCGCCGCTCGACTTTGGCCTGTTCAAGATCGACATCGTGAACAACGGCACTTTGTTCTACTTCTTCGTCCTGCTCGTCTTCGGGCTGGCCGTGGGGCTGCAGGCGCTGGTCCTGCGCTCGCCGTTCGGCCGCACCATGTTGGCTATCCGCGAGAACGAACGGCGCGCGCGCTTCCTTGGCCTTCCCGTGGAACGCCACATCTGGCTTGCGTTTTCGATCTCATGCTTCTTCGCCGGGCTGGCGGGCAGCCTCTACGCACTGCTCAATAACTTCGCCGATCCGTCGGCGCTCAACTACATCATGTCGGGCAACATCATAATGATCACGGTGATGGGCGGCATGAGGTTCTTCTGGGGCCCGCTGGTCGGCGCCGTGCTATTCGTGATGCTGCAGGACTACGTTTCGTCTATGACGGCCAACTGGATGTTCTTCGTCGGCATCACCTTCGTGCTGGTCGTATTGGTCTTCCCGCGCGGTCTCATGGGCGTTCTGCAGAAGAGGTTCGGCGCGTGAGCACGGCTGTTCCAAAACTCGAAGTTCGCAACGCCAGCAAGAATTTCGGAAGCCTCGTTGCAGTCTCCGGCGTCTCGATGACGGTGGCGCAAGGCGAACTGCGGGCGATCATCGGACCCAACGGCGCGGGCAAGACGACGTTCTTCAACCTGATCACCGGCTTCTTTCCGCCATCTGCGGGCGAGATCCTGCTCGACGGCCAGAACATCAACGCCGTGCCTGCCTCGGAGCGCGTGAAGATGGGCATGGGCCGCACCTTCCAGATCACCGAGATCTTTCCCGAGCTCAGCGTCCGCGAGAACACGCGCATCGCCGTCGAGACAGGCCTCGGCTACAGCCTGCGCCCATGGTTGAACGCGGCCGACAAGAAACGCGTCCTCGATGCCAGCGACGAGGTGATGACCATGGCCAACCTGACGGCCAATGCCGACCGGTTGGTCGGCGAGCTGTCGCACGGTGACCAGCGCGCGACCGAGATCGCCATGGCGCTGGCGCTGAAGCCCAGCCTCCTGCTGCTCGATGAGCCGACCGCCGGCATGGGCGATGAGGAGACCTATCGGGTGACCGGCCTGATCCGCCGCCTGCACCGGGATTCCAAATACACGATTGTGCTGATCGAACACGACATGCGTGTGGTCTTCCATCTCGCCGACCGCATTTCCGTGCTGGCCGAGGGCAAGCTGCTGGCCGAGGGCACGCCCAAGGAGATCAGCGAGAATGAGCACGTGCAGAACGCTTATCTTGGGAAGGCCGAATGACGAAAGCGATCGAGGTCAGCGGGCTCAATACGTTCTACGGCAAGAGCCATATCCTGCACGACATTTCGCTGTCGGCGGAGGAGGGCAGCGTCACGACCCTGTTGGGCCGCAACGGCGCCGGTAAGACAACCACGATGCGCTCGATCATGGGTTTGACGCCAGCCCGCTCCGGCTCGGTCAAGGTATTCGGCAAAGACTCAGCGAAGCTCGCGCCCTATCGCGTAGCGCGGCTCGGCGTCGGCTATGTGCCGGAAGGCCGTCGTGTATTCCCCAACCTCACGGTGGAGGACAATCTCAAGGTGCCGCAAGGCAGCAGTGACGGCCCGTTCGACATCCCGCGCATCTACGAGCTTTTCCCGCGGCTGGAGCAGCGCAAAATGAACCGCGGCCGCCAGCTTTCGGGCGGCGAGCAGGAGATGCTCTCGATCGCCCGCGCGCTCTTGCTCAATCCCAAGGTGCTGATCCTCGACGAACCCTCGCAGGGGCTGGCGCCGTTGATCGTGAGGGACGTCTTCAGCATCGTGACGACGATGAAAAAGGAAGGCATGACCGTCCTTCTCGTCGAACAGAACGTGCGCATGGCGCTCGAAGTCGCCGACACCTGCTACGTGCTGGATCACGGCGTCGTGGTCCATGAGGGGCCGGCAGCAGCCCTCGCCGCCGACGAGGCCCTGATCCAGTCGCTGGCCGGTGCCTCGGCCGAGGAATGGGACCTCGACAAGGCCTGATCTGCGGCCCGCGCCTGCGCTAGGATGGGCCGATGTTCACGCAGGCGCATTGGAACGAGCTGGAGCGCCAGGGCTATACGGTCGTCTCTGGGGCGATCGACGCACCGACGCTGGGTGCCGCGCAGGCAGCCGCGTGCCATCTGAACGAAATCTTCCCCGATGGCGACTGGGAGCGCTCCAGGAATGAATCCTGGCGCGAAGTGCGCTGGTGCCGCGATCCTGCGTTCATGGCGCTGGCGGCGCGGGTGCTCGATCCACTGTCGCTCGAGATCCTCGACTCCGCGCCGCCGCTCGACTTCGTGCAGCTCGCCTCGACCATGCCCGGCTTCTCGACCAAGGGCATCGTCGGGCGGCACTTTCATATCGACGGCGGCCAGAAAGAGACGCTGGGCGTGTTCAACGTGCTGCTGGGCGTGGCGTTGACGCCGGTTCGGTCGGACACTTCGGGCGGCTTCCACGTGCTGCCGGGCTCGCACAAGGCCTTTGCCGAGCTCTTCCGGAGCCAACCCACCGATCGCCCCGTGCATTGGGGCGAGGTGAAGCTCGAGGGCCAGCGCCGCTTCCATGCCGGCGCCTTCATGGTCGTGCCGCATCTCGAGGCCGGCGACATCATCGTCGCGCACAGCCTGCTGGCGCACGGCACCTCCGCCAACACGACCGATCTGCGCCGCGACATGATCTTCCAGCGTCGGGCCGCGGCACCGCTCTGGAATCCCAGGACCCAGGATGCGGCGCGCGAAACATTCATGCGCGATGCCTGGGTGTTCTGCCGGCGGGGAGGACTTCGTGGTGCTGAAGGAATGGCATGACTTCTACATTCTGCTCGGAACGGCAAGCGCCACGCTGCTCGGCCTGATGTTCATTGCCGTATCGCTCGGCGCCGGATTCCTGACCGAAGAGCGCCAGGCGGGGACGCGCACGTTCATGACCCCCGTCGTGGTCCATTATGGCAGCGTGTTCTTCCTCTCCGCTCTCGCGCTCTTCCCCTCGCATCAGGCGGCGGTCCTCGCCGTGCTGGTGGGTGCGATCGCCCTGGCCGGCGCCGGATTGTCGACCTGGATCACGATCCGCGTCGTGCGCACCAGCATGACAAACTATGTCGAGGACTACTTCGCCTACGGCGTGCTGCCGGGCGTCGCCTATCTCGCGCTGCTCGGGGCGGCGGCATCGATCTGCCTGGAGAAGGAACTTGGCTTTGACCTTCTGGCCGGCGCCCTTCTGCTGCTCGCGATCGTGAACATCCGCAACGCCTGGGACCTCACGCTTTCCATGGTTCGCCAGCACGGCCGAAAGCCCTAAACCGGGCTTTTGTGCGCTTTGCCACAGACGGCTGGCGGCATTCGGCGTCTGCTGCCCATGCGGCCAATTTCGGTCCGTATGGGGGGTACGATGGCTCAGACGACGACGAACGGCAGCAGCAAGCGGCGTCCGGTGCCGCGACCCGCGGGCAAGTTGTTCCATATCTGGCACAGCCTGCAGGACCTCAAGACCGAAGCGAACCGCATGCGGGACAAGGAACTCGTCTTCCTGCTCGGCTTGGTCGAGCTGGCTGTCGAGCAGCGGGCGACGCCCGCCGACGCCTCTCTCGCCGAACTGGATACGGCAACGGCGCACTGAGCTTGCGACCGGGCGGTGGGCCCGGTCCCAGGCGTGTGGGTGGGCGTGTGTGGTCACGGGGAGGCCGGGCCGCGTGGGGCGGTACGGCCTCCCCGTCGATTCTCAGCCGTCAGTCAGCCGCGGCCATCGACTGCGTCGCGGCCATCGCCGGCCGGTTGGCTTCGAGGAACATGCGGATGTGGCGCACGGCGTGCGGCACGGTCTCGGGCGAGACCTTCCAAGGATAGAGCGTCACCTGGCTGTTGGGCGCCAGCATCGCCACTTCCATCGCGACCTTGTAGGGATGCGGCGGGCTGTCGTCGGGCGCCACCAGGATCGGCGTTTTGCAATTCCTGACGAAGTCGCGGTCCACGGTGAACACGAAGTCGGCGCGCTTGGTGTACATGTTGGTGAGGAACTGGCTCACCTGATCCATGGTGATCTCGGGCCGCTTCTTCACCAGGGCGGGACCCCAGCCAGCCATGTTGTTGTCGTAGAACTGCGTCGGCAGTTCGGGCCGGAAGCCCGACGGCTGCGTCAGCACGGCGGCGACGACGCGATCGCCCACGCGCTTGATCAGGTTCCAGATCATCGGCTGGCCGATGCAGTAGCCCAGCACCATGAACTTCTTGATGCCGAGATGATCCATCAGGCCGACCTGGTCGTCGGTGTAGGAATCCCATGGCCGGTCGATCTCGACCGGGCCGCTGGACGAGCCGGGCGGCGAGTTGCGCAGGTCCGCCACGATGCAGCGGAAGGCGTTGGAGAACTCCTTCTGGGCGTTGAACGGGTGGCCGGGCTTGACGTCGAGGCCGGCGATGGTCGAGTTGAGGCCGCCGCCGGGAATGATCAGCAGCGGGAAGCCCGAGCCCATCTCGGTGTAGTTGATGCGAACGGAGCCCTTTTCATAGATCGGCATGGCGGATCCTCCTCATCGTTCTTGTCGCGGCCGTGCGGCACCGGGATACTGTGGCACAGGGGCCAGGGGGAGTCATGCCAGCAAGATCTGTCGCGCGCCTCATGGCGCTGTTTGTTTTCAGCCTCGGCGCATCGTCGGGCGTGGCGTTCGCGCAGAAGACGTCGATCGAGGATGGTGCGTCATCGCCGCAATCGCCGGCCGAAATAGCGACCCGCTTCGGCCTGGCCGGGACCTGGAGCGACGATTGCAACCGGCCGCCCGCGCAGGACCACATTTACCTGGTCTTCACTGTCCGCAACGGCAAGCTTTTCATCGATCGTGACTACGGCAACCACAAGGACATCGCCAACAACCAGGTCGTCGCGGCCAAGGCCGGGCCCAACGGCACGCTCGAGGTGACGACTTACTATGGGTCGCTCAATCCTCCGCAGACCCGGCGGAATGTCCTGGAGTTCGCCAACGGCCGCCAGCGCCCGCTGGTCAGCCAGAACGTCGATACCGGGGAATACAGCATCAAGGACGGCAAGCTGTCGAATGGCGCTCCCGCGCCGTGGATCACACGCTGCCGGTAGCGGCTCAGAGCGGTACGGCCTCGCCATCGATCAGCGCGTGGCTGCAGCGCAGCCGCCGCGCTTCCTTGCGAACATCGACGGCGTGCGCCACGCCACGTACCACGGCATAGCCTTTGGTCTGCCACGGCTCGGCGTCGCGCCAGGCGGTGCCCGCCGGCAGGAAGAGGCGCGGCCGCTCGTCGGCCGGCGCGCAGGCGGCGAGCACCGCATCCATGTAGAGCGTCGAGCCCGTGGCAGGCTCGCTGACGCCGTCCTCGGGATAGCCCGCCGAATAGCGGCCGCCCCGCGCCAGTTCGAGCCGGCCCTCCAGGGAGAAGGCCGAAAAGGAGACGCCGGTCTGGTATTCGAGGCCGCGATATTCGACGGGGTCGATGGTGAGCGGCAGGTCGGAATCGGCGTCGCGCACCAGCTTCACCACGTCGGCGAGCCGCGCCGCCTCGGCCGCGCCGGCGGCGGGAAGCTTGAGCTTCTTGAGCTGGGCCAGTCCCTCCTCGGCAGGGCCCGCGGCACGCAGCAGGCCCTTGAAGAGATCGGCGGCCTTCTTGTCCTCGAGCGCGCGCGCCACGCCCGACGCATCCTTGCGATCGAGCGCGCGACGCAGGCGGCGCAGCGACTCTTCCTCGACCTTGAGGCCGGCAGCAACGGCGGCGACCAGCGTCGGCAGATTGAGATCGACGGTGAGCTTGGCGACACCGATCGCCTGCAGCGCATCGACGGTCAGCAGCACGGCCTCGGCATCGGCCTCGGCAGTGTCGACGCCGATCAGCTCGGTGCCGACCTGGGCGAACTGCCGTTCGGGCTTCAGCGCCGAGCCGCGTACGCGGATGACGTTGCCGCCGTAGGAGAGGCGGAGTGGCCTCGGCTCGTGCTTCAGCCTTGTCACGGCGATGCGTGCCACCTGCACCGTCATGTCGGGGCGCACACCCATCATGCGCTGCGAGACCGGATCCATGAGCCGGAATGTCTGGGAAGCGAGGGCTGCGCCCGGACCGCCCAGCAGCGATTCCTCGAACTCGACCATTGGCGGCTTCACCCGCTCGTAGCCGAAGGCCGCGAAGCGCTCGATGGCGACGTCGATCGCGCGGGCCTCTCGCGCGGCATCGGGCGGCAGGAGGTCGGCGAGCCCCGCCGGCAGAAGCCCGCGATGGTCGTTGTCGTTGGCGGTCATGAGGGCATGGTCTACACGAAAGACCTCATCCTGAGGAGGCCCGTAGGGCCGTCTCGAAGGATGGGGGCCCTATCGAGGTGCTCGTGCCCGTTCTACGAGGCGCGACCCTGTGGGTCGCTCCTCAGGATGAGGTTGGTATGATATGGCTGCCCAGCGATGACCGAGACCTGTCCGGCCCTGTCCGTGGTGGCACCCTGCTTCAATGAGGAGGGTGTGCTGCCGGAGTTCCTGCGTCGGACCGGGGCCGTGCTCGACGGGCTGGGCCTCTCGGCCGAGATCGTGCTGGTGGATGACGGCTCGCGCGACAGGAGCTGGGAGCTGATGACGGCGGCGGCAGCGGCCGACCGTCGGATCGTGGCGGTGCGGCTGATGCGCAATCATGGGCACCAGCTCGCGCTCACGGCCGGCCTCTCGATCTGCCGCGGCGAGCGCATCCTGATCATCGATGCCGACCTGCAGGACCCACCCGAGCTCCTGCCCGAGATGCTGAAGCTCCTGGAGCAGGGCGCCGACGTGGTCTACGGCCAGCGCCGCGAGCGGGCAGGCGAGAGCCTCTTCAAGCGCGCCACCGCCGCCGCCTTCTATCGCCTGATCGGCCGCATGACCGACGTCGAGATCCCGCTCGATGCCGGAGACTTCCGCCTGCTGACGCGGCGCGTGCTCGATCTTCTGCTCGCCATGCCCGAGCGGCATCGCTTCATCCGCGGCATGGTGGCATGGATCGGCGGCAAGCAGGTGCCGATCGTCTACGACCGCGCACCGCGCGCCGCGGGCGAGAGCAAGTATCCCGTCAGCAAGATGATCCGCTTCGCCGCCGACGCCATCACCGCCTTCTCGGTCGTGCCGCTGATGGCCTCGATGACCATCGGCTGGATCATGGCGGCGGTGGGCTTCGCCTTCTTCGTCTATTCCATCGTCGGCTGGCTGCTCCATGCGACACTGCCCGGCTGGACCTCGCTGATGGCCGCGGTCGGCCTGCTGGGTGGCATGCAGTTCCTGATGCTGGGCATCATCGGCGCCTATCTCGGCCGCCTGTACGACCAGAGCAAGGGCCGTCCGCTGTTCATGATCCGCGACATCGTCGGAGGCGACCGGTGAGTGCGGAGTTCGGCCCTCCCGAGTTTGATCGGCATGCCGCCACCTATGACGGCGGCCTCGACAATCCCGTCAAGCGGATGATGGGCAACTCGCCGGACCAGTTCATCGCAGTCAAGGCACGCTGGCTGCTGCGCCGCGAGCCTGGGCTGCGGCGCGGCGGGCTCGCATTGCTCGACTATGGCTGCGGCGCAGGCGATCTGATGCGTGTGCTGGCCGGATTGGGCGCGCGTGCGAACTTTACCGGCTGCGATGTCTCGACCGGCATGCTCGACGAGGCTGCCAGCCGGTGGCCTGCCGCTCTGGGTGCCGCGCCCCGACTCGAACCCCAGAATGGGCCGCGCACGCCATACGCCGACAGTGAGTTCGATATCGCGACGATAAGCGCCGTACTTCACCACGTGGCTCCGAGCGAACGCCCGGCCGTCTATGCCGAGCTCGCGCGTCTCCTGAGGCCGGGCGGCCGGCTCTACGTTTTCGAGCACAACCCGCGCAATCCACTGGTGCGCTACGTCGTGGCACGCACACCGATCGACGAGAATGCCGTCCTGCTCGATGCAAAAGAGGTTAGGGCAGGGTTAGTTGGCTTTGCGCTCGATACCGACTATCTGATGTTCATGCCGCCGGGCATCACATTCCTGCAAGGTGTGGATCGCGCGCTGGCATGGCTGCCGTTCGGCGCGCAATATGCCGTGGCTGCCCGTAAACCGGGGTAAGGAGCATAAACAATGGACCAGCAAACCTTCGAAGCCGAACTCAAGCGTGACGGCTATGACGTCATGACCAACACCACCCCCGGCGCCAAGGTGAACCCCGAGCACTGCCATCCCTTCGACGTGCGCGCCATGGTGCTGAAGGGCGATTTCAGCCTGACCCGTGACGGCAAGACCGTCGCTTACAGGCCCGGCGAGATATTCACGATGGAGCGCGGCTGCCAGCACTATGAGAGCTACGGGCCCGAAGGCGCGGTGATCCTGCTCGGCCGCAAGATGTGACCCTGCCGGCTCTTGAGGGGAGGGCCGGCCGCCAGGCGGCGCTGGCCTTCCTGCTGTCGCTGCTGTTTCTCTGCGGCCTGATCGCCTGGCTGCAGAACGTCCATATCTTCACGCTGAACGGCATGTACAAGTCGATCCAGGCCGAGCCCTGGATTTCCGACTTTCGCCACGCGCGGCTCGACCCCTCGAACTATCTCTACTTCCCCCTCTACGGCGCGCTCGCCAAGCTGCTCGACACGCTCGGCATCCTGCGCGGCGTGGCATGGAAGCAGTTCGCCTATCTCAACGCCTTCTGGGCGAGCCTCGCCAGCGCCTTCGTCTATCTCTTCGTGCGCCGCGTGACGGCCAGCGCGCTGGTGGCGACGCTGGCGACGCTGTTCCATCTCGGCTGCGGCTTCGTGTTGCTGCTCGCCGTCATCAACGAGGACATCATGCCGGCCTATGCCGTGCTGCTCGCCTCGATGCTGATGGCGGCCGCCTGGTTCGACCGGCCGACCTGGGCGCGCGTCGTGCTGGTGGCGATCGTGTTCACGCTCGGCTGGCTGATCGAATGGCGACTGATCTTCCCGACCTTGCCAGCGCTGATGCTGGCGCTCGCGCTGGCGCCGGTACCGCTCGGTCGCCGCGCGGCGCTGATCGCGACACTGCTCGTGGCCATCGTGGCCATGACCGGCATCGTGCAACAGGTCTGGGAAGGACATAACGGCGCTATGGGTCTACCGGACCTGTTATGGACCGGCAAGGGTGTCGATACCGGATGGGCGGGCCTCTCCTGGGACAAGGCCTGGATGATGCTGGCGGGCGTCGGCAACTACCTGCTGATCGTCGGCGATTTTCTCGATCCGGCGACGGTCAAGCAGCACGTCCTGCCGCTTTCGGTCCCCGTTCTGCTGCAGCTCGCGATCTTCGTCGTCGCCGTGATCCTGCTCTGGCCGCGGCGCAACGATCCGCGCGTGCGAGCGATCGCCATCGTGTTTTTGGGCACGCTGGGCGCGGGGCAGGTGATGAACATCTACTCCCAGCCGCAGGATCCGCAGATGCAGCTCAATGTCATGAGTTGGCTGACGCTTGCCTGGGCGCTGCTGGTCGCGGCGTTGATGGCGCGTCGGCAACGCGCGCTGACGATAGCTCTCGTCGTGCTGTCGCTCCTGCCGATCGCCTGGAACGTCGCCTCGCTGTCGCGATGGCGCGGCGGGGATCGCGACGCGCTGGCGGCGCTGGCCAATATCGAGGGCCATTTTCCGGCGGAACGCACGGTGTTCGTCTACTTCGGCTTCGAGCCGATCAACGTCTGGCAGTATGCGCTGTGGAGTCACACCTGGGACTGGGACAGCGGCGTCAACGACGCCAGATTCAAATGGATCGCGATCGACTCGGGCGCTATCCGCCATCCGCATTGGACACCGGAGGAGGACGCCCAGTCGATCAAGCGCCAGATCGATACGGCGCTCAACAAGGGTTATCGGGTCGCCATTGCCGGCTTCTGGGATTGGAGCGCGGAAGAGCTGGCGAGTCATCTTGCCAGCGTTTCCGGGGCCAACCGGGCACCTGCCATCTACGACATGTTGCACCGGGACTATCGTGTGCAGCCTGCATTCGTCGATCCGACGACCGGCCCGTATTTCGAATTGTTTCGCCGGACGCCCTAGACGTGAATTGACGGCCCCGGGCCGTTTCCCTATATCGACCGCGGGCCACGCTCCCCCACCGGAGTGCAGCTCTTCTGTAAGGGAGAGGTCGATGAAGCCGAACGCACGTCCGGCGCGTCCCGATTTTTCGTCGGGACCTTGCGCCAAACGCCCGGGATGGACTCCGGAAGCTCTGAAAGATGCCGCCGTCGGGCGGTCCCACCGTTCCAAGCTGGGCAAGAAGAAGATCGTCGAGGCGGTTGACCGCACGCGTACCCTTCTGGGCATCCCGGCCGACTACAAGATCGCCATCGTGCCTGCCTCGGACACCGGCGCCGTCGAGATGGCGCTGTGGTCGCTGCTGGGCGCGCGGCCCGTCGACATGCTGACTTGGGAGAGCTTCGGCGAGGGTTGGGTCACCGATGTCGCCAAGCAGCTAAAGCTCAAGGATGCGCGCACCTTGAAGGCGCCCTATGGCCAGATCGCCGATCTCGAGGCGGTCGACTGGACGCATGACGTCGTCTTCACCTGGAACGGCACGACCTCGGGCGTGAAGGTCCCGAACGGCGACTGGATCGCCGACGACCGCGAGGGGCTCGCCATCTGCGATGCGACCTCCGCCGTCTTCGCGATGGACCTGCCGTGGCAGAAGCTCGATGTCGTCACTTGGTCCTGGCAGAAGGTCATGGGAGGCGAGGGCGCGCACGGTATGCTCGTGCTGAGCCCGCGCGCGGTGAAGCGCCTCGAGAGCTATTCGCCGCCCTGGCCGTTGCCGAAGATTTTCCGCCTGACTTCGGGCGGAAAGTTCTCCGAGGCGATCTTCAAGGGCGACACGATCAACACACCCTCGCTGCTTTGCGTCGAGGACGCGATCGACGGCCTCAAATGGGGCGAGAGCGTCGGCGGCCTGAAGGGGCTGATGGGGCGCTCCAACGGCAACCTCGCGGTGCTGGAGAGGTGGGCGTCCGAGCGCAAGTGGGTGGGCTTCCTCGCTGCCGACAAGGCCGTGCGCTCCAATACCTCGGTGTGCCTCAACATCACCGCGCCCTGGTTCGCTGCGCTGCCGGCCGACAAGCAGGCGGCTGCGGCGAAGAAAATGGCCGACCTGCTCGAGACCGAGAAGGCGGGCTACGACGTCGGTTCCTATCGCGACGCGCCGCCGGGCCTGCGCATCTGGTGCGGCGCCACCGTCGAGACGAGTGACCTGGAAGCGCTGCTTCCGTGGCTCGACTGGGCCTACGCCGAGATCCAACGCGAGTTTTCTTAGTCTTCCGGACCGCGAGCCTCCGGCTCGCTCATGAATCTGGGCGAGCCGGAGGCTCGCGGTCCAAAAGAGCATGAAGGACGACTGAAATGGCCAAACCCAAGGTTCTTATCTCCGACGAGCTGTCCCCCCGTGCGGTCGAGATCTTCGCCGAGCGCGGCTGCGACGTCGATTTCAAGCCCGGTCTGAAGCCGGCCGAGCTGCGCGCTATCGTCGGCAACTATGAGGGCCTGGCCATCCGCTCGGCAACCAAGGTCACGGCCGAGGTGCTGGCGGAAGCGAAGAAACTCAAGGTCGTGGGCCGCGCCGGTATCGGCGTCGACAATGTCGACCTGAAGTCGGCCACGGCGCACGGCGTCGTGGTGATGAACACGCCCTTCGGCAACGCCATCACCACGGCCGAGCACGCGATCGCCCTGATGTTCGCCGTCGCCCGCCAGGTGCCCGACGCCAACGCCTCGACGCAGGCCGGCAAGTGGGAGAAGAACCGCTTCATGGGCACCGAACTCAGCTTCAAGACGCTGGGCCTGATCGGCTGCGGCAATATCGGCTCGATCGTCGCCGAGCGCGCCGTCGGTCTCAAGATGCGCGTCATCGCCTACGATCCGTTCCTGAGCGACGAGCGCGCCGCGGCGCTGGGCGTGGAGAAGGTGACGCTCGAGGCATTGCTGCCGCGCGCCGACTTCATCACCGTGCACACGCCGCTCACCGAGCAGACCAAGAACATCCTCTCCCGCGCCAACCTGATGAAGACCAAGAAGGGTGTGCGCATCATCAACTGCGCACGCGGCGGGCTGGTCGACGAGCTCGCGGTGCGCGATCTGCTTGTGTCTGGCCATATCGCGGGAGCAGGCTTCGACGTCTTCGTAGAGGAACCGGCCAAGGAGAACGTGCTGTTCGGCGCGCCCAACCTCGTCTGTACGCCGCATCTCGGAGCGGCGACCGTCGAGGCGCAGGAGAACGTGGCGCTGCAGGTCGCCGAGCAGATGTCGGATTACCTGCTGACCGGCGCCGTCGTGAACTCGCTCAACATGCCCAACGTGTCCGCTGAGGATGCGCCGCGTCTTGCACCCTATCTCGACCTTGCCGAGAAGCTGGGGGCGTTCGCGGGCCAGCTCACCGACACCGAGATCAAGGCCGTCGCCATCGAGTACGAGGGTCAGGTCGCGGCCCTCAACATCAAGCCGCTCTCTCAGGTGGCGCTGATGGGCGTGCTGCGTCCGCAGCTCGATTCGGTGAACATGGTCAATGCTCCCGCCGTCGCCCGCGAGCGCGGAATCGAGGTGGCCGAGGTCAAGCACGAGCGCGACAGCGACTACAATTCGCTGATCAAGGTCTCGGTGACGACCGACAAGTACACGCGTTCGGTGAGCGGCACGTTGTTCGGCGGCAAGCATCCGCGCATTGTCGAGATCAAGGGCATCGAGATCGAGGCCGAGTTCGCTCCGCACATGCTCTACATCACCAACGACGACAAGCCGGGCTTCATCGGGCGACTGGGGACGCTGCTCGGCGAGAACAAGGTGAACATCGCGACCTTCCATCTCGGCCGCGACAAGCCGGGCGGTTCGGCGATCGCGCTGATCCAGGTCGATCAGCCGCTTTCGACCGAGCTCACGGCGAAAATTGCATCGCTCCAAAGCGTGGTGCAGGCCAAGGCCCTGGATTTCTAGAAATTGCCAGTTGTGTCGGCGTGGGGCAGGCTGGATGCCGCATGTCGAGCCGTCAAAGGGCCTTGCGCATCGTCCTGGGCTTCATCTTCGCGCCGTTGACGCCATTGCTTTTGCTGCTGGCCATCAGCCTGGGCACTGGCGGTATCACGCTCAGCCAGAGCTTCCTGATGATCTTCGTCGGTTTGCCGTCGGTCTACGTGCCGGCGATCGTGTTCGGCATTCCGGTCTTCCTCGTCCTGCGCTGGCGTCGTTGGGATGGCATGATGGCCTATTTCGGCGGCGGGGCCGCGGTCGGGGTGATGTTGTGCCTCGTCTCCGTCGCGGTGTTGGCGCTGAGGCACGTCGATACCGGCCTCTTCGGGCGGCAGGCGCGCGGCCTCTGGCCTTTCCTCATCGCCTGCACGCTGGCGTCGAGCTCGGTCTTCTGGCTGATCGTCCGTCCGGACACGTTCGATGCTGCGGTCCCCGAACTTGACCCGTCCGACTTGCCGCCGCCGGCGGCTTAGCCGGCGAGGGGCCTGCGCAGGCCATCGACGACGCGCTTGAGGTCGGTGATCGTATAGGGCTTGGCGATGAAGCGGACGTTGGGATCGGCGGCGAAGCGCTGGCGCAGCCGCTCGTCGTTGTAGCCGCTGGCGATGGCGATCGGCAGCTTGGGGTAAAGCGCGCGGAGCTCCGCCGCCAGCACGTCGCCCTTCTGGTCGGGCAGGCCGATGTCCACAATGGCGAGGTCGATGCCGCCGGGTAGCCGCTTCACCTTGTTCATCGCCTCGGTGACCGATCCCGCGGTCTCGACCTTGCAGCCGAGCTCGGTGAGCTGTTCGCGCGCCACCATCTGGACGAGGAATTCGTCCTCGACCAGCAAGACGCGCGGCTCGTGCATTTTCGCGCCCAGAATCTCGTTCAGCTTCGTGGCGACGGCGGCATAGGTGAAAGGCTTGGGAATGAGCTGTACGCCCGGATCGAGCCGGCCGTCGTGCACGATGGCGTTGCGCGCATAGCCCGTGGTGAACAGTACCTTGAGATCGGGCCTGATCCTGTGTGCGGCGTCGGCGAGCTGGCGGCCGTTCATGCCGCCCGGCAGGCCGACATCGGTGAAGAGCAGATCGATCTCCGGATGGCCCTCGATGAGATGCAGCGCCGTGGCGGCGAGCGGTGCCTCCAGAACGTTGTAGCGCAGCTCGCGCAGGATGCCCGTGGTGTTGGCGCGCACGTCGGCATCGTCCTCGACGACCAGGATGGTTTCGCCCGTGGCGGTGGGCGGCGCCGGGATGCTGCTCGATATCGCCAGAGGCTCGTCGCTCGCCAGCAGCCTCGGCAGGTAAAGCTTCACCGTCGTGCCTTCGCCCAGCTCGCTGTATATCTTGATGTGGCCGCCCGACTGCTTGGCGAAGCCATAGACTTGGCTGAGGCCAAGGCCCGTACCGTGCCCGATATCCTTGGTGGTGAAGAAGGGCTCGAAGGCGCGGGCCTGGGTCTCGCGGCTCATGCCAATGCCGGTGTCGGTGATCGAGATCACGACATACTGGCCGGGCGCCACCTCGCTCTGGGAGGCCGCATAGGCCTCGTCGAGGAACGTGTTGGCGGTCTCGATCGTGAGCCGTCCGCCGTTGGGCATGGCGTCGCGCGCATTGACCGCAAGATTGAGGATGCCGACCTCGAGCTGGTTGGGATCGGCGTGGATGCGCCACAGGCCGCCTGCCAGCACGGTTTCGACCGTAACCTGCTCTCCGAGCGCGCGGCGCAGCAGTTCAGACATGCCCGTGACCAGGCGATTGGCGTCGATCGGCTTGGGATCGAGCGGCGAGCGCCGCGAGAAGGCGAGCAGCCGCTGCGTCAGCGAGGCCGCGCGTTGGGCGCCGACCAGCGAATTGTCGAGCGCACGCAACGCGCGCTCGGCATTGGCCGGCGCCGCCTGGAGGGCGCGCTGCGCCGTCTCGAGATTGCCCAGGATCACGGTCAGCAGGTTGTTGAAGTCGTGGGCCACGCCGCCAGTGAGCTGGCCGATGCCCTCCATCTTCTGCGCCTGGGCGAGTTGTTCCTGCGTCTTGAGCAATTCCTCCTGCGCCATCTTCTGCTCGGTGATGTCACGCGTGATCTTGGCGAAGCCAAGGAGCTCGCCTTTGTCGTAAATCGGATTGATGACGACGCTCGCCCAGAAGCGCGAACCGTCCTTGCGCATGCGCCACCCCTCCGCCTTGAACGATCCCTCCGTGCGCGCCGTGTGCAGTGCGCGCTTGGGGACGCCGGCCTCGCGGTCCTCGGGCGTATAGAAGCGCTTGAAATGCTGGCCGACGATCTCCTCGGCCGTGTAGCCCTTGATGCGCTGGGCGCCGGAGTTCCAGTTGCTCACGATGCCATCGGGATCGAGCATGTAGACGGCGTAGTCGGTGACGCTCTCGACCAGGTGCTGGAAGCGGCTCTCGACTTCGGCGCGCTCGGCGGCCTCGCGCGCGAGCTCGGCGGTACGCTCGGCGACCTTGGCTTCCAGAACCTGCTCGTTCCTCAGCAGCACATCCTCGACCTCTCGTCGGCGCTCGATCTCCTTTTGGGCCGACCGGTAGAGCTGCGAATTGTCGATGGCGATGGCGGCCTGGACCGCGATCGCCTCGACGATGCGCTCGGCGCGCTCGTCGAAGACCCCGGGTTCGGGATGGCCGAAGAACAGACCGCCCAGCACCTCGCCATTGCGCGAGACGACCGAGGTGGCGAGATAGCTCACGACGGGCAGATGGCCTTTGGGATGGCCGTGATAGGGCGCGTTCTTGCCGAAGCGCGGGTCCTTGCGGATATCGGGCGAGCGCACGGTCGCCTCGCCCGCGAAGGTCGGCGCAAATACTGCCGTGTTGCGCGGCATGGGGAAGTTGGCGAAGGCCTCGCGCGGCACGCCCGAGAGCGTGTAGAGCATGTAGGATTCGCCCTTGTCGTTCACCACGTTGTAGAAGAAGGATCCGAAGGCGGCGCGGGTGAGCGTCGTGGCGGCGTCGGTGACGACCTGCACCGCGCGCTCGAGATTGAGCTCGGCGGAGACCGCGGTGCCGACGCGGTTCAGTTCCTCCAGCACCTCCATCTCCTCCTTGAGGAGGCGCTCGGCTTCGCGGCGCGTGCCGGCGAGCTTGAGATTGGACTCCACCCGCGCCAGCAGCTCGCGCGCGGAAAAGGGCTTGATCAGGTAGTCGTCGGCGCCGGCGCGCAGGCCTTCGACCTTGGCCTCGTCGCCGGCGCGCGCCGACAGCAGGATCACGGGCACGGCGCTGAGGTCGCGATCGGCGCGCAATCGATCGACCAGGCCGAAGCCGTCGAGCCGG